>NZ_JBJEIH010000025.1:41221-46031 GCF_051876855.1 Bifidobacterium sp.
CTACCGACACTCACGACCCACTCACCGTCGGCAGAAGGTTCTGCCGACGCCCGGCACTCACCTCACCGTCGATAGTCAGCGGCCGTACTGGGAGTAAGCGGGCTGGGCGGTCTGCTGGTAGGGCACTTGCTGAGTCTCGCCCGGCATGGTGACGGTGGCGCCGTGCATTTCGTGGGCCATCTGTATCAGCCGGTTGATGCGGTCGGCGGTCGGCGGATGGGTGGAGAAAAGCTTCTGGAAGCCTTCCTCGCTGAACGGGCTTTCGATCATCATGGCTGCGGTGCTTTGATTTCCAGCGGTCGCGGCCATCGGATGCTCCTTGACGCCGTACGAAATCTTGTACAGCGCGGATGCGAGCGCCTCCGGATCTCCGGTCAGCTTGCTGCCGTCCTCGTCGGCGTCGTACTCACGCGTCCGGGAGATCGCAAGCTGGATCAGTGACGCCCCGATCGGCGCGAGAATCGCACTCAAAATGACCCCCAGGAGGCCCAGCGGCCCGGAATCGCGGTCATCGTCATCGCCACCGCCGAAATACATAAGCGCGTAGCCGAGATACGTGATGACCGTCGCCATAGCTGATGCGATGGCGGACGTGAGGATGTCGTGGTTGTACACATGCATGAGCTCGTGGCCGAGCACACCGCGCAGCTCACGCTCATTGAGAATCTGCAGGATGCCTTGCGTGCAGCAGACGGCGGCGTGATGCTCGTTGCGGCCGGTCGCGAAGGCGTTGGGGCTCATGGTCGGCGCGATGTAGATGCGCGGCATGGGCTTGCCGGCGCGGGCGGACAGTTCGCGCACAATCCGGTACAGTTCGGGCACTTCCTGCTCGGAGACATGACGCGCGCCCATCGATGCGATGGAGATGCGGTCTGAAAACCAGTACGAGATGAATGTGCTGGCCACGCCGATGACGAGATATACCCCCAGCGTGTCCTGACTCGCGCCGGTCAGCCACCAAATCAGCATGATGATTGCCCACATCAGCCCGAACAGAAAGACTGTTTTCAAGCCGTTGCAGTGACCATGCACCTTCATGTTGCCGTTCATGGTGTTCACACTAAAAGCCGACACTGAGTTTTTTCTGAATATGCGCTTGATGAACGGCACGATGGTTGTTCCAGATACGCGGCGGCGGTGTCGCAACATACGAAGAACGTTGCGGCACCGCCGTTTCTTGGGGTTATGCCGATGGGGTTCATGACGCTACGCCTTCAGCTCAGCGTGCGGCGTACCGGGGTTGCCGGCGTTACCAGCAACGTTGTTCAGCCCGCGATACCCGATCTGCGTACTCGGTAATGTCACTCAGCGTGAGCAAGCGCGCGCATCTGCTCAGGCTCGATGACCTTCTTGTGTTCGCGGCCTTCTTTCGCGCCTTCGGACCGTTCGAACGCGTCAATCCGCTTCCAGCCGGCGAAATCAATCGGCTTGACACCGCGCTCGGCAAGCAGGCGGTCGATGGATTCGGGGTCGCGGTCGGGGGCGATGCGGCCACCCTCGGCGGCCTTCGACAGGTCCTCGAGCATATTGGTGACAATCATCAGGGCGTCGGACTTCGTGGAACCAATCAGGCCCACCGGTCCGCGCTTCGCCCAGCCGGTCGCGTACAGGCGGTCGCGCACGTCGCCGCCATCGGCCTCGGTGGTGATACGGCCGTCGCCGCCCGCGTTCGCCAGGTGCGCGTGACGCTCGTCATACGCGATGCCGGGCGCAGTGGCCGGCTGATAGCCGATGGCATGATACACGGCTTGCACGGGGTAGTCGGTGAACTCGCCGGTGCGGTGCATCACACCGTCGGCACCGGTTTCCGTGCGCTCCACGCGGATCGCCTTGACCTTGCCGTCCTCGCCGAGCACCTCGGTCGGAGCGGAATTGAAGTGCACGTAATACTTGCGGTCCGCCGGGTTGCCTTCGAAATCGACGTCGCCGTCATCTTCCATGTCTTCAGCCATTTCGCGGATCGCGTACAGCTCCTCGACCATCTGACGGGTCAGCTTGTTCTTACCGGCCTCCTCAATGGTGTCGTCATCAAGCTCGAAATCGTCCTCGTTGATAATCAGCTGGACGCCCGGCAGCTTCTCCATCTCGCGCAGCTCCTGCACGGAGAACTTCGCCTGCGCGACGCCACGGCGGATGAACAGATGCAGTTCGCGCGCCTTGTTGCCCTTAATGCCTTCGTATACGTTGTCGGGGATGTCGGTGCGGGCCTTGAGATCGTCAGCGTTGCGCATGAGCTCGCGGGCGACATCCATCGCTACGTTGCCGCCGCCGATCACGGCGACCTGCTGCGCGTCCAGCGGCCACGTGCGGGCGCCTGTTGGGTAGCCGTCATACCATTCGACGAATTTCGCGGCGCCATACACGCCGTCCAAATCAGCACCGGGCAGGTTCAGCGGCTTGTCCTTGACCGCGCCGGTTGCGAAAAGCACGGCATCATAACGCTGCAGCAAATCGTCCAGCGTGACGTCCTTGCCGAACTCCACGTCGCAGTACAGGTGGATGTCAGGATTGTCAAGGGTTTTCTCGAGTGCGTCCGCAATGAATTTGATGCTCGGATGGTCCGGGGCCACACCGTAGCGCACCAGGCCGAAAGGTACCGGAAGCTTCTCGAACAGGTCGATACGGGCGTCCGTGCCCACGCCGAGCTTCTCGCCTTCCTTGCGCAGCTGGCGCAGGAAGATATCCGACGAGTAGACGCCTGCCGGGCCGGCGCCGATCACTGCAATCCGCAGTCCGTTCTTGTCATCATGTTCGTCAACCATGCATTCCAGCCTAACGCAACCTCGGTAATTGCGGAAGATGTACGAGTGCCGTGCAACCAGCCGATTACACAACGGACCGATAGCGAGCGCCCGAGCAGAATTCCGTCACAAAACTGCCCGTCGTGCGATCAATCAATCACACGACGGGCAGATACCAAGCAGAGAAAGAAGAAACCTGGGGCGCATCCCGCCGCCGTGCGACTAGCGAGTCACACAGCAGGCAAATACCAACCCCGAAGCCCGACCCCCTACTCGCGGTCGAGCAGCGCGGTCAGCGCCCACAGAATCGACACCACGTCGATCGCCTCCTGCAGGAACGCGCCGACAACCGCAGGAATCAGGTTGAATGCGGCGCACACCATGCCGACAATCGCCAGCGACAAACCGGCGACCACCGCCTGCAGCATGACGCGCTTGGTCCGACGCGCGATCGCGATTGCCTTCGGCACGCACGCGATGTCATCGTTCATGATGACCACCTGCGCGGATTCCGAGGCGGCGGTCGTCGTACCGTCGGTCATCGCCATGCCGATATCGGCGGCCGCAAGCACCGGGGCATCGTTCACGCCGTCACCAACCATCATCGACACCGGGCGCGTGGTCGATTCGCCGACCAGCTTCTGGATAATCCGATCCCACCACGGCTGCGCGGCGACTTTGTCCTGGGCTGCGGAACGCACCGTGTTCACTTTGTCTTCCGGCAGCAGCTCGGAATGCACGTCGGTGATGCCGACCTCATCGGCGATGATGCGGGCGCTGGGCTCCTTGTCGCCGGTCACCATCGTCAAATGCTCTACGCCCAGTTCACGCAGGCGTTGCAACGATTCCTTCGCATTCGGTCGCGGAATGTCCTTCATCACAATACGGGCGGCGAGCTTGCCGTTGATTGCCACATAGGTGGCCATTTCGTCAGGCGCGAGACCGCCGAAGCGGCTGTCCGGGAAGAAGTCGAGCGGTGTGGCAGACTGCTGCTGCAGCCCGGCATCCACCTGAGGCTGCGTGACATACGCGAAACGACCGACACTCACGTTCAGCCCGTTGACCTTGCCGGAAATACCCTTGCCGGCATCCTCATGGATGTCCTTGACAACCGGGTAATCACCGCGGCGATGCCCCGGATCGGTCGCAGGTTGCGCGCAATTGCGGTTGCCCTTGTCGAAGCGGTCATGCAGACGGTCGAGCGCCGCGGCACCCGCCTTCACGATGCCTTTGGCGAGAATATGCACGGAGTAGGTTTCCACCACTCCGGCGAGCATGAGGATATGATCCTTGTCGATACGGGCGTGGGCAGTTTCGGCTCCAGCTGCGGCCTCAGTGTTCTCGGCGCCGGCGGCAACCGTTCCCGTCTCGGTGACGCGCATCGGGATGCCGGCACCCGCATCCGGCAGCAAATCAACACGCACGACCTGCGGCTGCTTGACCGTCAGCGTGCCGGTCTTGTCGAAGAAGATATGCGATACACGGCCAAGATTCTCCAAGATTTCCTGCGCTTTGATCAGGATTCCGGCCTTCGCCAAGCGTCCGGTACCCGCCATGTACGCGACCGGGGCTGCGATCAGTAGCGGGCACGGCGTAGCGAGCACGAGCACCTGCGCGAACCGCGTCGGCACACCGGACACGCCCCACGCCACACACGCGATCACCAGTGAAATCACCGTGAACGGCACGGCCAAAATATCCGCGGTCTTGACGACGGTCGCGCGGGAATTCTGCGCGGACGAGACGAGCTCGAGGATGCGCTGATACTGCGAATCATGCGACAACTGAGTGGCACGCATGGTGAACGCGGTTGAACCGTTGACCGCGCCGGACATGACGCGGGCGCCGGCGAACACCTCGCGGGGCACCGGTTCGCCGTTGATATTGCTAAGATCGAGGGTCGCCTGGCCGCTCATCAGCACGCCGTCGACGGGGACGGTTTCGCCGGGGAGTACGGTCAGCACGTCATCCAGTTTGACTTCCTCAACCGGAACCGTACGGAAATGCATGTTGTCGTTGGATGCAGCGGAATCGGCCAGATTCTCCGTGGTTTTCGCGGAATCAGCGTT
>NZ_JBJEIH010000025.1:46131-50564 GCF_051876855.1 Bifidobacterium sp.
CGGACGCCGAATCGCCGGCTGCGGCACTGCTCACGTCTGCGGTCTTATGGAAGCCATCCTCACTGCGCTGCGCCTTGCCGGCAGCGGAACCGACACCCGGCAACGTGGCGATATGCGCGGTCTGCGGGGCCGCCTTGATCAGCGCGGTCAGGTTGCTTTCCGCCTTGGATTGCGCGTATTCCTCAATCGCTTCGCCGCTCCAGACCATCAGCACGACGGTCCAGGCAGCCCAGTATTCGCCCACGGCGACCGTGGACAGAATCGCGATTACCGCAAGAATATCAACGCCGACATGCCCGTGCCGCAAATCGTCGACCATGCCGATGACCGTATCCACGACGGTATATACGACCAGCGCGATGATGAGGTACTGGCCCAGTGACGGGTCGAGGGAGCCGAGGGAATGGCCCCAGGGGCGGAAGCTCCACAGTAACGCAATCGGCAATGCGCTGATGATGGTGATAGGTAGGAGCGGTACTCGCTTGCAAAGATCGATGATGCGTCTCATCGTTTCTCCTTACGCTCGTATACGGGGCCGGACGCAAGGTGATTGCATCCGGTTCTGCAATCACGCCTTGTTAACCCACCGACTGCGTTGTTGGTGCCGGGACTTGGGATCCCGGAACAAGCGCCTCCGATACACGGCGTAAAGATGACATATTCAGTTATGGAGTTCAGTTATTGTTGACCGCGCATGTGCGCGACTTCTGCCATCGTATCAGCTTGCGGGCGGCGCTATGGGCAGGCGCGGATGGCGTGTCGTGTTGGATGCTTAGCGTCTATCTTCGCTTATCGGCACGGATTGCCGGTTGAGGATTGCCCGATATGGGCGCGCGGAGCCGGTCGTTCTGCATGGTCGTTTGCGGTAAGCCGCCGGCGCAAGTCCCCAGGCGCCGGACGCCAAGGAATGGCATTACCGATTGTCCGACAAGGAATCGTCCGACGCGGGATGGTCCAATACGGATTTTCTCCCGCAAGCGAACGGCTCTCAGACAATTCGCAGAGAAACACGGGCGTGTTCAATGACTTGCCCGTTACAGTACAAGGTATCAGCGGACAGCCGCTGACCGGGCGCAAACCCGATAATTCAACCCCTTCTCTTCTTCTCTCTCTGGCCCGGCGGTCTCTTCTCCCCGCCGGGTTTCTCTTTTTCTTGGCAGATTTCTCTTCTCCCGTCAGGGTTTTCCTTTCGGGTTATAGGGGTTATATCAGTCAACATACGTGTCCGGTGGTAGGACGTGTGAAGCCCAGAGCATTGCATTGGTCTCCGCGCGCATCCTGTATGTCGCGGCATACGCGCCTGATCAAATCTCGCCAGAAAGTGGCGCTCCGGGCTGCGTTCTGTGGTTTTGCGTATGCCGTGACATACGTCGTCTGGCATTACGGCACCAAGGCAGAGCGGAACACCCATCGCCCGGCGCGCAACGTATGCTCGGGCATACACAAACTGACATTTCGGCACCAGACAGGACAAAACGACACCCACCTAGCGCACACAACGTATGCCGGGACATACACAAACCGTCTACGCCAAGAATCCAGTCAGCGTAGACGGTTCACGAGGAAGGAGCGGGGTCGGTACCCGCGACTGAGCGCACACACCCAGACACAGGCACCCAACCGCCCGCACCCAAATCACTCGCCCGCAGGCACCACCGTGGTGACCATGTATCGCATCAGGTCGGAACGGCTGATCACGCCGACCACCTGCTTGCCATCGGCGCCACCGGTCACCGGCAGTTTCTTGATGCGGTTGCCAGCGAGCATCTCGCACACGCGGCGAATCGTCGCATGCACATTCACGGTGACCACGCGATGCGTGCAGATCTCCATCACGTTGATATCGCGCAACCCGGCGACACGCTGCGTGAACTTGTCGCCCTGCACCCACAACGCGTAAACGTACGCCATGGACGCCTTGTCGTCAGTATCGCCGATCAGCGTGCGCATGATATCGCCATCCGTCACAAAACCGACCGCATGATTGTCATCGCCAAGCACCGGAATCCCGGTCGTGCCGTTGTTCACCATCACCACGAGCGCATCGTAAGCGCTGGCGGTTGCGGTGACCGAGTAGACGTCACGCTTCATCGCATCAGCCAAAGACGGCTCGTCGGCATGCTCAAGATCCTGCTGCTCCTCCGGCGCGCCAGCAGCAGCACGCGCACGGGCCTTCGCTTCCACGCGCGCCATCGCAAGCGCCGCCAAGAAGCCCAGTACGTCCACCACGAACGCGACACGGCAAGCCATATCGAAACCTGCAGCAGCACCGACCGCCGCAGACTGCCCGGAAGCCTCGCGGGAGGCCGACACCGCGGACAGAATCCCCACGAACACCGACGAGCCCACGCATCCGGCAATCTGGAAGGTCGTGGACACAATCGTCACGCCATGCGGGTACAGCCGCCGGTCAAGGCTGGACAACGCGTAAGACTGCGACGGCCCCATGACGCACGAGCAGCCGGCAATCGCAGGCGCATACAGCAGAACGATTCGCAGGCTGGTCGTCGAACGTCCCGTGAACGACAGCGCGAGCACGAAGCAGGCGATAATCGCCATGCCGATGCTCACCAGCCAGCCCACACCGAACCGGTCGAAAATCTTGCCCGCCACCGGCGCAAGCACGCAGGACACCAAGCATGCGGGCAGCAAGGTGAGCGCCGCCTGCAACGGGGAGAAGCCCAGCGCGCTTTCCATGAACATGGGCAGCAGGATATTCATCGAGAACACCGTCATCAGCGCGGCCACCACCAGCAGTACGCCCAGCACGAACGCGCGGTTGCCGAACGGCTCCAGATTCAAGAACGGCTCCGGGATACGACGCTGACGCACCACGAACGCGACCAACGCCGCCACGCCAATCACCAGCGCGATGACAGCAGCAACCGCCTGACCGGAGAACACCGTGGACACGCCATACAGCAGGCCAATCAGACCGATTGCGGCGAGCGCCACCGACAGCGCATCCATATGCGGGTGTGTCAGCTGCGCGATATCGCCAATCCACAGAATCGAGCACACCAGGCAGATCGCGGACAGTATGGCGAGCGCGAAGAACAGGACATGCCATGTGCCGTGGGCGAGCAGCACGCCCGCGGCAATCGGGCCGAACGCCGGGCCGAATGTGGTCATCGCGCCGATCAGACCCATATATACGCCGATTTTGTTCTTAGGCGCGACGGCGAGCACCAGGTTCATGCCGACCGGCACAATCATGCCGGTGCCGAGCGCCTGCAGTACGCGCGCGGCGACAAGCACCGCGAAATTCGGGGCAAAACCGCCGACGATGCTGCCCGCGAACAGCAGAATAAGGGACAGCGCCATCAGGCGTGACGTGCGGATTTTCTTGTACAGGAATCCGGCGACCGGAACCATCACGGCGGCGGCGAGCATGTATGCCGTCGTCACCCATTGCACGGTGCCGGCGTTCACCGACAAGTCCCGCATGATGGGGTTCAATGCCACGTTAAGGAATGTTTCGTTGAATGTGGCGAGGAATGTGGCGTATCCCGCCACGAAAAGAACACGGCCAGGTTTGATGGTCGAAGTCACGTGTCGTCCTTTCATCTCGTTCAGCTGTTGTCGCTGGGTCTCTCGTTGGTTGTTGCGGTTTGCGCAGTTACGGCGTAATCCCCGGTGTTGCGCGCGTTGTCCCGCGTTTGGCGCTGATGTGCCCCGACGCGGCCCCGGGTTTGCGCACGTTGCCGACGCGTTTGAGACGCTCGAGACGCGTAAGGCGTTCGCCGCGGATGTCGTGCAGGCGCCGCGCGTACGCCGCGTATGCCGCGTATGCCAAATGCAGGGACGCCGCGTACGGGTGCCGCCGCGCGGGGATGTGCCGTGCGGGGATGCTGCTGCACAGGGATGCTGCCGTAACAGGCGTGAATGCAGACAGCGAGGCCCGGACCGGGTAATCCCGAATCCGTTGATTTTCCTCGATATGCCTGCGAACGAAATGCGTGAGCCGCATTGATAAAAGGCGAAATCTACAAAAATAGCCGCAGTGTCTCATGACACGCATCGTTCAACATAACCGAAAATCCGCGGCTTCGTAAGCGGACGGGCGTGTCGGGCTGGCGGTGGGGCGGGCACAGCGGGAAGCAGGGAAGCGGGGAAGCACGGAAGCGGAAGAAGCGGGGTGCGAGCGAATTCTCACACGATGACGGCACCATCCGCCCACACACCGGTCCGACACCACGAAACCGGCCACCGTGCGAGCCAATCCTCACACACCGACCCTTCCGAACGGACATACCACCCAACCCAACCAACTCAAGCTCCACCGTGCGAGCCAATCCTCACAAAGTCACCGGCCAACCCGCCAATCCAACCGGACTCTGCCACACCAGGCCCCACCGTGTGAGCGAATCCTCACAAAACCACCCGTCAACCCGCCAAACCGACCAAACCCAGCCCCGCCAGACCCCACCGTG
>NZ_JBJEIH010000025.1:50664-54716 GCF_051876855.1 Bifidobacterium sp.
CCACCGTGTGAGCCAATCCTCACAAAACCACCCGTCAACCCGCCAATCCGGCCAAACCCAGCCCCGCCAGACCCCACCGTGTGAGCCGATCCTCACAAAACCGCCCCCAGCCCAGCAACATCAGCGAATTCCAGCCGTCCCCCACCCCACACCCAACCAATCCAATCGCGAATTGGCTGGGTCACAAAATCGCGGATTGGATCGATTTCGTAATGGATTTCGAACAATCAGCCCGCCATAATGATGCGTAATCACTCATGACGGGCGAGAAAACCGCGGAAAATCGCAGATTCACAACACTCGCAACACTCGCGAGCATTCGACCACGCGACACCGGCGGCAGCCTCCACCCGTCCGAACCGGAAAGGATTGACATGGCCGAAGAAAACCGCGCGGAACTCAACAGGAACCTCGCCCAGATGCTCAAGGGCGGCGTCATCATGGACGTCACCACCCCGGAACAGGCGAAAATCGCCCAGGATGCCGGCGCATGCGCGGTCATGGCGCTCGAACGCATCCCTGCGGACATCCGTGCGGCGGGCGGTGTGAGCCGTATGAGCGACCCGGCCATGATTAAGGGCATCCAGGAAGCTGTCACCATCCCGGTCATGGCGAAGGTGCGCATCGGGCATATCGCCGAGGCGCGCATTCTGCAGGCCATCGACATCGATTACATCGACGAGTCCGAGGTCCTCTCCCCCGCCGACGACGTCTACCACATCGACAAGACCCAATTCAAAGTGCCGTTCGTGTGCGGCGCGAAGAACCTGGGCGAGGCGTTGCGCCGCATCGCCGAGGGTGCCGCGATGATCCGCACCAAGGGCGAACCCGGCACCGGCGATGTCATCCAAGCCGTGCGCCACATGCGCACGATGAACCGGCAAATCCACGAACTGCAGGCGCTGCGCGACGACGAGATCTTCGAAGCCGCCAAGAAGCTGGAAGTCCCCTACGACCTGGCCAAGTACGTGCATGACAACGGCCGTCTGCCCGTCGTGAACTTCGCCGCCGGCGGCGTGGCGACCCCGGCCGACGCGGCACTCATGATGGAGCTGGGCGCCGAAGGCGTGTTCGTCGGCTCCGGCATCTTCAAGTCCGGCGACCCGGCCAAGCGCGCCGCCGCCATCGTGCAGGCGACCGCCAACTGGCAGGACGCGGATCTGCTCGCCCGCCTGAGCGAAAACCTGGGCGAGGCCATGGTCGGCATCAACGAGGACGAGATCAAGACCATCATGGCCGCAAGGGGCGAGTGACATGGTTGTAGCGGTCCAATACATCGAAAAGGAGCAGGGCGGCGACCAGACGCACGACGTCACCGGTATCCTCGCCGTCCAAGGGGCGTTCGCCGAACATGCGGCGACCCTTGACAAACTGGGCGCATCCTGGCGTCTGCTCAGGGCGGCCGAGGATTTCGACGACTCCATCAGCCGCGTGATCCTGCCCGGCGGGGAAAGCACCACGCAAGGCAAGCTGCTGCATTCGACCGGGCTGTTCGACCCGATCAAACAGCATATCGACGCAGGCAAGCCGGTGCTCGGAACATGCGCGGGCATGATTCTGCTCGCCAGCAAGCTCGACAATGATGACAACGTCTACTTCGGCGAACTTGATGCGGTTGTGCATCGCAACGCGTACGGGCGGCAGCTGGGCAGCTTCCAGACGGTCGGCTCGTTCGGCGACATCCACGATCTGCCGCTTGTGTTCATCCGCGGGCCGTATGTCGTGCATGTTGGGCCGAAAGCCACCGTCGAGACGGAGGTGGACGGGCATGTGGTCGGTCTGCGGCAGGGGAACATTCTCGCCACCGCGTTCCACCCGGAACTTACCGACGACACGCGCGTGCACGAGCTGTTCCTGTCGCTGTAGGGCTGCGGGGCGCTGCAAATAGTGCTAGCAGGGCAATCGGGGCGGGAACCGGGAGTTGCGACGTCGTCTCCCGGTTCCTGTCATGTCACGTCGGCAGAATCACGGATTTAGGTGCGTATCTTGCGCGACATCACGTACAAACCGCCACGCTGTCACTCCGCAGCCCCACCATCGGACGCGCCATCGGATGCGTCATCGCGGCCAGCGTCTCCGGCACCGGCCGCACCAGTTGCGCCAAGGGCGGCAGCCGCGTCAAGCGCCGCATCCACATCATCGTTCCCGGCATCAGCCGCCCGTCGCGCGGTATCCACCGCCTCGCGGGTTTCGGCTTCGCTGCGTTCCGCGGCGTCCCGGATTCCCGCAATCAGCGTCTCGCCGGTCTGCAGCCCGCCCATTGCAAGCCGTTCGAAATCCGCGGCCGCTTGGTCAATCATCCTCTCAACAGGCTCGGCTTTCGCTGTCAGTTCGAGCTTCGCACCCTTGCGCGTGAGACTGGAGTCCACGTATCCCTTGAGCGCCAAGGTCTCCGCCAACCGTGTCGCCGACACGCGTCCGGCGCCGAGATAATCCTGCAAGGCTTTGAAATCAGCGGTATCACCGCCATAATGCAGAAACACGACGACCCGAACTTCGCCCAGATCCATACCGAACTGCGTGGCAATACGTTCCAAATATCTGTCCAGTATCCGAGACGCCAGATGTGCCGCGATGAACGGATTGTCACGCATGCCATCGGGCATAATCAGCGGAAGCCGCTCCTCGCCAAGCCGCTTGGTGCTGGGCAGCGCGGGATTCGCCGACCCGTCCGACGCCCACGCGATCAGATACCGGTAGATGCTGGCCCGCTTGCGCGCGAACGTGTCCTCGTCATACACCTGGCGGAAGAACTCGGTGTAATAGTCGAATACGTACCGCTTAATCCGCACGGTCTCCGACAGTTTCATCGCATGGTTGGCGAGCGACCCCTCGGTTTTCACGTAGTAGTACATCGGCACGTGAATCGGGTACACGCTCGCCGCATGCACCATGTATTCAAGGTTGAAAATGAAGTCCTCGCACCAGTTGACGCTCGTATCCATACTCACCTGATTGTCGCGGATGATGTCGCGCCGGTACAGCTTGTTCCACAGCACACCGAAGTAGAAATCCGCGGGATCCTTGAGCAGTTCGTCCGCGTACTCCTCGCGCGAAATCACGCGATCAATGCCCGTCAGCCCGCCCTTGCGGGACGTGCCTTCGCCGACCACACGGTAGAAATCGGCGATGACCATGTCGGCCCTGCTGTGTTCCGCGGCGCGCACCAGCAATTTGGTGGCGTCTTCGGTGATCCAGTCGTCGGCGTCGAGGAACTGGATGTAGGTGCCGCGGGCGAGCGCCATGCCTTGGTTGCGTGTGTCGGACACACCGCTGTTGGGCTTGTGGATGACGCGGACGCGTGGGTCTTTGGCGGCGTATTCGTCAAGGATCGCGGGCGAATCATCATGACTGCCGTCATCGAGCGCAATGAGCTCGAAATCGCGGTATTCCTGCCCGAGAATGCTGTCGATGCAGCGTCGCAGCGCGGCGGCGGCGTTGTAGACCGGCACGATGATGCTGACGGTTGGGGCGGTTGGGGTTGATGTCCGGCTGTCGCCGCTGGTCTGCGGTTCAGTATTCGATTCGATACGTTGTTCTGTCTGCTGTTCCGCCATCTTGCCCGTCCTTGGCCGATTCGCCGGTTGTTGAGTTTCGTCAATCGCTGATATCGCCTATTATCGCGCGTTTTCGCGACGACTTGTGTATTACAGTGAGGGAAAAGACAGGAGCCTGCGATGAAGCGATTACCCCACGGTGACGGTTCTTCCGCCCAATCCGCCCGACCCGACCGATCTGCGCAATCCGCGCAATCTGCCCAATCCGCCCGGGGAACGGCCGCGATGGTCGGGAAAGCGGCCGAATCCGGCCCGGACGATCCCAGCAACACCGTCGAATACCCTACGTCCGCCCCAATTCGCGGCGTGAATCTCGGCAACTGGCTGGTCCTGGAAAAGTGGATGGAGCCGGCGCTGTTCGAAGGCTACCGGGCCGAAGACGAGGACACGCTCGCGACGGTCGCCCCGAAAGACCAGCTCACGCAACGCATCCGGCATCATCGCGACACGTACATCACCGAACGGGATTTCCGCGAGATCGCCACCTGCGGCATG
>NZ_JBJEIH010000026.1:0-2962 GCF_051876855.1 Bifidobacterium sp.
AACCGAAGACACCGCAACATCAGACGTCTTACAAGTCACAGCGGACAGCGCGGTGCTGCCGCTGGTCCAGCTCATGGTGCCGCCGTTGTAGTCCATGCCCGGGGCCATGTCGGCCGGGTAGCGGTTGGAGTTGCTGCCGTTGTCAGAGAAGATGACCTTCGCGTTGCCGGCGAGGTTGTCCGGCACATCGTAATAGTAGCCGGACTGCCCGCACGTATCAGTACCCGAAATCGCGGTCATCGGCACGCCCGGCCACTTCGCATTGTTTGTGGCAGAGGTGCCATTACCGGTGTACATGTAGATGTGCACGCTGGACCAGCCGGAAGGCTTAGTCACGTAGATGCGGTTCTTGGCTACCGGGGCGGTACCGGTCACGGTCACCTTGACGGTGGCGCTCACGGTGCCGGCCTTGGCGGTGATGGTCGCCGTGCCCGCCTTCTTGGCGGTCACAGTGCCGTCGGATGCAACTGAAGCGACTGAATCGTCGGAGCTGCTCCACGTGACGGAGGCGCCTGCCGGGTCGGTGGTGGCGGTCAGCTTCTTGGTGGACGCACCGTTGGACACGTCGAGCGAGAAGTCGGACTGGTTGATGGTCACGGACTTCACGGTCGTAGTGGCGCACGATACGCTCTTCAGCGCGCCGGACGTGGAGGCTGACGTGTCACCGTTCCATGCGGATGTGCCGGTGACTTGGAGGCCAGCTGCATCTTCGCCTGACGTGCTGTCGGCAGGGTACTTCGTGGTGTTGGTCGCGTTACCGTCATTGAAGATAATTCGAACCGTGCCTTCGAAGTTGTCTGGAATCTCGTACATGTAATCGTATCCGGCGTTCTTGCCGCAGGCGTCCGCGGCTGTCATGGCGGCACCCGGCCACGCGGCGTTCTGGGTGACGCTTGCCGCATTCGGATCATCCACATACACGTACGCGTCCAGGCTGTTCCAAGAGCTCGGCTTCTTCGCGTACACGACTGTGACTGCAGTGGGGTCCTTCTTCTGGAAGGTGAAGGTTGCGGTGACGGTCTTGCCATCAGCGTCAGTGCCGCTTACGGTGACGGTGACAGCGGAACCGACAGCGGTGTTCGCGCCGACGGTGATGGTATCGCCGTCATTGTAGCTGCCGGACTTGCCTTCGGACGTGGTGTACTTGGCATCGGTCACGTTAGAGGCGCGCAGTGTCACGGTCGTGGTGTCGGTCTTGAAGCTCGCGCTGCCGGTCGCGGACACGGAGGCGACATTGGTCTTCATGTTGTAGAACACGCTGACCTTGCCGGCGGTCGCGGTACCGGAAGTAATCTTTCCGCCGGACACGGTGAGCGTGCCGCCGTTGACCTGGTCGGTGTAGGTGCCGTCGTCAAGCTTGGTGGACAGGCCGGCCAGCGACTGCTGGTTGCCCATGTTCACCACGGTCACACCGTCGGTGTCCGCGTTGCCGTCGGACTTGTAGCGCTCAACCATGAGGCAGGAGTTGTCGTTGCAGTTGCGCAGATACTCGGAGGCGTCCTCGTTGTTCATCGCGTTGCGGAAATGGTTGACCGCGGTCACCTGCGTGTCTTTCCAGGAGGTGGAGCCGGCGTCGCCGAGCTGAGTCTGCTCGGAGAACTGGGCGTTGGAGCCGCCGGAGCCGACCGGGCGATCGAAGTACAGGGACATGGTGTCGGCGCGTGAACCGATCACGCCCCATCCCATGGTCATCTGCCATTCGCTCATACCGGTGGATTCCTTGTCACCGTTGGCGTAGGTATCGTGGGATTCAACCCAGGACGTCAGGTTCGATGCGGCAACGTTGTAGTTGTCCCAAGAGCTGAGCGTGCCCGCGTTGAGGCTCTTCGAGTTCAGCGCGCTGCGCAATGTACCGCCGTACGCGGATGCGGTGATGCCGCCGCCACCCTTGGCGGAACTGGCGAACAACTTCGCATAGTCGGAATCGCGGGAGATGCCGTCATGCAGCACTTCGCCGTACTGGTATTGCGAGCCGTTGGCGAGAATCTTGGTCCAGTATGAGGAGTTGTTGTACTCCCCCGGCAACTCGATGTGCTTGGCGGCATCGTAACGGAAGCCGTCCACGCCATCATTGACCAGCTGCTTGAGGTAGGAGGCCATCATGTCGCCGACTGTGGATTTGCCATCGGTATTGAGATCATACAGGCCGACCAGCTTGCAGTGGGTGACCTGGTAACGGTTGTTCCAGTCGGAAACGTTGCCGTCATTGCAGTCGTGATGGTAATAATCGTTGTTCTTCCAACGAGAGGAGATAGCAGGATAGTCAGCAGTCATGTGATTGGCCACAATGTCGACGATGATGCGCACGCCGTACTTGTGCGCGGTCTCGCACAGGCTCTTCAGCTCGGACTCGGATCCGACGACCCAGTTGCCTACCGTGGTATCGGTCGGCTGATAGACGTAATACCAGTTTTCGGTGAATTTCATTCCGTTGCCGGCTGCATGGATTGCGGACACCGGCTCGGTCTGCACCGAAGTGAAACCGGCCTCGGCGATTGCCGGAATATTCTGTTCAATGGTCTTGAACGACCACATCCACGCATGGAGCGTAGCACCTTCGCTCATGTTCTGGGCGAGACCGTACTTCTCTCGAGCCGACTCGAAAGCAGAATTACCGACAGTGTCGGAATAACTGTCTCGCTGAGTGTCAGCACTTGCCGTCGTGGCAGACGCCATACTGACGACGCTACCGGTGACCAACACGGCCGCCGAAGCGACAAAGGCTATGAATTTATGGCTCCACTGCCGTGCTACCTTGGTGTGTCCAGGCACATTCGCTCCTTTCGCGAACTATCACCCGAATACAGAAACTACGCAGCCGTGCACAAGCAATGTGCCGTACAACGCGAGCCCCTGTAGAACTCCTCTTTTCTATATGGTCATGCACTGCGCATCCGCTGCGCCCGCATGGAGTTGGGACAAAGCCCGACAGCCGAGGACCGACATGGTCACAGGCCGCCCT
>NZ_JBJEIH010000027.1:0-2955 GCF_051876855.1 Bifidobacterium sp.
CGACCAGCACCACCACCCCCCGACCCACTCACCCACACCAAACAGCGAAAGGCCTTGATATCTCTTATCACGTACGACTGCTGATGCGCGAGCCGACGAAGCGTAGCAGTACGGAAATACAGCGATGCGGGAAATACAGCGATGTGCCTTCCGCTTAACCCAGTGTATCAAGGCGAGTCGAAGACGTTGTGCCGGGTGGGATCGGCGGGCGGGGTCGGCGAGTGCGCCCAGTCCGGTCTGTCCCTTGAAAACCATAGGCTGGGGGTATGGATACTCAACAGATTATCGCGATTGTTGTGGTGGCGGTTATCGCCATCGCGCTGATTGTCGCCGGCGTGCTTGCTGACCGTTCGCGCAAGAAGCGTATCGATGCGGCCGAGCAGGCCCGTGAAGACCGTGAGGCCGCGGCGAAAGCGGCCGCCGACAAGGCGATTGCGGCGAAGCAAGCTGCCGGTGCCGAAGCCGGAACCGCCGCCGGGGCTGCATCGACGCCGTCTGGCCAGAAGTCGGGAGCTGAATCGGCTGAATCGACGAAACAAGCCGAATCAGCGCAATCAGCGGCTTCGTCAACCGAATCCGCCGGTTCGGCCGAATCCGCCCAACCTGAGAGCCAGACCTCCCAGACCGCTGAATCCCAGCCGCAGACGCCGGAATCCGCGACCTCCCGCATGACCCGTCTGAAGGCGCGCCTGGCGAACAGCGCAAACCCCTTCGGCAAGGCCCTGTTCAACATCCTCGCCAAGGACCACCTGTCCGAGGCTGACTGGGAGGATGTCGAGGACACGCTGCTTACGGCCGATGTCGGCGCGGACGCTTCCGAGCAGCTCGTCGATGAACTGCGTAACGACGCCCGCATCACCGGCACACACGACCCCGCTCAGGTGCGCGAGGCCTTGCGTTCCAAGCTGCTCGCGATGGTCGGTACGGATACCGACCGTCGTCTGAACGCCGACAAGCCCGAAGCGCACAAGCCGAGCGTCATCATCATGGTCGGTGTCAACGGCACTGGCAAGACCACGACCGCGGGCAAGCTCGCGCGCCTGTTCGTCGCCGACGGCAAGAGCGTGATGCTCGGCGCGGCGGATACCTTCCGCGCGGCGGCCGCCGATCAGCTGGAAACCTGGGGCGCGAAGGTCAATGTGCCGGTCGTGCGTTCCGACAAGGATGGCGCCGACCCCGCATCCGTCGCGTTCGAAGCGTCGCAGCGCGCGAAGAACGAGAACGCCGACGTGCTGATCATCGATACCGCGGGCCGCTTGCAGAACAAGGCGAACCTCATGGATGAGCTCGGCAAGATCCGCCGCGTCACCGAAAAGAACCTGCCGGTCGATGAGGTGCTGCTCGTCCTTGACGCGACCACCGGCCAGAACGGCATGGAACAGGCGAAGGTGTTCGCCCAGGCAATCGGCATCACCGGTGTTGTGCTGTCCAAGCTGGATGGTTCCGCGAAGGGCGGCATCGTGATTTCCGTGCAGAAGGAGCTTGGCGTGCCAGTCAAGCTGGTCGGTCTGGGCGAGGGCCCGGACGATTTGGCGCCCTTCAATCCGGAGGACTTCGTCGACGGCATTCTCGCCTGAACGCAACACTCGGTGCCGCCGTATGCAGTGACGCTACGGCGGCACTACATACGGCTTACGTGTCCGGCTGCGGCCATCGGTCTCCTGATAGCTAGGCGCGGTATCGAGGTATGTGCATCATCCAGCAGCATCTTGCATATCTGTAGTACGTTGCGGAACATATCGTTGCTACGAGGGTTCGCGACCGATCAAACCGGCGAGTACAGACAGCGGATTTCCCATGGTTCTCTTGCGGTATTGACGCTCATCGAACCCTGATAAGCGAGTTGCTTTCCGGCATGTACTACAGATAGCGCGGATACACCCGCCGAATCTCGATTCAGCGCCCCATATCATCGGCTGGCCGCGCCGGCAATGGAACCCGGACGGGCCATAACATGTCAGGCGACTGGTGCAGCCATCCCGACCGCGCTGGTGGTGTCTGCCGTCTGCGCATCAATGATGTCCGCAGTCGCGCTGTCCGCCTCGATGGGGGCTTCTGTTTTCGCGCTCCCAGCCCCAGCCGCCTCATCTTTCGCCGGAGCCCCGTGCAACGCAGCCTTCAAGAACAGCGGCGCGATGAGCGTCACCAGCGAAATCGTGAAAATAATCGTCGAATAGTAGTCGTCCGACAGAATATGCTGCGAGAAGCCGATTTGCGCGGTGATCAGCGCCATTTCACCGCGCGGAATCATACCCGTGCCGATGACGATGGAGCTACGCCCGTTGAACCCGGCCATCCGAGCGCCCAGCCCGCAGCCGACAATCTTCGTGATGACACCCAGCACGGTCATCACCACAATGAACCACACCAGATGCATGTCATGCACGGCCTCGGTGTTCAAGCCGATGCTCACAAAGAACAGCGGCACGAAGAAGCAGTCGCCAATCGGCTCGATATCTCGATCCACCTGCTCACGGTAGTCGCTGCGGCTCACGGCGATGCCCGCAAAGAACGCGCCCACCGCGTAGCTCAGCCCCACCAGTTCCGAGCACCAGGCCATCGCCAGGCAGATGATCGTCGCCATGATCGCAATGCCGCTCGGCGCTTTGAGCAGCGCGGCGAAGGTCATCAGCCACGGCGCCACCCACAGCACCACCACGACGGTCAGCGCGAAGAACGCGACCTGCTTGAGCGCGATCAGCCCGAGCTGCTGGAACGACACGCTGCCCGTGCTGATTAGCGTGCTCATGATGCTGAGCAGAATCACGCCGATCACATCATCCGCGACGGCCGCCCCCAGAATCGACGCGCCTTCCTTCGTGTCAAGACGCCCTGCCTCCTTCAAAACCGCCACCGAAATCGACACGGATGTCGCGGAGAACACGACGCCAATGAACAGGGATGACATGAGGTCGAACCCGAACACCATGCTCACCCCGCCCATGATGAGCACCG
>NZ_JBJEIH010000028.1:0-1447 GCF_051876855.1 Bifidobacterium sp.
AGGCGGATTGCCGGCGTCCTCAGCCGACCAGTGTTCCGAGCATCTGCAGCAGGATGGTTGCCGAACCCGCGTCATCGACACCGAACGATCCCTCCGCAGGAATCTTCGACATCACCAACGCGCTGATGGTCATGAGGATGCCGACGACGAGGAACACAATCATGCCGGGATTGCCGAGTGCCGTCTTCACGCCGGTGCCCTGCTCAAGCTGCTCGGGTGCATCGAAGAAGACGAAACGCTTGCGGTTGCGCACAAGAACGACAATACCCGCAATGAACAACGCCAACATGATCAGCACATAGACACCGAGGATGATCAGTGCGCCCATCTGGCGCTGCACCTCACGCATCGCAGCATCGTTCGACTGTTCCATTGCGCGCATCAGCGCTTTGTCGTCGATCTGGGACGTCACCCAAATCGAAATGACTCCGCCGTTGAGATTAACCAGCGCATGCATGAGCATCGAATACCACAGTTTCGACGTGCGCATATACATGTATCCGAGAATCAAGCCAAGCCCGAATGCGTAGAAGAACTGCCGCACATTGCCGTGGAACAGCCCAAAGCACAGCGCGGACACCACAATCGCCGTCTTTTCACCGTATTTGCGGGTTCTGTCGATGATTTCCTTGCGGAAGATCCACTCCTCGAAAATCGGGGCGCACACGCAGGTCAGCAGGAACAGGGAGAAGTAGTCCGTGTTCGCCAACGCCGATTCGAGCGTATCCTGATCGTCGCCTGAAAACGGTGCGGAGACGAGATTGCCGATAATCGCGCCGATATACATGATCGGCACAATGGCGACGAACAGCTTGATGAATGTGCCAGGCGACATGTCGAACCGCTTGGTCGCCAGCCTCGGTACGTTGCGGAACACAAGCAACGACAGGGGCATCGCGATGGCATACAACGGCAGGTTGCTCAGCAGCAGGAGCAGACCGGTGGGGATGTTTTTGCCATTGTGGGATAAGGCGACGCCGACGGTCACGAGGGACGCGCCGACCAGCCACACGCCGATGATGAGTATCAGCGCCCAGCCGATGATCGAGTAGTCGTGTTTCGCCGCTTGTGTGCGGCGTTTCGCCTGCCACCATGCCTGCCACTGCTGGGGAAGCATCTGCGCGAACTGGGCGGGAGGGAAGACCTGCGGAAGATACGGCGGATACGCGGGGTATGCCGGATACGTTGGATACGTTGGGTATGCAGAGTTTGCCGGCTGATAGGGCGGTTGCGGGGACTGCGACGGCTGCTGCCGCGGCGGCACAGCGGGGTATTGCGGGGGCATCGCCCGGTATTGCGGTCCGTATGGTTGAGCCATCGGAACCTGCTGCGGAGCGGGCTGCGGGATTGGCGGATGCCCCATCGTCGGAGGATACGCCATGGTCTGCGGACCGGGGCCAACCGGCGACACCGGCGATTGCGGTGACTGCGGTGGCACAGCATACGG
>NZ_JBJEIH010000028.1:1547-2918 GCF_051876855.1 Bifidobacterium sp.
TGCTGTCCAGTTGGTTGCTGTCCAGTTGGTTGCCACCTGGCTGGCTGTCATCCGGCTGATTGTTGTCATTCATCCACGTCATGAGCATCCCTTGCGTTGTCCGACCACTGTCCACATGCTCAGCCCTCGCCGCAAAGCACTGGTGAGGTTCATCATAGCAAGGGATGCTTCAAGCGCGAAGCAAGCCGAGCGGTTGCAAGTTCCGCCGGCTTGCGTACGACGGCGGTTTCAGTGCTTGAGCACCCCGTCGATCAGCTGGGAAATCAGCTCCCCGTATGGCAGGCCGGTCGCGGCCCAGGCCTTGGGATACATGGAGATCGGCGTGAATCCCGGCATGGTGTTGATTTCGTTGACCATCACCGAGCCGTCCTTCGTCACGAAGGTGTCCACGCGGCTCAATCCGGCACCGTCAACAGCCTTGAACGCCTTGATCGCGGTGCTGCGCACCAGTTCGAGCGTCTCTTGCGGCAACTTGGCCGGCACCTCGACGTGGGATGCCTGCGCGTCCATGTACTTGCTGTCGAAGTCGTAGAACTGGTCCTCGCCATCGTCGCGGCGGTCGAGCACGATCTCGCCCGGCCAGCTTGCGCGCGGTTGCCCGCCCGGCTTGGGCGAGAACACCGCGCATTCGATTTCGCGCGCGTCGATGCCCTGCTCAATCAGTACCTTCCAGTCGTGGTGGGAAGCTTCGAACACGGCGGCGGCCAGTTCGGCGGCATCGCCCTCATGCTCGACTTTCGTCACACCGAAGCTTGAACCGGCGCGCGACGGCTTGACGAACAGCGGGTATGCGAGCCCCGCCTCCCGTACCTGGCAGATCAGCGCCTCACCTTGTGCTGCGAACCCGTCGACCGCATCGAAATCGCGGGTGTCGAGGGTGATGCCCGGAGCCGTGGCGATGCCGGCGGCATTGAGCAGCACCTTCGTGAAATGCTTGTCCATGCAAGCGGCGGAAGCGAACACGCCGCAACCCACATACGGCACGCCCATCATCTCAAGCAGGCCCTGAACCGTGCCATCCTCGCCGTACGGGCCGTGCAGCACCGGGAACACCGCGTCGATATGACCGAGGGAAGTCAGCGTTCCGTTCTGTTCGCGGGCGAAGAACCCATCCGCCCCACGCGCCGGGTCAAGCACCACTTCGCGCGCGTCGGCACTGGCCTGGACGACCGGGAGTTCGCCGCCGTCCAGCGAGAAGGTGCGCGGGTCGGTTCCGCCGACCAGCCACTTGCCGTCCTTGGTGATACCCACCGGAATCGGCTCGAAACGCTCGGTATCAAGCGCATTGAGCATACCGGCGGTCGAAATGCAGGAAATCGAATGTTCGTCGGCCTTGCCGCCGTAGAGCACCATAATGCGTTGCTTCGTCAT
>NZ_JBJEIH010000029.1:0-4599 GCF_051876855.1 Bifidobacterium sp.
AGGCTCGCCGCTGACCCGTTCCGACATCCCTCTGCTCGACGAGGCGTTGGAGCTGCTCGGCCCCGACCCCCGCCAAGCCGCACGACAGGCGGCGCAGGACGCCAAGCGAGCCGAAGAGGAACAGTTCGCCAGCGATACGCTCGCACAGGCCGGAATCGGCACAGGTATTGTCACTTCGCAAATGCTGCTTGACAACATCAACGGCGGCGACGACGAACTCATCGCCCAGCATGCGGCGGCCGACCGTGAATGGACCTACGGGCATATCGTCGTCGATGAGGCGCAGGAACTGACCGCCATGGATTGGCGGATGCTCATCAGACGCTGCCCGTCTCGTTCGTTTACGATCGTCGGAGATGTCGCGCAGACCTCTGCGCTCGGTGGCACACGCTCGTGGGCGAAAACCATGGACCGGTTGTTCGGGCCTGATCATTGGGATCTCAACGAATTAACCATCGATTATCGCAATCCGCAGGAGGTCTCCGACTTGGCCTCTGATTTCGCCCAACGGGAAGGCCTGTATGTCTCGACGGTCAAGGCCGTGCGGCATGTCGACGATTCCGTCCGGCGCGTTGTTGTGCATTCCGATGCCGAGCTCAACGCCGATGTCGCCTCGCGCACGCTCGGCCTGGTCAAGGAATTCATCAGCGATGACGGCACCGGACGCATCGCGGTCATTTGCTCCCCCGAGCGTCTTCCCGCCATGCAATCGACGGTCGACGACGCGTTGCGCGACGGGTTGCCCGAACAACGCTACAAGCGACTTGCGGAGCAAAGCAGTTGGGATCGACAGGTCATGGTGTGCACCACCGAGGAAGTCAAGGGCCTGGAATTCGACGCGGTCATTGTCGTCGAGCCCGGAGAAATCGAACAGACCGCGCCTTCACGACTGGTTGCCGCCGCGGATCTGTACGTGGCGATGACCCGTCCGACACAACGTCTGCTTATAGTGCGGACAGAGGATGACGAACGTCAATTGATGATTTAAGGTAGTAGTATGCCCAAAGCATTGTTATTAGAGAATATTCATCCGTTCGCGGCGCAATCGCTGCGAGACCACGGTTTTGAAGTGGAAACGCTCAAGGGCGCTCTGAGCGAGGATGAGCTCATCGACGCGCTCGACGGTGTTGATTTGCTGGGCATTCGCTCCAAGACGAATGTCACGCGCAAGGTGATCGACGCCCGTCCCGACCTGACCGCCATCGGCTGCTTCTGCATCGGCACGAACCAGGTCGACCTCGACTACGCGGGCAAGCGCGGCATCGCCGTGTTCAACGCGCCGTACTCGAATACCCGTTCCGTGGTGGAACTGGTCATCTGCGATATCATCTGTCTGATGCGCCGTATCCCCGCACACACGCACCATATGAAGCACGGCGTGTGGGACAAGTCCGCAAGCGGTTCCCACGAGGTGCGTGGCAAGACGCTCGGCATCATCGGCTACGGCAATATCGGCTCCCAGCTTTCGGTTCTCGCCGAGGCCATGGGCATGCGCGTACTGTTCTACGATCTTGAGGAGAAGCTCGCGATGGGCAACGCCAAGCGCATGTCGAGCCTCAATGAGCTCCTTGAGCAGTCCGATGCCGTGACGCTGCATGTGGACGGGCGCAAGTCGAACACTGGCTTCTTCGGTGAGGAACAGTTCTCCCACATGAAGCAGGGCGCTATTTTCATCAACTTGTCTCGCGGTTTTGTCGCGGATTTGGACGCGCTCAAGCGCCATCTGGATTCCGGGCATATCTCCGGTGCGGCCGTTGACGTGTTCCCGGTCGAGCCTAAGAAGAGCGGTGATGCGTTCACCACCCCGCTGGCTGACGAGGACAATATGATCCTGACACCGCATATCGGCGGCTCCACGCTCGAAGCGCAGGAATCCATCGGCCATTTCGTGTCGCAGCGTCTGGAAGACTACTGGTTCAAGGGTTCCGCTGCACTGTCCGTGAACTTCCCACAGCTCAACCTCGGCAACAACCGCGGCGTCGCACGCATCGCGCATCTTCATGCCAATCTGCCTGGCGTGCTGGGCAAGATGAACCACATCCTCGGTGAGGAGAACATCAACATCTCCGCACAGTCCCTCGGCACCGAAGGTGAGTTGGGATATGTGGTCACCGATGTCGCCGAAGTCCCCGACCAGGCGACTATTGACGCGCTGAGCCATATCGAAGGAACGATTCGCATGCGTGTCCTCACCGACGACAACACGGTTGAAGACACTGAACGCTGATGCACGTGACGCGCCAGGGATGCGGATGCTGATGCGTCCGTAGCGCGTTCGTTAACTTCTCGCTAGATGCGCCGTGAAGTGCTGGTATAAGAGCTCTTCACGGCGTTTCTTGTAGGTGCGTGCAGGTGCTTGAAGTCTGCTTGCAGTGTGCTTGCAGATATCGTTCCCCGAGAGGCTCTCTGGGTGGATCCGCGGGGTCGCTGTATGTCAACCGATGCTCACGTTTGAGCCAGCGGTATTCAGCTGATATCACAACCGGTCAGGCTCCGATGGAGTCTGACCGGTTTCTTATATGGGTCTGCACCGTCACGCGTCAACGTGTCATGCCTGATTGAGAACGACGGAATGCCTGTTGCCTGCAATAGCGACCATACCAATCCGCCGACGCATGGTCAGTGAACGTCGTTAAGCTCCTTGGCTTTGCTGGCGTTCAGCTCATCGATGGCATGCTGGAAGTCCTGCAGGTTCTCAAAGTTCTGATACACACTGGCGAACCTCATGTACGCGACTTCATCCAAATCGCGCAACGGTTTGAGAATTGCCTTGCCCACCTCGTCTGATTTAACCGTCGCCAGACCGCGGGACCGCAGGTCTTCCTCTACACGCTGACCGAGCATCTTGAGCTGATCCTCGTCAATCGGGCGCCCTTGACAGGCTTTACGCACACCGTTGACTACCTTGTTGCGGTCGAACGGCTCCACATTGCCCGAGCGTTTCTGCACCAGAAGCATCGTGGTTTCCACCGTGGTGAAGCGTCTGCCGCATTTGAGGCATTCACGACGACGACGAATGGAATGACCGTCCTCGTTGATACGGGTGTCGACCACCTTGGTTTCAGGATTCTGGCAAAACGGGCAATGCATACCTTCAACCATAGTCGACAGCCCCAACTTGCCGTTCTCACTTGTCAACCAGTGACCGGTATCAACTCGAACTTGCCAGCCATCGTCAGTCAATGGGCACCACAATTGATTCCCCCGGTTTGAGACCAGTGGATTGCAAATTGTTGAGCCTGACGATTTCATCAACCTTCTGGTTCACGTCACCGCCAGCAGGCGTCACCTCCTGTGCATATTGCCACAGGGTATCCCCCGCTTGCACCTGGTAAGTTACGGTTTGCACCGGGGTCGCCGATTCCGCTGTCCGCGGTTCTAGCATGCCCCACCCGAACACCACTGCAATCGCCAACAAAGCGACAATCAAACCCTTCGACAACACAGACCGACTGTTCGCTACAGCGATAGCAGACTCTCGTGCAGTTCCGCGCCGATGCAGCACACCAACCCCCTCGCCTGGGCGCGTCCGAACAGCGCGATAGCCAACAGAACCAATCCCCATATACTCCTGAGCTCGCATACCTCTCCGCCTTCCCGTGCGTTATGCCTCATGCGTCATGACTGATCCGCAATACCAGCCATGCGCATGTACCAGCTGTCTTGCGACCCGCGCCGCCACACGGCGACATTGCGATCACCCGCAACCCTTCGAACATATGTTCTATCGAACAGGTGTTCTAATTATGACACAGACGTTCGAAGTTGACAAGTGGCGTGTCGAACATTTGTTTGATTTTTCCCGCAGGCTCGGTTATGCTAGTGGAGAACGAAAGGATTTGATGTGGGCACCATCGCATTCCCGTCTAGGCATGAAGACGAGCACAGCCAGCAATCATCGGCGTTGAGCAACCGCCAACGCCAGGTGCTGGACGCCATCCGCACTCATGTCGCTCAACACGGCTATGCCCCGTCATTCCGAGAAATCGGCGATTTGGTAGGTCTGAAAAGCCCGTCATCGGTCAAACACCAGTTGCAGGTGCTCGCCGACCGCGGCTATATCCGCATCGGCGCAAAAAAAGGCCGAGCCATAGAGCTCGTCGAGGATCAGTCCATTACAGCGCCATCCGTTCCATCCGAATCCGTGCATCAACAGTCCGCGCAGATTTTCCCCTTCCCCGCGGCGGCAGCATCCACAGACGATCAGGAATCCATTCTTGAGTCGCGCGATGTACCCCTTGTGGGCAGGATTGCAGCAGGCACTCCGATTACCGCCCAGCAGCACATCGAAGACGTCATGAGGCTTCCGGAGCGACTCACTGGCACGGGCAATCTTTTCATGCTCGAAGTCCACGGGGATTCCATGGTTGACGCGGCCATCTGCGACGGCGATTTCGTGGTTGTGCGCGAACAGCAGAGCGCCGAAAACGGAGACATCGTCGCGGCGCTGCTCGATGACGAAGCCACCGTGAAAACCTTCCGCAAGGAGCACGGCCACGTGTGGCTCATCCCCCACAACCCCGCATACTCCCCGATCGACGGCACCCATGCGCAAATCATGGGCAAAGTAGTCACCGTTCTGCGCAAGATCTAAGTCTG
>NZ_JBJEIH010000029.1:4699-15149 GCF_051876855.1 Bifidobacterium sp.
GCGTGCGACACCGTAGTCGCACAACAGAGAGATACCCTGCCGACCAAGCACCTTCAAACACCCAACCAGCCCGGCATGCGACATGACAGTCACACAACAGGCAGATAACCACCCATCCAGCAGAATCCAGACGCCTAACTCGCGGCCATGCAACACAGCAGTCGCACGGCAGGCAGATACCCCGCCAACTCCGCACCACCGAACACCTAATCGGCTGGGCATGCGACCCAACAGTCACACGGCAGGCGGATACCCCGCCGCGGACATGGATTCTCGACACTAACCCCACCCGCGTGCGACACCGTAGTCGCACAACAGAGAGATACCCTGCCGACCAAGCACCTTCAAACACCCAACCAGCCCGGCATGCGACATGACAGTCACACAACAGGCAGATAACCACCCATCCAGCAGAATCCAGACGCCTAACTCGCGGCCATGCAACACAGCAGTCGCACGGCAAACAGATACCCCACCAACTCCGCACCACCGAACACCTAATCGGCTGGGCATGCAACACAGCAGTCACACGGCAGGCAGATACCCAACGCGGACACGGATCCTGGGTATCAACCCCACCGGTATGCGACACCGTAGTCGCACATCAGAGAGATACCCTGCCGACCAAGCACCTTCAAACACCCAACCAGCCCGGTATGCGACACCGTAGTCACACAACAGGAAGATAGCCGCCGAAAACACCGGCCCGGGATAGTCAATCGGCCCGGCGTGCGACTCAATCCTCACACATCCCCTCAAGTAGACGCATCATCATCAGCTCAATCGGCCGCGTCATCAACCCCTGCACCATCATCGCTGCCACCCTCGCCTTCCGGCGCGTCGTGCAAGTGTTCCACACGGGTCGCCTCGCACCCGGCCGGCTCAAGCTGGAAGGTCGTATGCGGAATCGACACCGGGAAATGCTCACGCAGGCAGCTTTGTAACTGAGCCAGAATCTGTGCCCCCTGCGCCATCGACAGCCCCGGATCGACCACTACATGCGCCATCAGCACCGGCATTCCAGTGGATACCGTGCTCGCATGCAGGTCATGCACAGCTACCACATGTGGCACGCGTTCCATATGCGCTCGAACCTCATCGAGATCCAACCCCTCCGGAGTCTCTTCCAGCAGCACACGCACCGCCTTGCGCAGCAGCAACACCGCGCGCGGAATCATCATCAACGCGATGATGCCGCCCGCAATCGCATCAAAGCCGCCCCAACCCGTGCATTGCAGCACAATCGCCGAGACAATGACCGCAACCGACCCCAAGGCATCATTGACCACCTCGAGGAAGGCCGCACGCATATTCATGTTGTCATCGCTGTTCCCGTGAAGAATGACAATCGAACCGATATTCGCCGCCAGACCCAACACGCCCATGAACAGCAACAACCCGACGCTGCGCACACCGTCATCCGCCCCGCCGAACAGACGCATCCCCGCCTCAACAAGCGCATAGACCCCGACGAACAGCAACACCAACGCACCAAGCGCCGCAGTGATGACCTCCAGCCGTGCCCACCCCCACGTTCGGGTGTTGCTTGGCTTACGCCGCATCAGCATCGCCGTCACCGCCGAGGCGACCAGCACCGAAAGATCGGTGAGCATATGCCCGGCATCCACCAGTAACGCCAACGATCCGGTCAACGCGGCGCTGATTACTTCGGCGATGAACACCGTCGAGGTCAGCGCCAGAGACATGGTCAGCCTGCGCTGATGTTCCTTGCTGCTTCCCGCTTGCCGGGAGGTTCCTTCACCGTGCGTCATCGCATACTCTCCTTGGGTATTCCGCGGCCATACTCGCACATAGACAGTGCGCCTTGCCACCTGCGCACTGCCTCTGCGCACTGGCGTTGTGCGCTGGCATTGCGCACTGTCGAAACCGCTTCTCATTACCATTCTCATCCGTGCAGATACGACGAAACCCCGGCACGGCAGCCGGGGTTTCCACGTTGTTCCGCGTGTCGGGGTATGGCGTCACGACATCAAGTCGGTCACGGCGCCATACGGCTCGCGAACGTATCAGAAGCCGAACTTCGCAGCGGTCTCGCGCAGCGTCTCCGCAGACTTCTTGAGCTCCTGGAGCTCATGATCGGACAGCGGGGTGTTGATGCGGGAGTTCACGCCCTGACGGTTCAGCAGGGTCGGCACAGACATGCACACATCGGAGATGCCGTGGAAGTCGGTGAGCATGGAGGACACCGGCAGGATGCGGTTGGTGTCGCGCAGCACAGCCTCGATGATATCCACGCCGGACATGGCGATCGCGTAGTTGGTCGCGCCCTTGCCCTGGATGATCTTGTAGGCGGCGTTCTTGACTTCCTGGTGGATTTCCTCGCGCTTGGCGGCGTCGAGCGGCTCATGGCCCGGCAGCGGCTGCCAATCGCACATCGGGACACCACCGATGGTGGCGGAAGCCCACAGCGGGACTTCGGAATCGCCGTGCTCACCGGCGATGTACGCGTGCACGTTCTTCACGTTCACGCCGGTCTGCTGCGCAATCAGGAAGCGCAGACGAGCGGAATCAAGGTTCGTGCCAGAGCCGAACATCTGGTTCGCCGGCAGGCCGGACAGCTTCATGGACACGTGGGTGACAACATCCACCGGGTTCGTGATGAGCATGTAAATCGCGTTCGGAGCGACCTTCACCACGTTCGGGATGATGGACTTCATGATGTTGATGGTCGCACCTGCAAGATCGAGGCGGGACTGGCCCGGCTTCTGGCGAGCGCCTGCGGTGATGACGACCATGTCGGCGTCACGGCAGATCTCAACATCGTCGGAACCGTCGATGGAGACGGTCGGATAGAAGCTGGAGCCGTGCTGCATGTCGAGCACCTCGGCCTCGACACGCTCCTTGGCGATGTCCTCGAGAACGATTTCGCGCGCAACGCCACGCTGGGCGGCCGCGAAGGCAAGCGTTGAGCCGACAGCGCCGGCACCGATGATAGCGAGCTTCGTGGGCTTTACAGCTGAATTCACCATTTGCTACTTCTCCTTGGCAATGACCCGATTGTGACGGGCTTCATTCAGTAACATCTCCACTCTAGTGGCTCTCCGTGACGTTTCCGCAGGGAAAACGCCTTGACGCCGTACAGGGGGAAGGAAAAATATGAGAGCGTTCACAATGAAGTCATACCAAGTATCGCAGCCGTTCAGCGGTTATTCATCGACGGCGGCATCGACCACCTGGGCGGCAAGCTGGCTGTCGACCTGCGCCTCAATCATCATGCCGTCCCCGCGGTACTCAATCGAGTCCATCTGACCGTATTCGCGGATTTTCGAGACCAGGGACCCGGCGGTGTACGGCAGCAGCGCGTTGACATGTACATCAGGCACCGGCAGGAGCGCCTCGACAGCCTCACGCAACGCGTCGATGCCTTCCCCTGTGAACGCGGATACGAGGTGCGCCTCGGGAGCGAGCGCCGCAAGACGCTCACGGGTCGCCTGATCCGCCCGGTCGATTTTGTTGAACACCAGGATGCGCGGGATGCTTTCGGTGCCGTTGATATCGGCGAGAATGGCATTGACCGCGTCGATCTGGGCGAATGGGTCCGGGTGCGAGGCGTCGACCACGTGCACGATGACATCGGCGTCGGCGACTTCCTCGAGCGTGGATTTGAACGCCTCGACCAGCTGCGTGGGCAGACGGCGGACGAATCCGACGGTGTCCACGTAGGCGTATTGACGGCCGTCCTTCGCGCTCGCACGTCGCACCGCGGTGTCAAGCGTGGCGAACAGCGCGTTCTCCACCAGCTCGCGCGAACCGGTCAGCCGGTTGGTCAATGACGATTTGCCGGCGTTGGTATACCCGACCACGGCGACCGTGGGCAGACCGAAGCGACGCCTCGACCCGCGTTTGACATCGCGCGCGGGGGCCATGTGAGCGATCTGTTTGCGTAATTTGGCGATCCGGTTGCGGATGACGCGACGGTCCATTTCGATTTTCGTCTCGCCGGGGCCGCGCGAGCCGATACCCGCATCGGCGCCGGCCGCGCGACCGCCCGCCTGACGGGACAGCGACCCGCCCCAGCCGCGCAGTCGAGGCAGCATGTACTGCAATTGGGCGAGTTCGACTTGCGCCTTGCCTTCGCGGCTGGTCGCATGCTGGGCGAAAATGTCCAAAATCACGGCTGTGCGATCGACGACCTTGACTTTTGTCGCATCCTCCAAGGCTCGCCGTTGGCTCGGCGGCAGGTCGTCATCGACGATGATGGTATCGGCCTCGTCTCGGGCGACAACGCCCGCAATCTCCTTGGCCTTGCCGGAACCCACATAGGTCGCGGCATCCGGGCGCAGACGGTGCTGCAAAAGGCCGTCGCACACCTGGGCGCCGGCGGTCTCGGCGAGCGCGGCGAGTTCGCGCAACGATTCCTCGGCTTGCGCCTGGGTGGTTTTCGCGCTCGACCATACTCCGACGAGCACCACGCGTTCGAGACGCACCTTGCGGTATTCGACTTCGGTGACATCCTGCAATTCGCCGAGACCGGCGACTCGTTTGAGTTCGTTGCGCGCCTCGCGTTCGCGCCACTCCTGGTCTTCGTGGGCGTAGGAGTGGGCTGCGGCGTCGTCAAGCAGGACCTCGGAATGTTCGGATAGCACGTCTTCGTCTTGAGCCGGGGCGGGTTGCCCGGATTGCCCAGATTGCCTAGATTGCATGGATTGGTTCAAGGTGCCGTCTGAAGCGTGCTCCGCCGCACCTTGGTCCCCTGCCTCAAGCGGTGTGATATCTGTCGCACTCCCCTGACGTTCCCGGTTTGCCGGGTTTATCTGGGTTTCGCGGTTGTCTTCAGCGTCGTCCGTACGTGCGAAAGCTGTCGTGGTGATGGCGGTTCCTTCTTCTCGCACCGCCGAATCGGCGGCACGACCGACGGTATCTTCCTAGTATCAACTATTGTCTTTATTATCAACATGTTGGACGACAACACTAAGCCGGTTCCGCCGTCAGCGACAGGCGGGCACGCCGGCGAGGCAGGACACCGGCATACAGCGGCAGACGGCAACGTACAGGAAGACATACAGGAATGGCAGTAACGAAACCACAGAAGGACAATGACGGGCGCAAGACGCGCGAGGCCAAACGCAAGAACGGCGCAAACAAGGCCAACCACGCCGACAACACCGACACCCGCAACACTCACGAAGTCAACGGCAACGACAACGGCAGCAATAACGCCAACGGCGCCGACCATGGCCATCAGGGCAAACACCAGACCAAGGGCGACGAGCAGTATTTCGCAGCGAACCCGCAGTCGGCCGACGTCAGGCGCGAACGCAAAGTGACCTTGCGCGGCTACGATGCCACGGTCCAGACATCCAACGGCGTGTTCTCAGGCAATCGTGTCGATCTGGGCACGTCCGTGCTGTTGCGCCATGCGCCCATGCCGCCGCAACAAGGCACCGGGCTTGATCTGGGGTGCGGCTGGGGGCCGATCGCGCTCGCCTTGGGCTTCGAATCCCCCGACCTTGACCTCTGGGCGATCGACATCAACGAACGCGCAGTCGATTTGACCGCGGAAAACGCGAAATCCAACGGTTTGGAGCATGTGCACGCCGTCACGTCCGACGCCGTGCCCGCCGACCTGACCTTCGACGTGATTTGGTCCAACCCGCCGATCCGCATCGGCAAAGATGCGTTGCACGAGCTGCTTATGGCCTGGCTGCCGCGGCTCAACCCAGGCGGTGCCGCGTATCTGGTGGTGCAGAAGAACCTCGGCTCCGATTCGCTCATCCCCTGGCTCGCCCAAGCGCTCGGCGACGGCTATTCGGTCAGCAAATACGCCAGTTCCAAGGGGTATCGCGTCATCGAGGTGCTGCGTCAGGCATGAAGTTCACGTATCCAAAGGAACTGCCGATTTCCGCGGCGCATGACGAAATCATCGACGCGGTGAAACGCTCGCAGGTCGTCATCGTCTCCGGCCAGACCGGATCGGGCAAAACCACGCAGATTCCGAAAATGCTGCTGGAAATGGGCCGTGGCACGCATGGCCACCAGATTGTGCACACGCAGCCGCGCCGGCTTGCCGCCCGAACTGTCGCCGAACGCATCGCACTAGAAATGGGAACGAAACTCGGCGATGAAATCGGCTACCAGGTGCGGTTCACCGACGAAAGCTCCCCCAATACCAGGCTGCGCGTGGTCACCGACGGCATCTTGCTCGCACAGATCCAGCGCGACCCGCAGCTCAGCCGCTACGACACCATCGTGATCGACGAGGCGCACGAACGCAGCCTCAATATCGACTTCCTGCTCGGATATCTGACCGCGCTGCTGCCCAAACGACGCGACCTGAAGCTCATCATCACCTCGGCGACCATCGATTCGGAGAAGTTCCGCGACCATTTCGAGCACGCGTTGCACACCAAGGTGCCGGTCATCGAAGTCTCCGGACGCACCTACCCCGTGCAGATCGTCTACGAGCCCTTGGGGTCGCTGCCGGCGCTCATGAATCACGTGCCCGGCTTTCCCAATCCGCGCAATCCGGCAATCGGCGGGGACGACGGGCACGGCGGCAACAACGGTACCGGTGACGACGACCAGACCGACGTGCCGACCGCCGTGGCGCGGGCCTGCGCCGAACTGGTCATCCGTTCCAGCCATGAGCACGGGCCGCGGGACATCCTCGTCTTCGCGTCCGGCGAGCGCGACATCCACGATTTCGAAAACGCCCTGCACCATCATTTCGGCCCGCGGACCGCGGATATGCGCCGCCCCGACGCCATCGAAATCATGCCGCTGTTCGCCAGGCTGTCCGCTAAAGAACAGCACAAGGTGTTCGAACCGCACACCCACCAACGCATCGTCATCGCTACGAATGTGGCGGAAACATCGCTGACTGTGCCGGGGATCCGATACGTCGTTGACCCGGGCACCGCGCGAATCTCACGGTATTCGAAAACTGCGAAAGTGCAGCGCCTGCCGATTGAACCGATTTCGCAGGCGAGCGCCGACCAGCGTTCCGGCCGATGCGGGCGTGTGGCCGACGGCATCGCGATTCGTCTGTATTCAAGCGAGGACTACGAGACCCGCCCGCGGTTCACAGAGCCTGAAATCCTGCGTACGTCGCTGGGCGCGGTGGTGCTGCACATGCTGTCGGTCGGCGTGGCGCACACGGTCGACGACATTACGCATTTCGGGTTCATCGACCCGCCGGACGTGCGTTCCGTGTCCGACGGATTCAACGAGCTGACCGAACTCAAGGCTGTCAGCCATAAACACGGCGAAGTCAAGCTGACCCGCATCGGCCGGCAACTATCCCATATTCCAATCGATATCAGGCTCGGGCGCATGGTCATCGAAGCCGCCACCCGCACCACGCCGAACACGCTGGCCGCCGTGCTGGTCGTCGTCGCGTTCCTCAGCTTGCAAGACCCGCGGGAACGTCCCGAGGACAAACGCGAGGAAGCCGACCGGATCCACAATCGGTATGCTGACCCGACCAGTGATTTCCTCACCGCGCTCAATATTTGGGACCGCGTGTTCCAAGTGGACGGCGAACCGGGTAACAACGCGTTGCGTCGCATCTGCAAAGCCGAGTATTTCAGCTTCCTGCGCATGCGACAGTGGAAAGACCTGGTCGCGCAGCTGTCCCAGATGTGCCGCGAACTGAAATTCCGCGTGGGCGAACCGCAGCCGATCTCCCGGCCGGGGCTTGACATCCGCAATCTGCCGATGAACCAGCAGGCCGCGCACTCCATGTGCTGCACATGGGACGCGCAAGGCATCCACCAGTCGATGCTCGCCGGGTTGCTGTCCATGATGGGCATGCAGGTGGTGCGCGAACCGAAAGCCTCGGATTTCACCGGTCTCAAGGGGGCGGCAAAAGCACGGGCGATGAAACGCGCGCAGAAAACCGCAAAAAACGACTATCAGGGCGCTCGCGGCACACGTTTCGCACTGTTCCCCGCGTCCTCCGTCGCGAAAACCACTCCCCCGTGGGTGATGAGCACGGAACTGGTGGAAACCTCCCGCCTGTGGGCGCGGTATTCCGCCGCGATCGACCCGGCATGGGCGGAACCGCTGGCCGGCTCACTCACCCGCGTCACCTACGCCGAGCCGCACTGGTCAGGCTCGCGCGGATCGGCGGTAGCGCAATCGAAAGTCCTGCTGTACGGGCTGCCTATCGTTCAGGACCGTCCGGTGCAATGGGGGCGCATCAACCCGCCCGAAGCGCGTGATTTCCTTCTGCGGCAAGGCTTGGTCGAAGGCGATATCCAACAGCGCTTCCCATATGACGGCTTCATCGAGCACAACCGGGACATTCTTGAGGATGCCGCACAGGATGCCGACCGCACCCGGCAGGTCGCCGACACGGTCAGCGAGGAGGATCTGTTCGACTTCTACAATGCCGTCGTCCCCGCGGATATCACGAGTGTCGCTGATCTGGCGAAATGGTGGAAGGGCGAGCACGACAAGCAGCCGCATCTGCTGGATTTCGACCCGGCGAACGTCGAGCGGCTTCAGCAATCCGGCAGTGTCAGCATGGACGACTACCCGGAATACTGGCATACGCTCGGCACTGATGGCACGCCGATCGACCTGCGGCTGAGCTACAAGTACGAGCCGGGGGCCCCGGACGACGGTGTGACCGTGCACATCCCCATCAAGGAACTGTCACGGTTGACGCCTGAGCAGTTCACATGGAACGTGCCCGGTCTGCTTGACGAACTGCTGCTCGGCATGATCAAATCCCTGCCGAAGGCACTGCGCGTCCAATTCGTGCCCGCCCCCGACACCGCGCGGGCAATCCGCGAGGCGATTGACGAACGATACCCGGATTTGCCCGGATCCGGGGAGATGGGGCATCCGAACCTGCCTGATGACGATACGCAAGAAAGCGCGCGGGAAGGTTCGCCAGTCGGCTCGCAGGCGGCCAGTGCCGGCACGTGGCCGGATATCATCCACGCGTTCACCGCGGCCGCGATTTCGACAGTCGGCGCGCAGATTCACCCGGAGGTCTATACCAACGAGCAAATCAGCAAACTCGCCCCCTACCTGAGGATGACCTTCAGCATCGAACAGCCACTGCCGCAAGCCAAATCCCAGCATCGGCACGGCAATGGGCATAGGCATGGCGGACTGCAGGCCGTCAAAGTACTCGGTACCGGCAAATCCCTGGTCGGGCTGCAACGGCAATTCGCGCAGCTCGCCGCCGCATCCGCGCGCAAAGTCGTGCAGCGACAGGCGAAAGCCGCCGAAGCACAAGGGAAAATCGTCCAACAGGCGAATCTGCTGCACAAAGCGGGGGCAACCACCAAACCGCGCGCCGACATTCTGTGGGCAGGCGCACTGGATTCCCTACGTCTGCCGTCGGAACGTATTTCTTCACGATGGCTGGGCGCCGAAGCGCTCATGCTGGCGAGCGCGCCATACCGTTCCACCGCCGATCTGGTCGAGGATTTGCAGCTCGCCGCTGTCAAGCGACTGCTGCCGCGTGTGGACAAGCTGCCGGACGATGAGTCGCTCGCCCAAGCGGTCAGCGGGGTGTCGGAAGTGTTCGAGGATACCGTGTATGCGGTCGCGCATGATGTGATTGCGATTCTCAAGCGGTACGCCGAAGTGGACAAGGCGGTGTCCGGCAAGGCAGATCTGCCGATGCTGTCGGTGCTGCAATCGGTACGGGAGCATATCGCGACGCTCGTGTTCCCCGGGTTCATCGGAGCCGCTCCCCCGGATGCGCTGCCGAATATCGAACGGTATCTGCACGCTGATCTGATGCGGTTGGCCAAGGCGAAAACTGATAAGAACCGGGACGTGCGCTGGGCGTGGCAGGCCGATGAAGCGCGCGGACTCGTGGACAAGGCGATGGAACGCGCAAAGGCCGAGCCGGCCGGACCGCGTCACGAGCAGCTGCTGGGCAAGGCGACCCAAGCCCGGTGGATGCTCGAGGAGTTCTACGTGTCCCTCTGGGCGCAGGAGCTGGGCACGGCGAAACCAGTGAGCATCCAGCGTATCCGCAAGGCGCTCGCGTAGGCGGGCAGGCGGCGTTGTGGGCGGGCGGAGCAATTCTGTGGGGCGGACTGCAGTGCTTGGTCGTGGCGCTCACCAATACGCTGCGGGAGGGTTTTGCCAGTTGTCGCGCGTTGTGTGCCCGGACATACGCAACTCGCGACATCGCCGATTGTTGCCCTCGGGTACCGCGGCATCCGGCACATCCCGCATGTCGCCGCATACGCAGGTCGGACGATTGGCATCGTTCAGCCCGTCAATCTCCCCGATTCGACGTGTTACGTATGCCACGACATACGCGGTTTGCTGATTGACTACATCACGGACCCGGACATCACTGCGTCTGGCAACGCACGTATGCCGCAACATACGCGGATTGTTGGTTCGCCAACTCACGGGTCCAGACATCGCTGCATCCGGCAACGCACGTATGCCACGACATACGCGGATTGTTGGTTCGCCAACTCACGGGTCAAGGCGTCGCTGCATCCGGCAA
>NZ_JBJEIH010000030.1:0-2811 GCF_051876855.1 Bifidobacterium sp.
TCGGCTCGTATCTCTTGCCGATTTGTTGCGTCGCGTATGTCTGGGCATGCGTGACGCGCGTATTGCTGGTCAGGGTAGGTCTGTGATCGGCTGATTTGTCGGCTTGTGTATGTCTGGGCATGCGGGGGGATACTGGTGGTGCAGGTTCGGCTTGTACCGTCTGCTGGGTTTGTCGCGTTGCGTATGTCGGGGTATGCGCAACTCAGCTGGTGGTGTCGTGTTGGCTCGTGTTATGTGTGGGTTTGTTGGGTTGCGTATGTCGGGGCATACGCATGTCGTGGATTTGGTAGGGCTGATTGCGGCGTCCGCAATCCTGCATCCGCACCTACCGCCCGTTCGGCGCGCGGCCGGTGGTTTCGCGCAGCACCAAGGTCGCCGGCACGAGCTCATGGGTCCGCTCCGGTGCCTCGCCTCGCAACAGCGCCAGGACCTTGCGCGCGGCCGCATTGCCGAGTTCAACCGGATTCTGGTGCAAGGTTGTCAGGTCGAGGGTGCGCGAGACTGGCGCGTCGTCGAAGCCCATGATGGAAAAGTCGCGTGGCGCCGCCAGATGCTGCCGTCGCAGCTCCTTGTACACCGCGGCCGTGAACTCGTCGGTCTCGCCCATGATGCCGGTCGGGTGCTGCTCACATGACAGCAGCCTCGCCACAATCCCAGCGGCGGTCACATCCAACATGGCAGGGGTCGTGTCGTGGTGGTCGGCCCCGATCATCACGATGTCGTCATCGCCGTACCCGGCTTGGGCGGCGGCAGTCCGGAACGCAGCCACGCGCGTCGAAGTGCCGTAGACCATGTCGTGGGGGATGTAGTCGTGCACGAAGGCGATGCGCCGATGGCCGAGCGACCGCAGCAGCTGCACGCCCGAGGTGATGGCGGCGGCGTTGTCGATGCCGATGGATGCGTCGAATCCGGCGGTTGACGGCGAATTCAGCCCGACGACGGGCATGCCGAGCGCGGAAAGCTGGTCGTGCAGCGCGGTGTCGAATTCGAAGGATGTGATGATGATCGCGTCGGCGTTGCGGTCACGTGGCAGGTCGCGGAAGAAGCGGTCGAGCTGCTCGCGGTTGGTCACGAAAGCCGGGATGGTGTCGTAGCCTTCCGGAGCGAGGACATCGTAGACACCTTGCAGCACTGATGCGTTGAACCAGGTGTTCAACGGCCCGGAGACGAGCAGCAGCACGCGCATGGTTCGGCCGGATGCGAGGGTTGACGCGCTTTTCGACAGGGTGAAGTTCAAGGATTCCGCTGCCTGCTCGACTTTTGCCCGTGTCGCGGGGCTTACGTTCGCGCTGCCCCTGAGCGCGCGGGATACGGTGGCTTGCGATACGCCTGCCGCCGCCGCTACATCGCTGATTGTCGCCCTTGCCATGGTACTCCTTGTTTGTTGACCGCTTCCATAGTATCGAAACCGTTGGAAAACATGGCAACACGCGGCGGAAATTAAGACATTTGTGCGGTTGTAATGAAAGCGCTATCATTATGTTGCAATACAACGACTTGTCACGGGTGACGGCGGCTCTCCAACTTCCCGACACCACCCACGGCAAGACGCAAGAATCACGAGAAACGTACGTTTCCGGCCAGTGAGGCCGGCGAAGGATGTAACCGCTGTCATCGTGGTGGCGCAGTCGAGTCACGCGCCCATCACCATGACCTAGCGTAGAAAGGAAAGCGCATGGCAGAACGCAAGTCCCCCCAGTCCGCGCAAGAATCCGCGGCATCGGATCGCGCCGCAGCGGCCTGGTGGCATCAAGCGGTGGTCTATCAGGTGTATCCGCGCTCATTCAAGGACACCACCGGTTCCGGCCTCGGCGACATCGCCGGTGTTACCAGCCGCATCGGCTACCTCAAGCAGCTGGGCGTCGACGCGATTTGGCTCAGCCCCTTCTACCCGAGCCAGCTCGCCGACGGCGGATATGACGTGGATGATTACCGCAATGTCGACCCGAAACTCGGTACGATGGACGATTTCGACAAACTCGCCAAAACCGCGCACGAGGCCGGTATCAAGATTGTCGTCGATATCGTTCCCAACCATTCTTCCAACCTGCACCCCTGGTTCAAGGCCGCGCTTGCAGCTGGTCCGGGCTCGCCGGAACGTGACCGCTACATCTTCCGTGACGGCCGCGGCGAGCATGGCGAACTGCCGCCCACCGACTGGGTGTCCCATTTCGGCGGCCCCGCGTGGACGCGCGTGCCTGACGGCCAGTGGTATCTGCACCTGTTCACCGTGGAGCAGCCCGACTGGAACTGGAAGAACCCGGATGTGCAGGCGGACTTCATCAAAACTCTGCGTTTTTGGCTTGATCACGGCGCTGACGGCTTCCGTGTCGATGTTGCGCACGGCCTGTGCAAGGACCTCGACCGCGACAATCTCGACCAGTGGAGCGTCACCCCGCCAAGCCTGCCCGCCGACGGCAGCCATCCGCTGTACGACCGCGACGACGTGCATCAGATTTACCGCGAGTGGCGCAAGGTGTTCAACGAGTATGACCCGCCGGCATTCGCTGTGGCCGAGGCGTGGGTCAATCCGGCGAGGCAGTATCTGTACGCGTCTGATGATGAGCTCGGTCAGGTGTTCAACTTCGAGTTCGCGAAGAAGAACTGGGTGCGTGACGACATGCATCAGGCGATCGAGGAAGGTCTCGAGGCGGCGCGTCGTTCTGGCTCTACCGCCACGTGGGTGATGAGTAATCACGATGTTCCACGTCACGCCAGCCGTTACGCACTGCCGCAAGTGCCGAGCACGCGGCATCATCAGTTGGCGCATGACTGGCTGTTGCGTGACGGCACCAGTTATCACGAGAATCG
>NZ_JBJEIH010000031.1:0-1428 GCF_051876855.1 Bifidobacterium sp.
CCGTTGCGGTGGGCGCGGGATGGACGGTATGAGCGGGATGGGCGGGGTTTTGCAGGTCGCCGGGCTCGTCATGCTGGGTTGGGGACATTCGCGAACACCTCGTGATGGGAATCAAGTCTGCCGATGCGGTTGAGCGGCCAGTTGCGCACAATCGCCACGCCGAGCACATCACTAATCGGGACCAAACCGTTCGACCCGTCATTCTGGTGATAGCGGGAATCCGCGGAATTGGCGCGATTGTCGCCGAGCACGAAAATATGTCCCTCGGTCACAGTGACATTGAAGGCAAAATCGCTGGGTTGCACGCCGGGTTTGAGATACGCGCTTTCATCGATGGCCACGCCGTTGATGGTCACCGGCTGGCCGGCGCCGGCGCATGCCACGGTGTCGCCCGGCAGGCCGATAAGCCGTTTGATCAGATCATCGCTGCCCATCGACGACTCGGATTGCAACCAGTTGGCGGGATCCTTGAACACCACGATGTCACCGCGCTGCAATTTGATGAGGTCGGGCGCAAGTTTCGTAGTGATAACCCGGTCGTTGATTTCGATGGTGTCCAGCATGGAACCTGAGGGAATCACATAGAAGCCGAACAGGAACACGCGCATGAGCAGCACAATCAGCACCGGGATGCCGCACCACAGCAGCCATTCGCGTGCGCTGTCGGAGGTTGACGATGCGCTTGCCGAACGTCGTGGGGCGCCGCCGCGGGACGACGGCGAGCCGGATGCGTGGGCCGCATGGGCTGCGCGTGCTGCGTGCCGGGCGTGTCGAGATGACGAATCATCTGGGGTATTCGCCGGGGAGAAGTCTTGGAAGAAAGCCGGGAAGGAAGCCGGAGGTTGTGGCGATGCCAGGACTGATGTCGTTGCGGTTGCTTGCGTCGTTGCGGTGGCAGGGGCGTATGCGGAAACGGGGGCAGGAATGGAGGTGGAGACGTCAGCTGGCACAGGGGCGGGATCGATGCCGCGTTCGGCGACCGAAAGGATGTGGGAATCCGCGTCACTGTGCTGGTCGCTTGACGACCGGAACATCTGCTGCGTCATGATTCTCCCATCTGCCGACCTGCTGTCGGCGAAGCCTTGTCAGGCACCGTGCCAGGGGCGATGCCGGGGGCGTTCTGTCGGGGCGCCGCCGGATTGCGCCGGGTGCGGTGCCGGGACATCCCGCCGGATCGCGCCGCCGTAACGTCCTGCCGGAGCGTCTTTCGGCCGTGTGTGCCGTCGTCCGCTCGCTGCCGGCGCTACCGTCAGGCAGTACTGTCGGCCGCTCACCGTATTGGCTTGACCATGCTACCGCCATCCCAGCTTGACCGGTGCTGTCGCATACGTTACCAGCACGTCTGCTCGTACCCGCCGATCGAATCCGCAAGCGAGGACTTATCGGACGGTCGAAACGAAGTCCTATCCCACGGCTGTTCCGATTTGC
>NZ_JBJEIH010000031.1:1528-2794 GCF_051876855.1 Bifidobacterium sp.
CACGGCTGTTCCGATTTGCTGCTTGTCACGGAATGTCCCGGTATTGCAAACTCGCGCTGCCGCAAGCGGCACGGACCACCGGCGCATCCGCCACGCCCGTGCCGTCCGCACTGTTGAAACGCAGACAGCCCGACGACCGTTACTGGTCGCCGGGCTGTCCGGTTCATGCGATGAGCGCGAAACTCACTTCTCGCTGTTGTCGCGACGCTCGACGATACGAGCAGCCTTGCCGCGCAGCGAACGCAGGTAGTACAGCTTCGCACGACGCACACGGCCCTTGCGCACCAGCTTGATCGAATCGATCGACGGGGAGTGCAGCGGGAAACGACGCTCGACACCCACGCCGAAGCTGATCTTGCGCACCACGAAGGTCTCGCGCACGCCGGCACCCTGACGAGCGATCACCACGCCGGTGAACGCCTGCAGACGGGAGTTGTTGCCTTCCTTGATCTTGACGTTGACCTCGACGGTGTCGCCAGGACGGAATGCGGGGATTTCCTCCGCCGGCTTAAGATGCTTGGCGTCGAATGCTTCGATGGCATTAACCATGATGTTCCTCCATCGCCGCCGCATACCGACGATTGGTCGGGGCTGCGCGGTCTCCTTCGGGATTCCGTTCAGCTGAAATGTCTTCGCAGGTTCGCCCGCGAAGGGTGCCAATCCGCCGGAATCATGGCGTTGCCACCACGTAAGTGTTCCGGCTGGACCCAAAGAAAGACGGGATTATGCGGCGTCCCGTTTTTCGGCATAGCAAAGGTTCATTTTACTGTGACGTGCGGACTGGGGTCGCGGGAATCGTGGCGTGCGAACTGGGGTTGTGCGGACTGGGGCGTACAGATTGTGGCTGCGCGGACATGACGACGGCTCGGCCATCGGGCGCGCCGGAGGCATCCGACATGTCGGGGGCATCAAGGGCCGATTGACTCGTCGCGGTAGCTGGTATCCGATTGCCGTGCGACCCACCAGTCGCACCACAGGCAAATACCCCACTGTCGGAGCCGGAAACCGCCAATACCAACCCACCATGCAACACCCCAGTCGCACCGCAGGCAGATATCAACAATGAAATCCCAACCACACCACTCACCCGCCCGCCATGCGACCAGCCAGTCGCACCACAGACAGATACCACGCCGCAGGAACGGGAAACCGCCAATACCAACCCACCATGCAACACCCCAGTCGCACCGCGGTCAGATACCCCCACCATCAGCCCCTGCCACACCCACAATCGGCCACCGTGCGACCCAACAGTCACACCACAGG
>NZ_JBJEIH010000032.1:0-14146 GCF_051876855.1 Bifidobacterium sp.
CATCCGGCAACAGCGACGTTGCCCAAGAGGAACGGCCGGGAAATGTTCAATCCGCACAATAGTGCGCAACGCAACACCCCGGTATTGCACCGGAAACCATCATCCGACGCAAACCGATATCGATGAGACGCGCGTTGGAGCCAATGTCCGCATCGGCTCGAACACAAGCCCAAGCACAAACACAAGCTCGAGCTCAAGTATCACTCCGATACCGGTTCCCGGGGAGGCGGATTGTTTGGGAAGCAGAAGAAAGGAAGCTATCATGACTGGATTCACAGATGCCGGGCATGCGATGAACAATACCGCAGCAGGCCCAGACCACACAACAGGCCACGCAGCAAGCCCAGACAACGAGCGGTTCAACCGCAAACACCACCACGCACGCATGCGCCGCCGCCGATCCACCCACACGGCGGCGATGCGCGCGACCGCACTGTTCGCCGCCGCCGCGTTCGGCCTGTCCGGCCTCGCCGCCTGCGGTTCGGGAGCATCCTCGTCATCTGGCTCTTCCTCAGCGGACTCCGGGGCGTTGATGCTCGGCGGCTTCTTCCCTGAGACCGGCAGCCTGTCATACCTCGGCCCCGATACGGTCGCAGCGTTCAAACTCGCCGTTAAGGACGTCAATGCTGCCGGCGGCGTGCTCGGCAAAGACGTGAACACTGCCATCGCCGACTCCTCTGACGCCGACCACGCCGACCAGAACACCTCCGGCGTGCAGTCGTTGCTCGCCAAGAAGCCTGGCGTCATCATTGGCTCGCCGTCCAGTTCGGTGACCAAGAACATTTACAAGCAGGCTTCCGGTTCCAAGGTCCCGGTTATTTCGGTCGGCGCCACATCGCCCAGCCTGTCCGGCATCGACGAGTATTTCTTCCGCACAATCGCCCCTGACGGCGTGCAAGGCGCGGTAATGAGCAATGTCATAGAACAAGATGGCGTGCAAAATCTCGCCATCGCGGTGTTCAACGACGAGTACGGCACTGGGCTGCGCAAGGTGATTGTTAACACGCTCGCCGATAGTAATGTCAATATCGTCTACGGCAAGACCGAGACCTTCGACCCGACGGAGACGAATTTCTCGTCACTGGTGACCACGCTGAAAGCATCCCACCCCGACGCGATTCTGGTGATCGCCTTCGATCAGACCAAAGCGTTGGTCAAGGAGATGATCAGCCAGGGCATCGATACCAACAAGCTGTACCTGACCGATGGCAACACCCAGGATTATTCGGGCGATTTCGACCCCGGTGTGTTGAAGGGCGATGCCGCGACGATTCCAGGCGCCGAAGCGAGTGACGAGTTCCAAAAGCGCATCAAGTCCATTGATTCGTCAGTCAAGAACTTCACGTATGCGGCTGAAACCTATGACGCCGTAGTGCTGTCCGCGCTCGCCGCTCAGAAGGGTGGCGCGGTTGACGGCGCGACGATCAAGGACAATCTGCCGGCGGTCTCCGGTGCGGATGGCGGCACGAAGTGCAAGAGCTACAAGGAGTGCCTGGCACTGATCAAGGGCGGCAAATCCATTCAGTACCAAGGCCTGACAGGCATCGGCCCGTTCAACAAGGATCATGATCCGTCGAGCGCCAACATCGGCGTCTACAAGTTCGATGGCGACAACAAGCCGGTCTTCGACCACTTGCAATCCGGCAAGGTGGCGTGATTTCGGCGATACGTTCCGGTGACGGCGGCAGGTTGCACAAGCAGCTTGCCGCCGTCCGCTTGTTTGTTGGGTTGTTGACGGTGTGATTTGGGTTGTTGACTGCTGATTGTTGACTGGCCAGGAGACAGCACGTGCGGAAATTGCGGTGTCAAATAGTGCCGGTGTTATGCAGCGGTGTCGTGCCAGTGCCCGTGCTATTGGTGGTGTGCCCTTGGCGCGCGCTCATCACCCTACCGTCTGCCGATGCTGAGCGGTGTATCAGTGTCGTCACAAGCTTCTGTCGACGCTTAGGCGCGTGTCAGCGTCGGTAGAAGTGGAGTTGGAGGGGCGGGCAAGGCTGTCACACTCGTCCGATAGATTGAATCCGGGGCAAGCTGGGGGAGCGGCTACGGAGATGTCAAGAACATCGGACATATCGGCAACGGGCAGGGGGAGCCATGGACCGTGGGCGAAAGCAATATCGGCAGTCTCAGCAGCATCGGCAGCATCAGCAATATAAACAGTATCAACGGTTTCGGGAGTTTTCGCGGCGTCAGTTTTCTCGGGCATCGCAACGGTTTTGGCGATTTCATTGGCATCGGCGGCAACATCTTTCATCGGTGCGCTTCAGCCGCCCGCGTTTCGCGAGTCCGCGGGCGAGATGCCTGATTGTCGTCGTAGTGGTCGCGTGCTTCGGTTTTGTGGTCGGTTTGGCGCTGCCGTACGTGAGTCCGCCGGCTGCCCGAATCACCGGCGAATACGTGGCGACTGGCCCGGTCGCCGATGTGTTGCGCACGCTCGGGGTGGATGCCCGGCAATCCGGTAAAGGGTATCAGCGCGACGAATTCGGGTATCGCCAGACCGACGATGATGGGAACGGGTGTGACATCCGCGACGATATTCTCGCGCGGGACTTGCATGATGTGCGCTTCACCGTAGCGGGTGGCTGCGTTGTGCGGTCCGGCACGCTCGAGGACCCGTATACCGGCCGAACGATTGCATTCGTGCGCGGCGCCAAATCCAGCACCGCCGTCCAGATTGACCACGTGGTGGCCTTGGAGAATGCCTGGCGTTCCGGTGCTTCCCAGTGGAATCGTGCGCAGCGGTATCGTTTCGGCAATGATCCGCTGAATCTGCTGGCGGTCGATGGTCCCGCAAACGAGGAGAAGGGGGCGGCGTCCGCGGCCTATTGGTTGCCTACGAACGCGGAGTTCCGCTGTACCTATGTGGCTTTGCAGGTTGCGGTGAAGGCCGAATATCGGCTGAGCGTGACGCCACAGGAACGTGAGGCGATGGCCGCGGTGCTGCGAGGATGCCCAGGCCAGCAGATTCCGACCCGGCAGACACGGTGAACATTGGGTTTGCACTGATTGCCGTTAGGACAAGCTGGCGGATGCGGTGATGGCAGGCGGTGGGTTCATGCGGGTGCGGTGTTGTTGATGGACTGTATCGGATATTGACATTTGTTCTCTGATTTGGTCCGTGCGGCGGGTTGGTGTTTGGGTTCGCGCGGTCGAGGGGTGTAGGGTGATTGGCTTGGTTCCGGGGTTTCGGTTGATGGTGGTGTTGGTGGTTGGTCTGTGTTCGGTGGAGCGCTTGGACTGAATCGGGTTTCGGCGGCTGGTTTCCGATTCAGGCCAGGCGTTTGCCGCATCCGGGTCGTGTGAGGCGGTGATGTCCGGCGGGAATCATTGGGATTCCGCGGTGTTGTGCGTTCGGTCGATGGCGTCTGACGAGCCGGAGGTCCTCGTCCGGTGGTGTCTCGTGGACTGGTTCCGGGTTCCGCGTCCGATCTCCGGTTTGGTTTGTGCTGTGTGCTTGTCTTGGCCATTCGTGGGAGCCGGGAATGCGGGGGATTGGCTTGGTTCCGGGGTTTCGGTTGATGGTGGTGTTGGCGACTGGTCTGTGTTCGGTGGAGCGCTTGGACTGAATCGGATATCGCCGGCTGGTTTCCGATTCAGGCCAGGCGTTTGCCGCATCCGGGTCGTGCGAGGCGATGATGTCCGGCGGGAATCATTGGGATTCCGCGGTTTTGTGCGTTCGGTCGATGGCGTCTGACGAACCGGAGGTCCTCGTCCGGTGGTGTTCCATGGACTGGTTCCGGGTTTCGCGTCCGATCTCCGGTTTGGTTCGTGCTGCGGGTTGGTTTTGGGGGTCCGCGCGGTCGAGGGGTGTAGGGGGATTGGCTTGATTCTGCGATTTTCTGTCGGGTGCGCTACGGAGTGGTAGCCCGGCGTCGCCTTGTATAGCCGATGCATGCGACCTGATTCGGATTTCAACATCCAATCTCTGATTTGGGCCCTACGGATGGTTTGCCCGGGCGCAATGCGAAGCGGTCGACATTGTGATGGATCGGGCCAATGGATATTGCGGTCACCAGATGCGAATCGAGTTGGTTTCAAACATAAGGATCCATCGGCGGCCCCAGATTCTGTATGTGTGCGAGTCGAGTCGGCGAAGTGTATGACGGGATAATCGGACACTTTGCTCCCGATTTCGGGCGCGTGCATATCAAGCTGTCCGATTCCGGGCAAGGCACAAGATTTATGCCCCGATACCTCTGTCCGGTGTTCACGTTTCGGCGCTCATCCTGGCGTTCTACTCCACCGGCCAACGGCGTGTCGCCTTGCGGCGCAAGGGCTGGAGGCCGCATGCCGGTCCATGTTACACAGTGTTACAAACCGGACCTATAACACTATCGGGGTCGTACGGCGGTCACCCCGTCGGCGCGACTTACATTGACGACGAGACATGAGAGATGGTTTGACATGAGCGAGTCGGAATATCAGGGGACGAATGCCGGGGCAACCGCCCACAAGGCGGTGCCGAGTTCGCATCAGTCGGTACGCGGCCACGCGCACGGAGGTGGATTGCGCACGGAGGCATCGGCAGCACAGGGAACCGGGCGCGCAGCACGCCCTCAGCCCACCCACAACCAAACCAGCAGCCAAACTCTCGACCAGTCCCACAACCAACCCCAACCCCACCACCACGGCCACGCGCTAGCCTCAATCCTCGGCCCAGCTTTCGTCGCCGCGGTCGCCTACGTGGACCCGGGCAATGTGGCTGCCAACATCACTTCCGGCGCCCGGTACGGCTATCTGCTGGTGTGGGTGTTGGTGCTGGCGAACCTCATGAGCGTGCTGATCCAGTATCAAAGCGCGAAACTCGGCATCGTGACCGGTAAATCGCTCCCGCAGATTCTCGGTGAGCGGATGAGCGACGCCGGCCGGTACATGTTCTTCATGCAGGCCGAGGTGATTGCGATTGCAACGGATCTCGCGGAAGTCATCGGCGGGGCGATTGCGCTGCGCCTGCTGTTCGGTCTGCCGCTGTTCTGGGGCGGTTGCGTGATCGGCGTGGTATCAACGGTTCTGCTGTGGTTCCAAGGCGGCCGCACGCATCGCGTGTTTGAGAAGATCGTCATTGCGATGCTACTGGTGATCACCTTCGGCTTCATCGCCGGCCTGTTTGTCGACCCACCGAACGGCGGCGATGTGCTCTCCGGTTTGATCCCCCGGTTCCGCGGCGCGGATTCAGTGCTGATGGCTTCGTCGATTCTTGGTGCGACGGTCATGCCGCACGCGATTTATCTCCACTCGACGCTGGTGAACGATCATTATGCTCCGGGAGAAGAAAAACCGGACACCCGGCAGTTGCTGCGCGGCTCCAAGATTGATGTGGTGTGGGCACTGGCGTTGGCAGGCACGGTGAATCTTGCGCTGCTTGTGCTTGCCGCCAATTCGCTGTACGGCATGAAGAGCACGGACACCATCGAAGGCGCCCAGCATGCGATTGAGATGGCGCTCGGCCCGGCAGTGGGAACGATTTTCTCAATCGGCCTGCTTGCTTCGTCGCTGTCGTCGACTTCGGTGGGCACGTACGCCGGTTCCGAAATCATGCGTGGACTGCTGCATATTCACGCGCCCATGTGGGCGTGCCGCATTGTGACGTTGGTTCCGGCGCTTGTTGTGCTGTGGTTCTCCGCGAATCCGACGTATGCGCTGGTAATCGGCCAGGTGGTGTTGTCGATCGGTATTCCGTTCGCGATTATCCCGCTGATGCGGTACACCCGTGACCGCGGGCTGATGGGGGAGTACCGCGATGGCCTGTTCAAGCATGTGGTGTTCCTGCTTGTTGCGGTGTTGATTATCGCGTTGAACGTGGTTCTGGTTTATCTCACGATGACCGGTCAGAACTGAGACAAGCGTGCCCGCCCGACATCGGCTGTCCTGAGGGAATCAACTGGTTCGTAAGTCTTGGCACGGCTCGGTATGGGAGCTTAAAGGCTGGGGCGCGCCAGAGTGCTTCCGTGCCCATGCCTGGGCCTGTGCCCATGCCTGCCGGTAGCCGGTATTTCCGGTATTCAAGATTCAGTGGATGCGTATCTCGCATATCTGTAGTACTTCGCGGAGCGTATCTTCGCTATCTGTGTGCATAATCGTTCGTGCCGCGAGTACGAGCCGCGGAATATCAACAGTGCTATTGCCGGTATCGGATACCAACGAACACAGATAAGCGAGATACCCTCCGGGAAGTACTACAGATACCGTAGATAGCAGGCGAAACGCGCTGGTATCCCGTTGTACCACATGGGTGTCGAGAGCATGGCTTCAGCTTGACTGCTGCGCCGCCGTCGGTTCAGCAGCCGGTTCAGCAGCCGGTTCAGTCGCTGGCACCCCCATGCGACCGCATCCGCTTGATTGCGTACTGCGCCGCCTCCCGGGCCGAGCCCGCGCCTCGCCCGTGCACGCCGAACATGACGAGCAGCAGCTGAGCGAGCACGAAGCAGGCGCTGATGCGCAGCGTCCATTTCACGCCGTCAATGTTGGCGAGGGTCGTGCCCAGCCCACCCTCGTGGAACACCCGCGTCAGGGTTTCCATAGTGATGACCATGACCGGCGCGCCGATGGCTCCGGCTATCTGCCGCACGGTGTTGGTGACAGCCGATCCCGCGGACACCTCCTGCCGGGCGAGGCAGTTGAGCGACCATGTGGTAACGGGCATGAGCACCAGACCCATACCGATTTGGCGTGTGAATTGCGAGATGGAAACCCACCAAATCCACGTATCGGTGCCGATCATGCTCATCATGATGGTGCCGATCAGCAGCGTGGCCGATCCGACTAGCGCAACGGGTCGCGCCCCAAAACGGTCGAGCAGCCGCCCTCCGCAGAATTGCGCGATGCACTGGCCGATGGCGCCCGGCAGCATGATCAGGCCGCTCATGGTCGCGCTGTATCCGCGGTCGTTTTGGATGTACAGCGGAATGATCACCATAATCGAGCTGAATGCGAAGAAGCTCAGCGCAGCGCAGATGGTGCCCACGGTGAAGCTTTTGTTGCGCAGCACGCCAAGGTCGAGCAACGCCGGTCGCGGCGCCGGGGATCCGGACGGAACACGTGCCGATTGGCTTGACACCGAGGCGGAAGCCGTACGCTCGTTCATACGTCCGTTCATACGTCCGTCTGCGTGTCCATCCGCCCGCTTGTCCGTACCTCCGTCTGTACGTCCGTTCGCACCCGCAGTAGCGCCCGCCACGGCAGCCCCGGTTCCGCTCTGGGCACTGGCGTTCTCCGCCCGCTCCCACGCCCGGTACGCAGCTGCCATGTGAATCTGCCGCATCACGAACCAGATAATGCCGGCGATGCCCACGAGGATCGGCACCCAGACCAGCGGATGCGTGAAGGCATGCGCCTCGATGTTAGTGAATCCGAACATCAACCCGCCGAAACCGAAGATGGAGAGGCTTACGGAGAAGAAGTCCGCTTTCGCGCTGCGGTCGGTGACCCCGAAATTGTGCAACCCGAAGAAGGCCAGCAGCACCGAAGCCGCGCCGATGACCGTCAATGTCATGAAGATCGAGCGCCATCCGTTCGCGTCGGTCTGCCACCCGCCGATCACCGGTCCGATGGCCGGCGCGACGCTCATCGCCATGCCGACTGTCCCCATGGCGAATCCGCGGCGGGACAGCGGGTAGATGGAGAAGACGGTAATCTGCAGAACCGGCCACATGACGCCCGTGCCAATGGCTTCGAGGATTCGCCCGAGCAGCACAATCACGAAGGTCGGGCCGAGCCAGGCGAGTACTGAGCCGGCGGTGAACACGAGCATGGAGGTGATGACGATTTGCCGGGTGGTGAACCGCCTGGTGAGATATGCGGTCAGCGGCACCATGACGCCCATGACCAGCTGGAACACTGAGGTGAGCCATTGCCCGGTGGTGACGCTGATGCCGAATTCCTTGACGATGGTTGGCAGTGCCGAACTGAGTTGCAGCTGGGTGAAATTGCCGACGAAGGTGATGAAGGTCAGAATGATTAGCGAAATGAACGCGGTTCGGCTCAGATGCCCATCCACGTACGCGTCCGCAGAATCGAGCGGTTTGCCGACATTGTTGCTGATTTTTTCACCGATTCGTTGGCTGCCGATTCGTTGGCTGCCGATTCGCCGGCCCGTCGCTTTCCTGCCGGCCGCGGATTGCCGTCTGCCGTCATCTCTCCTGCTCAATACCTCACCTGTTTCGTCAGTTCACTGTCGCGCCGTGTGGCACCTCTCCTGGGTGTCGCATGCCTGTGTTTCTTGATTGCCTTGGAACTTTCCATGATAGTCAAGCCGGCGCACAACGACAGTGGGCGGCTGCCCGAACCTCATGCCCGAGCAGCCGCCCACTGGAAGCGATGGCGGAATGCCGTGATACGTCCCCTTCCTGGCGCGTCAAGACTTCCCGCAAGAGTGAATGAAATCGAACCGGTTATCCCGATATTGGTCACCTGACAGGTTCGGTTCCGCGCATTGATTCCGATTGGCCTAATTGGACTAATCGGCCTGATTGATCTGACTGACCTGACCAGCCCGACCGGCCAATCGCCTGAATCAGTAAGACCCAGTGCCTTTCAGCACCGCCGAAACCGTTTTGAACAGAATCGCGATATCTCCGGTAATCGACCAGTTCTCGACGTAGGAGACGTCAAGACGCTCAGATTCTTCTTGGCTCAGGTCGCTACGTCCCGAAACCTGCCATGGCCCGGTGATGCCAGGCTTGACGAGCAGCCGGGTGGAGTACAGCGCGTTGTATTCGTCGACCTCGTACTGCTGCTGCGGACGCGGCCCGACCAAGCTCATATCGCCTTTGAAGACGTTGAAGAACTGGGGGAATTCGTCCAGCGATGTCTTGCGGATGAAATGGCCGAACTTGGTGATGCGCGGATCGTCCTTCGGCTTGAACAGGATGCCGTGCTCCGCACCCATCTCCTGGGCGAGTTTCTTGTCTTCTTTGTCCGCGTTGACGCGCATGGACCGGAATTTGTACAGCGTGAAAGGCTTGCCATACAGGCCGATGCGCTGCTGCTTGTAAATCGCCGGGCCGCCGTCCTCGTGGTGCACGCGGAACGCTACATATGCCATGATTGGCGAGCTGATGATGATGGCGATCGTCGAAAGGATGATGTCGAAGATGCGCTTGAGAATCCTGGTCTTGAGGCTGTACTGCGGCAGATATGCGGTCAGCACCGGCAGAGACGTCTCATTGCACATGTTGAGCGTGGCCCCACCGATATCCGCGACCTTTGTGGTCAAAGCCAGTTCGATGCCCATGGATTCCACGGCCAGAGAAAGCGTGCGCATGGTTTCCGAGTCGCGGGTGAGCACATCGCTGATGAGTACGGTTTGTGCGTTGAGCCGTTTTGCGGCTTGCGGCAGGTGGGAGTTCAGCGGCAGAACCTTCAGCTTCCGCTCGAAGTCGGTTTGTGCCTCGAACGGTACGGAGACGAGGTGCTGCGGCGAATCCGCGTCAGAGGATTTGTAGATGGCCGTGATGGGGCAAATCGCGATGGGATCATAACCGAGGGAATTGTTTTCTCCAAGGTTGGCGATGGTCTCACGGATGCCGTCCGGAGAACCGACGATGACGGTCGGATAGTTGTATTCGCCGTTCCTGCGGTTGCGGTGAAGCGACCGGCGCATCAGCCAGCGTTCGATGATTAACAGCAGTAACGTGACGATTGGCACCAGGAAGGTGAAAGTACGAGGGATGCCCAGTTTGAAGATGTACGTTGCGGTGCACAGCATCACGAAATTCAGCAGCTGGGCGTTGATGAGCTTCGTGTACAGTTCGTAGCCTTCGCCCATGGTGTGCCGCTCATAGCTCTTGCACAGGTACAGGCAGATCAGGTTTGAGACGCACACAATTGCAAGGAATCCGACGACCCCGTCGATTGGCTCGTGGCTGGCAAGCAACGAATGATATGCGTCGCGGTTGAACAGGAATACCAAGCAGCACGCGAGCAGAGCCATCACGGTATCAAGTACGACAAGCGTCGTGTTATACACATACCGCCAGCGGGGAATGGTGTACCCCAGCGGAGGATGGGTGTTGCCGGTGCGATGCAGAACGCCTTGGTCGTCAGGCGTGAAATAGGATCCATCGAAGAACGATGTTTCGCGGCTTCGCTCGGATGACTCGTTCCGACTGGTCTGCCCTGGGCGGGCGGCGCCGGATGCGGCTACACGTGGCTTGCTTTTCACGACCGGCGGGGCGGGAATATCCTGCGTACGCTGGCCATGGGATTGCACTGCGGTTGTGGAGCTTTCCCGAGCTGGCATCTTCTGTTCTCTCCTGTCTTCAAGTGTGGTGTTATGCCTCCCCCCCCCCCATCCATGTTTGACATGGCGTGAACCGGTTCATTGACGATGAGTCGAACCGGTTTGTGGGGCTCATGGCATGTTCTGCGGTCGAGTATACCCTGACCCTGAACGATGAATTGGTAGATTCAACATGTTTGCGATATCAATCCAACACATTGCCTTGCGATGTTGTTTCATTGCGTCGTCAAGGTGTTTCAGTGGCGTGTTTTCGATGATTGTGGAAATTCATCAAGTTCGTCTGAGATTATCCCCCTTCCAGACCCCCGGTCGAGACGGTCTTTCGTGCGATCGTCCACAAAGACGTGTCGTCCCGGTAGAATGGTGATTTATAGGTCTTCTCCCAAGAAGACCCCAGCCGTGTAAAGGGTAGGTCATATGCAGATTGTGTTCGTGTGCACCGGTAATATTTGCCGCTCGCCCATGGGCGAGTTGCTGTTGTCCCGCTACCTTTCCGGCACATCCATCACGGTGAGCAGTGCTGGCACCAAAGGCCTGCCCATGCATCCTATCGATCCGTCAAGCGCCCGGCTCATGTCCAGCATCGGCATTGATTCCAGCGGTTTCCGTTCGCGGCGTCTGACCAGGCAGATCGCGCAGGAGGCCGATTTGATTCTGTGCTTCGAGGCTTCACAGCGTAAAGATATTGTGACCCTTGCGCCAACGGCGGTTCGCTACACCTTCGTGCTCACGGAATTCGCTGCGCTATGCCAATATTGCGCCGAGCACGGCATGGTACAGGGGCGCACCATCCAGGAACGGCTCAACTCTGTCATTGATTTGGCGCCCATGGTCCGCCCGATGCTCCCGCCGTCCTCGGACATCGAAGACCCGCATGGCAAGGAATTTGACAAGTTCCGCATCGCCGCCAATCAGACCAATGCCGCGTTGCGCACGATTCTCACCAGCATGCGCAAGCATTATGGCGTCATGGCGGCCCCGCAGCGCACGCAGATCATGTGGCAGGGGCTTACGGCCACCGTCTGATCGGTGTGCCTGAGGAGCGTTCGAGGCGTGCCTGAAGCGTGTCTGAAGTGCCCCGGCACTCGCTGAACCGCATACGTTCGGCTTCATGCGCAGCCGTGCCGCTGCACATCCACACAAACCTCGCCGCATGCCTTGTTTCGTGAGACTTCTGTAACACCGTCTGTCGCGCTCGCCGCTGGTGCACTAAGGTGGTCGCATGCCGCTTCTGGGGAGTTTGCGGCAGGGCCGCATGGCAAGTACGCGGGATTTCGCGCGGATTTCGCAGGGAATTTCGCGTCCCGAAATCAAGGAATCATGGAACGAGGTATGGCATGGGTGATGTCCAGCAGCTGTATGACCAGGTCGACACCGATCAGGATCTGTACAGCGATTGGCAGCGCGAGGATTCCCTGCGCGCACGCCCGTTGTTCACCGTCTTGTGGCTGATCACGCTTGCGGTGATCGGCATCATGGTCCTGCGCATGACTCCCAACGGGCTTGACGGCAAGAAATACATCCCTGTGGTGGTCGCGTTCGTGCCGTGGATGGCGTGCGTTTCTGCGGTCATTCTGGTATGTGCGTTGATCGGGCGTCGTCGGGCGCTCGCTGTGGTGTGCACGTTGTGCTTGCTGACCCAATTGTGCTGGCATTGGGGGTATATCTGGACGTCGGATGAGCGCACCCACGAACTGCCGTCGGTATCGAGCCTGACAGGCGGTTCCGCGGACCGCTATGCCCGCGTCATGACCCTGAACACCAAGAACGGCTTGGCCGATGCCCAGCAAATCGTACGAACGGTACGCGAGGAGCATGTCGAGGTGCTGACCTTGCAGGAAGCGAATACGGACCTGTTGCAGCGTCTAGCGGCCGCCGGGCTGGGCAGCGTGCTGCCGTATTCGGTAGTGGCCACGTCTACAAGCCATGACAACGGCGGGGTGAACGTGCTGTACACCGCCGCAAAGCCCGTCAGCACAACCGGTAATCTGATCGCCATTGAAGCGTCCAGTGTGCCGTCGGCATGCGTGCGCATGGCATCGAGAACGGTGTGTTTCGGCAGTGTGCACCCCTTCTCTCCTCGGCCCAGAAATCAGGGCCTGTGGAACAGCGGTCTTGACAGCATCGCAAAGTTGCAGTCGAATGCCCGTCTGTTCGTGCTCATGGGCGATTTCAACTCCACGTGGGACCACGCGAGCTTCCGCTTCCTGCTGGGTGACCGCTTCGTGGATGCCGGCGAGCAGAACGGCTCATGGTTCCATATGACGTATCCGTCGAATATCACCTTGTTCGGAGGTCGGGTCAAGGTGCCGTCGCTGGTGGAGATCGACCATATCGTGCATGACCGCAGTGTAGTGGTCGGGGATTTGGAGACGGTGACGATTGCCGGCTCCGACCATAAGGCCCTGCTTGGCACGCTTGATGTTGAGGATTGAACGAACGGGAAAGACGAGACGTCGGCAAGATGTATGCGCACTTTATGCAAACGTTTCGTTGCAGTATTTCGAATGTATGCGCATATTTGCCTGAAACGCTGGTGCTGAATATTCGGTAGCGATGATGAAAATTGCAATACAGACATGGCATGTTGCACCGCCGTATTGTCATGTTTCATCCCGGTGCTTCAACACGCCCGGCGTGTCGAAATCGCTTTGACAACACATTGGGCATCAGTGTTGCGAACAGCGAGAATCGTTTGCGGACTCGATGATGCAACTGTTTAATAAGCCGGCAGACATAGTTTCTGCAATCGTTTTCAGGCTTGCGCCCAGAATAAACTGAGGCTGGTGTCAGACAACAGTGTCCGGCGCCATAACATCATCAGAACCACGGCATTCCATCGAGGCAATGCCCGGTTCCGTCGAGTCAAGGAGGCTCAATGAGTACTGGTCGATGGTCGACTGCACTCTCAACCGATGCCGCACAAACACGGCATCACCACAGCGCGTCACATGATGTGATGCGCGTCATTCTGGCCGGTGTCACGGCATGTGCCATGCTGTTCGCCAGCTTCTCCATTGTCGGTACGCAAACGGCGCTCGCCGCCGGAACCGGCCGTGACAGCTATACAGACACGCTGGGCAACGCGGACTTCGAAGCCGCACGCACCAAGTATGGCCTGACCAAGGATATGAAAAATGGTGCAATCCTCCACGCGTGGATGTGGTCGTTCAACACCATCAAGAACAATATGAAGGCCATCGCCGAGGCAGGCTACACGTCGGTCCAGACCGAGCCGATGAGCGCCATCAAGACGAACCCCGCCAACGGCAAGAAATTCACTGAGAACTGGTACTACGTGTATCAGCCGACGGACACGACCATCGGTAATTTCGTGGTTGGCACCGAGCAGGATTTGAAGGATATGTGCGCCGAAGCTCACAAGTATGGCGTGCGTATCATCGTTGACGTGGTCGCCAACCACTTCACGTCCGACTGGAACGCGATTGGCAGCGACTGGAAGGACACCAGCCTGTTCCACTCGCGCACCAACTGCCCGGGTAACGCCGGCGACCAGATCAACTACAGCAACCGTTGGCAGGTGACCCATTGCCATCTGCTTGGCCTGTGGGATATCAACACCGAGAACCAGACGGCCGCCAACAAGATGAAGGACTTCCTCGTCGAGGCGGTCAATGACGGCGTGGATGGCTTCCGCTTCGATGCTGCCAAGCATGTTGAGCTTCCTGACGAGTTCTCGCAGCATTCCGTGTACTGGCAGACGATTTTAAACAATGGCGCTCAGTACCAGTACGGCGAGGTGCTTCAGGGTGACAGCAGCCTGAGCTATACGGGCTATACCAACATGTTCACCCAGTACTCGTCCGATGGCGGCGGTGCCACGGCTTCCGACTACGGCAAGACCGTGCGTTCTGCCATCAAGAGCAGCAACTTGAACGCCGGCAA
>NZ_JBJEIH010000033.1:0-14020 GCF_051876855.1 Bifidobacterium sp.
CGACCATCGCCGCGCAACATGCGTCAGACAATCGCGACACAGACGATGCACAGGATTCCGCTGCTGACGTCGATTCCAACGCTTCCGCCGATTCCAGCGTTTCCTTCCTCACCCCGGACTCCGCTCCGAAGCTGCTGGTAGTCACGAAATCCTTGTCCACGTTGTCCTTCCCGCATGCGGCAAGGGAAGGCCTGCATGTCGCGCTGCTGACCCCGGTGCTCAACCCGCCGCCCTTCGACGTGCACAAGTCGGTGATTCCTGCGCCGCTGCCAGGTGCGGAGCATGCGCCGAAACCGCTGATTTGCGCGGGAACCGCGGACCCGTATTTCGATGAGCCCAAGGCGCATCTGCTCACCGAACGGGTGTGCACGTACCCGGATGCCAACCATTCCATCGAGGTTCCCGGCGATTGGTCGCGTTCAATCGACTATCTCAAAGACGTCACCGGACGGATTGTCGAGTATTCGCGCACGATCTGATGATGGTAGCCATGCCTGTGCCGGCGTCCGAACCCAATGACCGTCGGTACTCGCCCGAGTGCAACCGGTTGTCAGTGACGGTCGCTGCGAACGGCTTCACTGGCATCACCGGGCATCACCGTGCAACGGAATCACCGCTTCAAGGCTGAAGCTTCCGTTGGCCTGATCCCAGGTCATTGAACCGCCATGATTTTCGATGAGCCGGGCGTGCCCGCGCAATCCCAGCCGCGTTCCCGACTGTCTGCGTGCGCCCGAGGACATGCTCTGAGTGGCGGAAACGGCAGGTTGGTTATCCGCGTGGGTGTCTGCGGGGGAGGCGACCGTGTCGCACAAGGCGATGGTCATTTCGTCGCCACGGCATCCAACACTCAGCACGTACCCGCCTTCGCGCTCGCCGTACCGCAAGGTGTTGATGACGAGTTCGTCAAGCAGATCGCCGATGAGCCTGGCTTGCGCCCTGTCAACCGTTGTTCCGGCGGGAACCGAATTGGTGATGACGCCCTGCATTCCGTGTTCGGTAAGCAACTTGCGCCCCGTGTCCAGATGGTTGTCCACGAGGTGGAACGTATCGGCGGCATCGGTCTTGCCATAGGCTTCGGATCCCTCGTCATCCGCATTGCCGTCTTTGTTATCTGCGTCAAGCATCCGCACAATGTCGCGCGTTCCAGCCAACGCGTCGTCGATATCCTTGGCGAGTGCACGGGACTGCGGGTCTGGCGAGCTTCCCGCGAGGTCATGCGCCCGTATTGAGGCGAGACTGAGCCGATTGGCGACATCGTCGTGCAGACGCAGCATGACTTGTTCCTGTCTGCGCGCCCGATCGTCCTGTTCCCGCCGCCGGCGCCGTGCGTCTTGGTACTGTGCGAGGCCGATGCCCGCGAGTGCCAATGTCGCCACGCCGAGTATGAGTATGGCGACGCCCCATGTCATCGAATCGATGCGGATTTGCCAGATTAGCGCCGCCGCGGACAATGAAATCAGCACGGTGCAGTCGAGCATGCCCAAGGCGAGGAATGCGTTGACGCGTGCCAGCACGATGACGGCGAGCAGCACACCGAGCCAGAGCGACTGGGGGAGGAGCTGCGTGCTCGGTGGCACCAGTGAGCAGACGATCCATACGACCATGGTGAGGAATGCGCCTTGGGCTGGCCACCATGCGATGGACAGCAGCGCGGCACTGATGATGGCGGTTGCGGCGATGACCATGATGGCTGACATCAGGTCGCATTTTCCGCACAATATCGCGGTTTCAATGCCCGTTATCGCGATGATGGCGATGGTCGCGATGAGCAGTGGCATGTTCGGACGCCCGATGGCGAGGTGAATGCCGTTGTCCCGCCGAATGCTGCCTGGCGTGTCGTGGGGGCTTGCTTCGGGTTTGGCGTCTCGGGCGTCGTTGTCCGTGTTATTGCCGTTATTGCTGTTATTGCTGTTATTGCTCAACATGGATCCACCCGTTCTTTCTGGCGATGTCAATCGCTTCGATTTTGCTGGTGGCGCCCAGCCGCGCGAGTGCGTCGTGGAGGTGCACGTACACGGTGGCGCTGCTGGTGTGCAGGGTTTTGGCGATTTGCCCGGTCGTCTCTCCGGCGGCGTAGGCGGCGAGTACCTGCTGTTGCCGGGGACTCAATGGGTTGGCCGACGGTCGTACTGACGCAGTAGCTGTAGCTGTCGCCGCCGATCTGACCTCGCCCTGCCCGGTGTTGGCGAGACGGTTGATGGCCTCTTGCACGCTGGGATAGATTGCAGTGGCTCCTGTGACAGGCTGGTCGGAGGTATATTCCTCCGCGTTGTCGGCATATTCCGGGCCGCTTGTGCCGTTGCCTTCGCTTTGATATGCCTGTCCTGCCGCTGCGGCGATGATTGCGGGTCTCAGATTGTCGGGGATCCGGTCTTTCGCGATGAGCGCCTGCCCTCCGCATGCTGCGAGCCGTGTCGCCCAATCCGCGGTCGGTAGCGCGGTGATGCCGACCATGCCAGCCGCGCATCCGTGTTGTCGCAATATCTCACATACTCGGGTGCCGGGCATGTCGGATAATCCCATATCGATGACGAGCACTTGGGGGCGTGGGGAGGTGAACAGGCAATGGTGGATTGCCTTCGCGCCGGTCGAAACCGTCCACAGGATGCTGAATCGTGGGTCCAGCCGTTCGATCTGCGGGCGGAGCAGCGCAAGCGCATACGGGTCGTTTTCGACCAGTCCAATGGTGATATGTCCTTGGGGCATGGCTCGGCGGGCCGAAACATCGCTATGGCACCGGGGCGGCATGGGGGCATCATCTGTGTTCGTCATGGTTTCAGTGTATGGCGATACCGGCTGTTTCAAGCCGAATCTAAAGAAATCTTCAGCGCCGTTGCGGCGTTGGCTTGCTTCTGCGACGATAACACTATCCGAACATGATCCGGCAGCCGGGAAGCTGATACGCCCCTCCTGCCGTGTGGTCCTGAGGTTCTACGTGATCTCGTTGGAAAGGCGGGGAGACAAGACATGAACCATTCCACAGTCTCGACACCATCGATGCGGCTGACACGACACACGCGTTCCCCACAGCGGACAGCAATACCGGAACATTCCGGGTTGCCGATGCGGATTCTTCGCTTCGCCGCGTGCCTGATTACGGCCCTCGCCTTGGTACTCGCCGTGGTCGCTGTCGACGTCAGCCAATACCTCAACTGGAAGCAACCGCGTTTCGCGCGTCCTGTCCAGACAGCCCAGGCGGCCCATGCTAGCGGTGCGGATACGGGCGTCGCCGCCCGCGTGCAACGCTGGCAGGGGCTGGGATATCTCATGACCTCATACACCAATGGTGTGGACGCCTATCGAGCGATGACCCCGTTGACCCGGCGCAACAGCATGTGCGTGACCGATCCGGGGAAGGTCACATCCGCGGTGCACCGTTCGCTGGCCGGCTACCATACGGCCGCGTCAATCGGTTTGGATGACGGGTTCGTCGGTGTGCGTGTCATGGGCTGTGAAGGTGATGACCGCCGCGCGGTCGCCTATGTGGTCGCTGTGGAGCAGGACGCCGATGATGCGAAAACGCTGCATCTGGACAGTTGTGCCGCCGAGCGCGTCACACTGGTCCGGCAGGATGATGGGTCGATCCGCCCGCTGCGCCACGATGACGCTGCCTCGGATCGTTCGCTCGGACGCTGCGAACCTGATGCGCAGTCGAGCGGTCTCATCCCGCAATGGGTCACAACCATGTGGATCGCCGCAGATCGGGATGTGAGCGGTGGTGCGTAGGCATCAGCGCTTCGATATCAAGAAGAAATAACCAATAAAGGAGAAACAATGAAACAGGATAATCGCGCACCAAGCGCACGAAATCGCATCAAGCGTACGTTTGGAATGCTCGCCGCACTATGTGCCGCTGCTATGGTGGCGGCGCCAGCCACTGCACAAGAAGTTACTGCGCCTCAAGAACGTGCAAAAGCGCAAAGTTGGATTCAGACGTTATCGCCTGTTGAATACCGAGGGGTGCAATTATGCCGCACACCCATCATCGCTGAGCTGGGTAGCATTGACTACCCTCAAGCAGAATCGGTGGGATCTGCGACTTATCCGAAACTTTGCGTATTCCACGATCCCCAGCAGGCGATTGACGCTCTTCGCGGGAAAATACCGGAGGCGATGAAACGCATTGAGTCGCAAGAGCGTGTGGAACCGCTAAGTACGGCGAACTGGGTTGAATATCGCGAGGCGTTCAACGCGTATGACAATACGCATGATGCTGGTTCTGAAGGAGCGTTGGATCCGCATACTGAAGCATTGTTCCTGACGTTTTTCGATATTTTCGAGAATTCCAGTGAGAATATGGTGATTGCTCAGGCTGCGCAGGTCCTTGACGGAAAGCGAGCGAAGTTGCAACTGGACACAATCAGTGAAGTTGAAACAGAACTTAGCCCTTCTCAAGGCGATGCCGTGTCTGATTCCGTCCAAGGTGACTACTTGCAACAGCAAGCATCACCCCTTCGTCAGCTGAATCGACAGAACGAATATCAGTATGCATTTCGTTATGCCGTGCACCCGAATTCGAGCTACCGATACTACAAAGATAACGATTGCACGAATTTCGCGTCACAGATCCGGCGTGCTGGCGGAGAGCCGTTCCATCTTCCGACATGGGGATATGCGTCAGGGGGAGGAACAACCGCATGGGTCAATGCCAATGCGTTTTCCAAGTTTTTCGGTTGGAAATCTTGGACCTCTGACCACCGGAAATTCAGCACGTGGTTGGCTCCAGGCGATTTCATAGGTCTTGACCACGGCATCGACGGGAGTTGTGACCATATCGGATTTGTGGTTGCGACAGGAAGCGACCGTGGAAATTACAGAGACTATCAGGTTGCGCAACATTCCAAGAACTATGTTGATTGGGTAAGTTCCAATCAGAATACCTGGGAATGACAACCTGGCTCGCTCTATATCAGAATCAATTCATGACCTCTCGTACGCAAGGATGTCGTCATTCCTGTGTCGTTATCTAGATTGAAGCGCCATCTTCGTGAAGTGTTATTCACGAAGATGGCGCTTGTTGTTGGTGCCATGGGTGATGTGACTCATGGTAAAACGTACATCTTGCTTGTATACCCCGTAACTGTATGAGGCATGAAGATTTGAATCGTGCATGCTGTGGCATACGTCGCTTACCAGATAGGTGATATTTCGTGTTTCTGTGCGGCGATGCATGTCGTCTCGTATGTCAGAACATGCAGAATTCGCTGAATGGCATGTGATGTCTCTGTTCAATGCGGCGATGCGTCTGGTTGCGCATGCCATCCCATACAACTTGTCTGTTTTCCTGACGTATATGCTGCTGATGATGTTCTGTTATGAGGTGCTTGTCGTGTCATACGAAACTAGACAGGATGTGTGAACGACCCATCGGTCACAACGCATCACGGACGCAGACTGGCGCGATGAGATTTCGCAGTGCCTATGGTTTCGTTTCGCATATCAGCGCCACGGGATAACACTTCGGTATACTTGCTGACTATCTCGCACGCGGCTGTGAACGCTCACAGGAAACAGTGAGTGAAATCGGCGATATCGTCCAACAATTCCACTATCCTTGACAGTGTCATCACAACCTGAGCAAAAGGAGTAGTTGTGGCAGCAATTGAAAGCGTATACGCGCGCGAAATCCTTGATTCCCGTGGCAACCCGACCGTCGAGGTCTATCTCGAGACCGAAGACGGCGCACAGGGCCGCGGCCTGGTTCCGTCCGGCGCCTCCACCGGTGCCGCAGAGGCTTGGGAGCGTCGCGATGGCGACAAGTCCCGTTATCAGGGCAAGGGCGTGCTCAACGCCGTCAAGGCCGTGAACGAAGTCATCGCTCCGAAGGTCATCGGCATGGATGCCGCCGATCAGCGTGCTCTTGACGACACGATGATCGAGCTTGACGGCACCCCGAACAAGGGCAAGCTCGGCGCCAACGCCATCCTCGGCGTGTCCCTCGCCGCGCTGTATGCATCCGCAGAGTCCGCGGACCTGCCGCTGTACCGCTACATCGGCGGCACCAACGGCCACATCCTGCCGGTTCCGAACATGAACATCATGAACGGCGGCGCTCACGCAGACTTCGCCACCGACATCCAGGAGTACATGATCTCCCCGTACGGCTTCGACACCTACCATGAGGCCCTGCGCGCCGGCGTCGAGGTGTACCACACCCTGAAGAACGAGCTGAAGAAGGACGGCCTGTCCACCGGTCTCGGCGACGAGGGCGGCTTCGCTCCGAAGATGAAGTCGAACCGCGATTCGCTCGACTACATCATGAAGGCCATCCAGGACGCCGGCTATGAGCCTGGCAAGCAGATCGGCATCTGCCTCGACGTGGCTTCCTCCGAGTTCTACGGCAAGGGCGAGGAAGGCAAGTATCACTTCGAAGGCGGCGAGCGTGACGCTGAGTACATGCTCGACTTCTACGAGCAGCTGATCAACGATTACCCGATCGTCTCCATCGAGGACCCGTTCCAGGAAGAAGGCTGGGACGACTGGGCGGCCATCACCAAGCGCTTGGGCGATCGCTTGCAGTTCGTCGGCGACGACCTGCTCGTGACCAACCCGGCTCGTCTGCAGAAGGCCATCGACATGGGCGCGGCGAACTCCCTGCTCGTCAAGCTCAACCAGATCGGTTCCGTCACCGAGACCCTCGACGCCATCGAGCTGGCCACCGCGAACGGCTACACCTCCATGGTGTCCCACCGCTCCGGTGAGACCTCCGACACCACCATCGCCGATCTCGCGGTCGCCAAGAACACCCGCCAGATCAAGACCGGTGCCCCGGCTCGTGGCGAGCGTATCGCCAAGTACAACCGCCTGCTGGAGATCGAGGACGAGCTCGGTTCCGAAGCCCAGTACGCCGGCTACAGCGCCTTCAAGGCCTGCAAGAAGTACATCGCCAAGTGAGCTTAGCCTCACAGGTAGTGTGCTGACGGCATGTCCCTAGACGTGCCGCGCATTACGCAATACCCGTCGTGTTCGCAAGTCGAATGCGGCGGGTATTTTCGTCAGTATGACAACCAGTTCGCGAAAACCGGCGCGTCAGCGCACCCAGCAGACCGCCAAGACACGCAGGAACAGCGGACCGGTCTCGTTCTTCATCGCAGTGATCATCGTGATTATCGGCCTGATGCAGCTGGTATCCACCTTTCATGATTACGCGTTGAACCTCTCCGAGCTCAATGGCTTGAAAAAGCAGGAGGCCACGCTCGAAGCGCAGAAGCAGGATTTGGAGAACGATATCGCTCGTTGGGACGACAAAGCGTATGTCACCGCGCAGGCGCGCGAACGTCTTGGATTCGTGTTCCCGGGGGAGGTTTCGGTCAGGGTCGAGCATCCAGAGGCGGTCACCGGTTCGACCGCTTCGAAGAACAACAGTACGTCAAGCGCGCAGGATGAGAAGACGACACTGCCATGGTACAAGGAACTCGCTTACGCGTTCCAGCAGGCGGACACCCCGTCGAAATCCTCGTCATCGTCTTCGTCTTCATCGTCTTCGTCTTCGTCTTCGTCGAGCGGCAATGGCTCTTCGGGCAGCGGATCGGGTTCGACCCCGAGCTCGGGTTCAAACGCCAGCCCTTCGCCGTCGGCGAGTGCATCCGATTCGTCTTCGCCGTCGGCATCCCAGTAGGAGGGGCAGCCGGCAGGCGGCAGACCGGAAGCGGGGTCCAATCCCGCCGATGTCCGGATTTGTTCGCCGCCAGCTGATGACAAAACACCATGAACGCACTACGAATCACGAGACCACATCACAATCGCAACACACACCACAGGAGGAACATCATCCGATGACACCGGCGAGTGCAACCCCAACGCAACTGCTTGAGCGAGAGCGGCTTGAGCAGGAGGCTCGCGCGCTGCTTGACCGCCTCATGGCGCAGCCGCCGACAGCCAAGGACATTGCGACGGTCAACATGCAGCTTGGCCGATTTCCGCGCGGCATGGTCGCGGTCGGCGCTCGTTGTGTGTGCGGCCGTCCGCTGGCGGTGCTGACCCGGCCGTTGCTGCCTGGCGGCATCCCGTTCCCCACGACCTGCTACCTGACGAGCCCTGAAGCGGTCAAGGCGGTGTCTCATGTCGAAGCCACAGGCGTCATGAAACAACTCAACGAGCGGTTGGGAGAAGACGCCGAGCTGGCCCAAGCCTATGGCATAGCGCACCAACGGTATCTTGCCTTTCGGCACGAGCTCGCCGAACGGCTCGGCGACAGCGAAGAGCATATCGCGGGCATCAGTGCCGGCGGCATGCCCACGCGTGTCAAATGTCTCCACGCGCTGCTCGCCCAGACACTGGTCATGGGCAGTGGTGCCAACCCGATCGGCGATATGACCCTCGAACGGATTCGCGACGAGTTTAGCCCTACGGTTTGCCGCTGCACCACGGTCGTCGATGACGAGCAGATCGAGCGATTGTCGCAGGAACGGTAGTCTCGTACGCGCGGGAACGCGCCGAAATCGCATCCGCCGACAGTGATACGTCGGCGCACAGGGAAAGGAAACAGTATGACACAGCTTGTATCGCAACAGCAGGGCGGCACGGGCAAGTCGGTGACGGTTGCCGGCATCGATTGCGGCACCAATTCCATACGGCTGAAGATCTCACGTGTGGACGCCAACGGGTATGAGGATATCGTCCCGCGCGTCTTGCGGGTCGTCCGGCTCGGGCAGGATGTGGACAAAACCCATCGTTTTGCCGATGAAGCGCTTGAGCGCGTGTACGCGGCGGCGCGTGAGTTCGCGCAGATCCTGGCCGAGCATCCGGTTGACGGGCTTCGCTTCGTCGCCACGTCCGCGACCCGTGACGCTGAGAATCGTGCGGAATTTGAAGACGAGATCCAGCGCATTCTCGGCGTGCGGCCGGAAGTCATCCCCGGCACCGAAGAGGCGGCGTTGAGCTTCCTCGGAGCGACGAGCGTTGTTCCGCGCGGTGAGCTCGAGCCCCCGTATCTGGTAGTCGATCTGGGTGGCGGATCTACTGAGCTGGTGCTCGGCGGGGGAGACGAACAGAGTGAAACCGATGTCCAGGCTGCATTCTCGATGAACATCGGCTCGGTGCGTATGACCGAACGTCACTTGCACACCGACCCGCCGACCCAGCAGGAGATCGACGAGGCCGTCGCCGATATCGACGAGCATATCGATGAGGCCTTCCGTACGGTCCCGGCAGGCAAGACCCGCACCATCATCGGCGTGTCGGGCACGGTGACCACGATGACCGCGCTCGCCATCGGGCTGAAGGAGTACGACCATTCCGCGGTTGACGGCAGGCGGCTTTCGCTTGAGGACGCGTATGCGGTCGATGACCGGTTCCTGCGGATGACGCGCGAGGAGCGCCGGACGTACAAGACCATTCACCCGGGCAGAATCGATGTGGTCGGCGGCGGCGCGCTGGTGTGGAGCCGGGTGCTCGCCCGTGTCTCGCAGGCGGCGCTGGAGGACCACGGCAAGGCAATCGATTCGTTCGTCGCCAGCGAACACGGGCTGCTCGACGGCATCGTGCTCGATTACGGCCGCCGTCTGCTCGCCTCGCGCTGAACGGCGTGCCGACGTCGCCGATGCGTGGCGCGGCAAGACGCGGAACGCGTGTTTCGGCCGCGCCCGGTCCGCCTGCATGCTAGCATGGAACAGTTGCCCCCTTGGCGGAATTGGTAGACGCAGTGGACTTAAAATCCATCGCCATTGGCTTGCGGGTTCGAGTCCCGCAGGGGGCACTCAACATGCGACGGCGGGAAGCCGCTGACCCAGACACCTGCTTGACACCGAAGAAATCATCCTCCATGCGCAGGAACGCGCGTGGACCGGGCTGGCCTTGCAGCAGGCCATTGCCATTATCCGGCCGACGAAGATACCGGGCACCCGTGGGAGCGGAAAGCTCGTGACGTGAATTATCAGCTGCCGCATAATGCGGCAGCTGATAATTTTCGGTAGACTTAGCTATTGCGTCAATAGCTGATGTACTGACCATATTTTCAACTGGTTCATTGAAAAATGCGGCGGCGTTTGCAATGTCGGCGAGTGTCCATTCGGTCTTTCTGTTGAGTTTCGCGCTGATTGTTGCTTGAGTCTGATTCATCGCCTCAGCGAATGGGATTTGTTTGATGTCGTAGAGGGCCAAACGCACCCGGACGTTCTTTGTGAAAACATCTTGCAGGCGCTCTGAGGCATCTGTTTTTACTGAAAATCTAGCCATATCTCTAATTTATCGCACATTGAGTTGCAAAGGAAGTCTTTACGCGTTAAGATATAGACATGACCTATATAAATGGTATCACGGCTGAACGAATAGCCTTGCTGCTTGCCGAGTCCGACATGACTCAGGCACAGTATGCGGCAATCCTGAATGTTTCGCAGCCGACTGTCTCGGACAAGCTTGCGGGCGCAGTGCAATTCACCGCAAAGGACATACGGGCTACGGCAGTGCAGTTTGGTGTGACTACAGATTTTTTGTATGGGCTGACTGATGAAAGAGCGCCAGTGCATGCCGGATGATGCTTCCTGAAAAATGCCCGCGTGGAGTTGGCGCTCCATGCGGGCTGAGAGAACCAATCCAATCGATCACATTGCTTTAGAAAAACTGCTCAAGGTTGGCGCCTTGGGCCTTATGAAAGGACTAGTCTCATGACTGATTATTCCACACCATCCTCGACGAATGGCATCCAATATCGTGATTCGTCACAGGACTCGCAAGAGGAGGTGCTTGAGGCGGAAGTCGTCGACACTGTCGATGATGACAGTCTTGTCGAAACAAATCCGGTTGCCGTGCTCGCCGAGACGTTCGAGGGGCAAGAGCGGCCGACGCCGCCGTTGCCTGCGGGTGATACCGCCTTCACTGAGAGTGAGGCAAAGCGTCTGACCGAGGAGATCAAGGTCAAGATGCTGCATGCCGCTGAGGCGCAGTATGATCTGGTGCAGACCGCGCAGCGGGCATTCGACGGGCACATCTGGGTCGCACTGGGTTATGAGCGTGGCATGAAAGGCTGGATCGCTTATTGCGGTGACAATTTCACGGCTGATCAAATTCGGGTGACCGGTCAGCAGCGGACCGACCTGATCATGGGCTTCGACCCGAACAAGATTAGCAACAACGGGATTGCGGCGCTGCTCGGGGTTAGCCACACAACTGTCGACCGTGCGATGTCCAAGCGTGGCGCAATCAAGGGCAAGAAGCGTGGCGCGGATGGCAAGCTGTATTCCGACGTAGCGAAGAGTCTGACGCGTGAGGAGCGTCAGGCGGAGATTGTGCGGTTGCATGGCGAGGGGTTGAAGCAGGAGGATATCGCGGCGCAGGTCGGTGTGACGCAGTCAACGGTGAGTGAGGCGTTGCGTCGCAGTCGCGAGGAACGTGAGGACGCGCCCGCCGCGGAACCGGTCCCGCCCGCACCGGTCGCCGCGGGAGAGCTCGGCGAGGGCGAGCTGATACAGCCCGATGACAGCGCCGCCGACATGGACATGCATGCGTGGGTCGAGGACATGTGCGTCGCGATCGAACGCGTGGGCGTGAACATGGACACCATCATCGACGACATGTATTCCGACGAGTGGAAGCCGGGCAGCACGCAGGTCGACGAGGTCATGACCCGCTCCCAGGCACGCCTGTTCGAGATCCTCGAGAAGTTCTACCAGCTGCTCCGACGGATCGGCATGGACGCGTACGGCCTATGGCCGGAGGACGGCACGCCGTCCGGCGAGCAGGACCCGTTCATGGTGTGGGCCGACTTCATACACCGTACGTTGGGCCTGGTCAGCCGTATCGACAACGGCGAGGAAGAGAACCTGTAAGCCTCCGCCCGTCCCGCGCGCCTTTGGACCTGGGCGGCGGGCGGGTGTCATCCAAGCAATCCACGGAGTTAGGGGCGCCCGTATGCACGGGCGCCCGGACCGGCGTATGGCCGGAAGGGGATCATCATCATGCAAGAGGAAGAGAAAACGGCGCACAATTCCAGCGTGAGCATGTGGCCCGGCATAGCGGCCGGCACAGTGATCGGCGTGATCGCGTTCGTATTGAGTTTCGACGCGTTGCGCCTGGTGTTCATGGCGTGCGGCATCAACCCGTGGCTCAGCTGGGGCGGGCCGGTGTGCGTGGACGGGACGATCCTGCTGTGCACGTGGGCGACCTGGGGGTTCCGCAAGGCGCATATCCGCGGCGCCTGGTACCCGTGGCTCGGCCTGGTGCTGTTCAGCGGGTTCAGCATCGCGGGCAACGCGCTGCACGCGATGCTCGGCACCGGTGTCACCCTGCCCGCATGGGTGCCGCCGCTGATTATGAGCATCCCGCCGGTCGCGCTCCTGTACGCGACGCACCTGATCGTCATCATCGCCGGCGACCGGCTCGACAAAACCACCCGCACCGGCACGCCGACGGCAGGCATGGAGCCCGCCATGGGCGCGGAACCCGGGGTCGGGGACACGGCCGTCCCTCAGGCGGGACACGACGACGGCGAGCGGACGGACGAGACAGGCGATGCGGACGGGTTGACGGACCTGTTCGACTGGCGGGTGCCGGTGCCGCGCATGGGCGGGCAGGAGCCGCCGGCCCCAAAAGCCTTCGGGGGTGACGACATCATGGGCGTGACCCCCGCAACCACCGACAATGACGACGTGCCCGCCACCAGCATTCCCGCCACCGGCATTCCCACCGACGGGGACGACGGCACGGGCGTTGCAGACCCGGCCGTGATCGCCGACGACGGAGCAGGCATGGACGGCACCGTCCCCGAAGGGGATGGGCCGGACGCCGGGCAGGCGGATCCGGGGGACCCCACGGACACGGCCGGCATCGCACCGGATCCCGTGCCGGCTGCCGACGCAGCCGACGGCGGGACCGTCACGGAGGATGAGCCTGTCGCGAATGACATGGCGGTCGCGGGGGACATGGACGACCAGGCGGATGCGGGGCACGTGGACGTGTTCCCGCGGCCGGCGCTGCACGGCGAGTCCGCCGCGGACCGGGACTGGATGGCGTGGGATGGCTGGGCGCGCGCGCATGGCATCCGTCCCGATGCGGAGCGTGCCGTCGAGGACGGGCTCGCCGGGTCCGTGATGGTGGCCCGGCGCAAGTTCCGCCAGCTGGGCCTTGCGGGAAGGTAGGTGGCGTATGGACGACCGTGAGTTCCTCGCCGCCTACGGGGTCACGCCCCGGCAGGTCGACGAGGCGATCGAGGAGAACCGCAGACAGGCCGCGGCACGGCTCACGGCGTGGGGGTACGCGTGGGCCGTGGACGACATCCTGTGCGATGTCGCGGTCGAGCTGATGAACGGGGGACTGCGCCGATGGGCCGCATATCCCGACCGGCGACCCCTGGGCGCGTTCGTGAACACGCTGATCGGCAACCGGCTGGGCGAATGGATGGCCAGCGAACGGCCGAAATACCGTGGCGGCATGACCCACGCGCCCGGCCGCAGCCACAAGCGCCTGACAGGGCGTGACGGCGTGGAGGACGGGGCGGACGCCGAGACGGCCCGCGCGCGCCTGCGCCGCGAGGAACGGGCGGCGGGCATGGGACGCGTGTGCGAGGAGGACGACGTGGCCGGCGGCCCCGACGATACGGGATGCGCGGGCGACCGCGCCAGCTACCAGGCGTGGGCCGGGGATGACGGCGGGCAGGACGACGACCAAGACGGGTCCGGCGTGTACCTCGCGGACATGCGGGTCCTCAAACGCCTGGTGCGCGCACGGTACGGTCCGGGCGCATGGGACGAGCTCATGCGCCGGTGCACGACCGGCCGCGACCCGTCCCGGCGCCTGGCGGGCGAGATCCGCCACTGGCTGGAAAGCCATCACGCGGGCATGAACCCGGACATCGACGCCTACCCGCACATCCGCCGCGTCCTCGGATCGGCAAGGGCCAACGGCCGGTAAACGGCCGGGGCACGTGAACCAACAGACACCCATGCCGGCGGATGCCGGACGGAAGGAAAGGAACACCATCATGGACACCACAACCACCACGGGCCGGGCATCGATGCTCGACGGGAACGCGCGGCGCGTGCTGCAATGCCTCGCCGCGGCCGAACCGCTGCCCGGCGCCACGGAC
>NZ_JBJEIH010000034.1:0-13844 GCF_051876855.1 Bifidobacterium sp.
CAATGGTGCTCGATATTCGCGAACAGTTCGATGGTGAACGATGCCAGTTCGTCGTATACGTCCTGGCGTATCGGCGTCTGTTCGGCATCGTGCTCAAATGTTGCCGCTCCATGGTATCCGCAGGCCGTGAGGTGCCGTGCCTGCCGGTCAAGCAATTCGCGCAACGAGTTCTGCCATGTGTCCGGCATTGAAGCTGTGCGAGATTCTCCAGTATTGCGCAGCACGTCAATGGCGTGGTGCGCGCACTGCATGGCTTCGCGGGACGTGTCGTCAATCGCTTGCAACGTACGTCGTTGTTCCGGATCCTTGCAGTCAAGGAGGAGCGCTCCGCAGAGCATGGAAATACTCGCCAGATCGTTGGTCAGCGTGTCATGAAGGTTGCGTGCCAGCGAGAGGTCGCGTTCCGTGCGTGCAATAGATGCCTCGGCTTGGTGCAGGAGCTCCGCGTTGCGCTTGTTCTGTTCGTTCAGCCGTTGCCGACGGTAGGTGTATCCGATAACAGAAGATGCGACCTGCAAGATGATGCCGATAATGACGAATGCCGTCCCTCGGCCCCAGAATACGTGATAGATGGCGAACTCGGCGGTAAACGCCACTTGGACTGCCAATCCAATCCACGTGGGCAGGCAGTAGTACAGCGCAGCGAATGCCAGCGCGCACCCGAATGTCAGATCTTCGAGATGCGTCCACGGCAACGGTATGCAGATTGCGGTGAGCGCGATAACGCCAATGCTCATCCATTGCGGCATTAGAGGTAGCAACGCGCAGGCGCACGTATACATGACAAGCAGTATCCAGGCGATTGGCCCGGATTGGTCGTCGGCAAGTCCGGTTGCCGCTGGGTAGCAGTCTGCGACCAGGCAGACAGCCATGACGGCTGCAAGGAAGAGACGTTGCCCTGTTGCAGGCGTCATCACGGGTTGCCCGAAAAGCAAGATTTCGCCATGGCCTTGTGATTTGAGCTGCTGACGAAAGCGTTGGCACAATTGTCGCGTACTCATCTGGTATTCCTCCGCTTGGCCAGAAGTGCAATGAGCTGGACCCTGTTCTTGACTCCGCATTTGCGGCATGCTCGCTGGATATATGTTCCGACTGTCGCGGGGGAGAGACCCAGCTGCTGCGCGATATTGACCGAAGTGTTGCCGTCGGCGCTGAGTTCGACAATGGTGCGTTCGCGGGGCGTCAACGAATCGATGCCATCGCGTTGCCGATGGTGTGCAAGTCGTGTGAATGCGTCTTGTACAAGGGGGAAATCGATGGAAGCGTATCGATATGGTTGCCTGCGCTGCACGCCGAGTATCGTTGCCGTGAGCTGTCGCACGTCGCCTTTTGCCGCGATTGCCTGGGCGCCGGCATCCGCCGCGGATTGCGCGTATTCATCAAGAGGGAAGGATGTTACCGCGAGCAGCATGATGCGGCTGTCTCGTTCCCGAATGGTGCGGATGACTTCGATTCCGCTCATTTCGGACATGGACACGTCCACGAGCAGCATGTTTGGGCATGGTCCGGTCAGGCAACGGTGTATCGCGGTCGCGGCTGATGTCGTCAGCCAATCCAGGTCGGCGCTGTCTGCAAGGGCGCGTGACAGGTAGTTGCCCATTGCGGCAAGGGCGAATGCGTCATTGTCTACGACGCCGATGGTGAAGTGCGGTATCGCCGTGCCCTCTGACTCCAATCCCATAGCCACCCCGCCTCACCCGATATACCGCGCGATTGCCCGTGCGGCCGCGGCTTTCGCCCAGCTTTCCCAAGAGAAATCAAGGATTTCGAAGTCGACGGTCGCCGCCTGGCTGGGGCGGTACCAGTTGATGCCGCTGCGGATCGATTCCTGGTTCATTTTCGCGAGGAATGATGATTCCCCGCTGATCAGCACTTTCGACGGCATGGCGAAGTTCGCGACCGTGGATACCAGTACGCCGAGTCGGAAGCACAGGCGGTTGAGTAGCTGCCGTGCCTGCGCGGTCCCTTCCTGCGCGTCGGCGGCGAACTGGTCGAAGGTGACCATATGCCCCACCATGCCTGAATATTCCTCGGCCAGCGAATCATTGGTCAGGCATTGCGAGCAGCCGGTATGCCCCGCATAGCAGCGAGGCCCCGCGGGGTCCACGAGGATATGCCCGGCCAGCCCATAGCTTTTGTCAGGGTAGTCCACAGGCATGCCGTCCTCGGCGAGCGAATACCCGACGCCCGCACCTATCGTGACCACAGCGAACCGTCGCACGCCGATGCCGGCGCCGAACCAGCTTTCATACAGCAACAGCGAATCGAGGTCGTTGAACACCGCTGTGGGCAGCCCGCCCGTCTGCTCGATCGCCCCGGCGGCATCGACCCGCCCGTCCCAATGCAGGAAGGGAGCGTACGTCACATACCGGTCATCTTCCGCATGCCCGCCGAAGCTTAGCCCCACGGCCACCGGGCTTGGTGTGACGTCCGAACGGTATTTGCGGATTGCCGTGCCGATGGTTGCGGCGACATCCCGCGGCTTGGTGGATTCAAGCGTCACCGTGCGGCATGGCCCGACCGGCCGACACAGCGCGTCCACAGCCACAATACTCACCTCGGAGCCGTGGATATTGATGCCGAGGAAAGTGCGCTCGCCGGCGCGCAATCGCAGATTGGTCTGCGGGCGGCCGCGTTTTTCGCGTGATTCTTTCGGTATGAAGCCTTGCGGGAGTCTGCCTTGTTCTGTGGTGTCACCGGGAAGTTCCTCGATGACACCTTCGTAGATCAGGTCGCTGGTGATGCGCGACAACGCCCCTTGTGACAGTCCGAGAAGTTGGGCCAGGGTCGTGCGCGCGATGGGTCCGTATTGTGTGATGGCGCGGGTCACCCGGTGGGTTTGCGGGGAGCCGGTGAACCATTGGACGTCTGTCGTGAGTTCATGCTCATCGCCTGATTCCGCGGTTTTCCACGTATCCGTCTCGTGTGTCGTCATCACTGCTCCTTGCCTGTGGGGTCCATCGCCGGCGTGCGAGGATACGTCCTTGTTCTCATGGCCTCGCATCTGATATCCTGCATTTTCTTTCTCAATACATTAAAATACCGTGTTTTTCTTGCTTCGTGCAATAGGCGCGCAGGGGCTGGGAATGAAATCCCCGGTCACGTATGCTCGCAAGTACAAACAAACCGCAGCGATGGTGTTGCGGTGTGGAAGAGGCAAAGGAGTCTTCATGAAGACGGATTCCCATTCAGGACGCGGAACGCTCAGGTCGGTACTTCGCAGGGCTCTCACCGTGGCATGTGTCGCGGTGATGGGTCTCGGTGCCGCCGGGTGTGGTGCGTCGAGCGCGCAGACGGTGACGTTGGATTTCTTCCAGTTCAAGTCCGAGGCCGCTGACCAGTTCAAGAAGATGGCTCAGGAGTTCGAGAAGGAGAATCCGAACATCCGCATCAACATCAATAATTCCGCGAACGCGCAGACTGATTTGCGCACCCGGTTCGTAAAGAACCGCGTTCCGGATGTCATCACGTTCAACGGCGATATTAGCTTCGGCATGTTCGCCGCCTCCGGTGTGTTCCATGATTTCACAGACGATCCGATTGTTGACGAACTCAACCCTGGCATGGTCCAGATCGCCAAGAACCTGGTGCAGACCACCGACCCGGCGAAGAAGCGCCTCTATGGCCTGCCGTTCTCCGGCAACGCATCCGGCTACATCTACAACAAGACGCTGTGGCGTAAGGCCGGCGTTGATCCGAACAATCCGCCTAAGACCTGGAACGAATTTATTGCCATGCTGAAGAAATTCAAGGCTGCGGGTATCAACCCGGTGCAAGCCAGTGTCGCGGACGCGTGGACCACCCAGGCGCCGCTCGCCTCGCTCGCCGGTACGCTCGTCCCGGAATCCGAGTACACGAAACTGAAGGAAGGCAAGACCGACTTCAAGACGATCTGGACCGAAACTGCGAAGAAGGAAGTCGAAATGTACTCCTATTCGACGTCCGACAAGGGTGTCACCTATCAGGAGGCCACCCAGAACTTCGCGAAGGGCACGGCGGCGATCATCCCGCTCGGCACGTATGCGATCCCGCAGATCACGATGATCAACCCCGACATCGACCTCGGTTTCGCGCAGATGCCGGCCAGCAACAACGCCAAGGAGCAGAAGCTCACCGCAGGCGATGACGTGATGCTCACGATGGGCGCCAACACCAAGCACCCGAAGGAAGCCATGAAGTTCATCAAGTTCCTGATGAGCAAGAAGCAGCTGAACGCCTACGCGAAGGCCCAGTCCGCCATCACCCCGCTCAAGGACACCTACTTCGGCAACAAGGCGCTGGAAGGCATCCGCCCGTTCTTCGAAAGCAACAACGTGGTTGATTTCTGCGACCACTACATCCCGTCGTCCATCAACATCGGCGGCTACCTGCAGACCATGGTGATCAGCGGCAACGTCCCCCGCTTCATCAACTCGATGCAGAAGGAATGGGACAAGGTCCAGGCTCGCACGGTCGAGTAATCGGACACGGAGAAAGGAACAGAAATGTCTGCAACAGTCGTATCGTCTCAGCAGTCTGCGAAGTCAGACAAACCTGCGAAGAAGCGCAAGAACGCGTTTTCGCATCGCAAGGTGGACCGCGCGTTCTACTGGATGACCGTCCCCGCGGCGATTATCTTCGCGGTCTTCCTGTATGTCCCGTTCATCCGCGGCATCGGCTACTCGTTCACGAACTCGCAGGGCTACGGCAACTTCAAGTGGGTCGGCCTGCGCAACTATCAGGCGTTGCTCAGCGATGACCGCGTCGGCCACGCCTACCTGTTCACCTTCTTCATCGCCATCATCATCACCGTGCTGATCAACCTGATCTCGATGTTCCTGGCGGTGCTGCTGAACAGCAAGATCGCGTTCAAGAACGGGTTCCGCGCGATCTTCTTCATCCCGTACATCCTGGGCACGCTGGTCATCGGCTACGTGTTCAAGTACATCTTCATGACGCCGCTTCCCGCACTCGGCAAGGCGCTGGGCATCGGCTGGCTGTCCGAATCGATGCTGACCAGCGAACAGTACGCTTGGATTCCGGTGGTGTTCCTCGCTGTGTGGCAGGGCGTCGCCTACTCCACGCTGCTGTACATCGCGGGCCTGCAGACCATTGACGACGAAATCTACGAGGCCGCTTCGATTGACGGCGTGAACGCGTGGCAGAAGTTCTGGAAGATCACCTTCCCGCTGATTGGGCCGTTCGTGACGATTAATCTCGTGCTGTCGCTCAAGAACGCGCTGGGTACGTTCGACCAGGTGGTCGCGTTGACGGAAGGCGGCCCGAATTCCTCCACCGAGACCGTGACCTACCTCATCTGGAAGGGTGGCCTGACCGGCGGCGAATACGCCTATCAGACAGCCAATGCGGTGGTCTTCTTCATCGTCCTCGCGATTGTCGCGTTCATCCAGCTCGGATTCTCGAGAAGCAAGGAGCAGATCTGACAGCCGTGCGCTGAAGCCCGACTGACAGAGGGGAAAGGAACATCATGAAAGACAAGACATTCCACAAGGATCATCGGATTAATTGGTGGCTGACCGCGCTGACCGTGGTGCTGTCGCTGACCGTGCTGGTCCCGCTGTATTTCACTATCGTCACGGCGTTGAAGACACCGGCCGAGGCGGGCACCTTCAGCCTGCCGACGTCCTGGCAGTGGCATAATTTCGCGGATGCTTCGGCCAAGGTTGATTACCCGCGGGCCGCGCTGAATTCCGCGATTATCACGGTGGCTGCGGTGGTGCTCACGCTGCTGACGAACACCTTCGTGGCCTACGCCGTCGCCCGCAACATGGACAAGCGCTTCTTCCGCTTCCTGTACTACTTCTTCATCGCCGCGATGTTCGTGCCGTTCCCGGTGGTGATGCTGCCGATCGCCAAGCAGATGGGCGCCTGGCATCTGGACAACCAGTTCGGCTTGATCCTGCTGTACATGACGCTCGGCCTGGGCACGAACCTGTTCATCGCGACCGGTTTCATCCGCTCGATTCCGCCGTCGCTTGAGGAGGCGGCGCGCGTGGATGGCGCGAGCACGTGGAAGATCTTCTGGAAGATTATCTTCCCGCTGATGAGCCCAATCAACGCGACGATCGGCATCCTGACCGCGCTGTGGGCATGGAACGACTTCCTGCTGCCGCTCATCGTGCTGACGGATCAGTCCAACCAGACGATTCCGCTCGCCCAGTACGTGTTCAGCTCCCAGTTCGCGACCAACTACCCGATGGCGTTCTCCAGCTACCTGATGGCGATGGCCCCGATTCTGATCGTCTACGTCTTCGCCCAGCGCTGGGTCGTCAGCGGTGTGATGAGGGGCGCGGTGAAATAGACGAAAGCCAGTGGGCTTTCGTCTCACCGCGCCGGGGGCGGGGGATAGTCCCCGCCCCCGGTAAAAATCTAGCCGGCCGTAGGCCGTCCAAAATTGCCGGATCCGGTGAAGTAAAGGAAAGCCCGGCGGGCTTTCCGTTCACCGCGCCGGGGCGGAGGATAGTCCCCGCCCCCGGTAATAATCCTGCCGGCCGTAGGCCGTCAATAATTGCAGGACCCGTGAAGTAAAGGAAAGCCCGTCACATTCCCGCTCTCCCCATCCACTCCCATCAATCTGTTCTCTCCCGTCGAGGGGCCTGTGATGCACATTCACAGGCCCCTCGGTCTGTTTCCTCGCCCGATGCAACCGCCCAGTCGCACGGCGGCCGCGTATGGTTGGCTTCCTGTGTCTCGTCCGCCGGTATCCGCCCGCCGTGTGACTGCGGTGTCGCACGCCGACCGTTTACTGGCCGTCGCCGTCGTTACCGACCGGCTATCTGCCTGCTGTGTGACTGCCCGGTCGCACAGCTGTTCGGTTTCGCTCCCGCCGCCGGTTCTGTCCCGTGGCATCTGTCCGTCGTGCGACTGTCCGGTCGCATGACAGGCAGATATCCCCGCCCCGGTCAACTTGACGCCTGATACTTGCCTGTGGTGTGACTGTCCGGTTGCACGTCGTCGGTTTATCTCCCGTCCTGCGCCCGTTGTGTCGGCTATCTGCCCGCCGTGCAACCGCTCAGTCGCACAGCGGCCGGGTGTGGCTGGTTTCCTGTGTCTTGTCCGCTGGTATCTGCCTGCCGTGCGATCGGGTGGTGGCATGGTGGCGGGATATCCCTGCTCCCTGCCCACTTGATGCCTGATACTTGTCCGCCGTGTGACTGTGGTGTCGCACAGTGCCAAGTTGTCGGGTGATTTGGCGGGTGTCTGGAGGCTATCTGCCCGCCGTGCAACCGCTCAGTCGCACAACCGCGTGATTCCGCCCGCGACCCAACCCTGCGACCCAACCCCGCGGCCCCGCCCGAATATCTTTCTCCGCGCACCCGCCACGCCAGCAATAGGAATGAAAACGTATGCATCGTACGATAATCCCAGAAAACAACACCAGACAGCAAAGGAGCTTGCCATGACCAATTTCAATCGTCCGGCCCTTCCCGCCGGTGTCCGCACGAATGGAGCGCCCACCAGCCCGTGGTGGGCGAACGCCGTGGTGTACCAGATTTACCCGCGTAGCTTCCAAGACACCGATGGCGATGGCCTCGGCGATATCAAGGGCATCACCCGCCGCTTGGATTACCTCGCCGACCTGGGCGTTGATGTGCTGTGGCTGAGCCCGGTCTACAAGTCCCCGCAGGACGACAACGGCTACGATATCGCGGATTACCAGAGCATCGATCCGATGTTCGGCACGCTTGACGATATGGATGAACTGCTTGCCCAAGCGCATAAGCGCGGTCTGAAAATCGTGATGGATCTGGTCGTCAACCATACTTCCGACGAGCACGCGTGGTTCCAAGCAAGCCGCGACAAGAACGACCCGCACGCCGACTGGTATTGGTGGCGTCCCGCCCGTCCCGGCCATGAGCCGGGCACGCCGGGTGCCGAACCGAACCGTTGGGGCTCGTATTTCGGCGGTTCCGCATGGCAGTATGACCCCAAGCGCGGCGAGTATTTCTTCCACCAGTATTCCCCGAAGCAGCCTGACCTCAACTGGGAGAACCCGCAGGTGCGTCAGGCGGTCTACCAGATGATGAACTGGTGGCTCGACCGCGGTATCGACGGTTTCCGCATGGACGTCATCACGCAGATTTCCAAGCGCGTCGACCCCAACGGCAAGCTTCCGGGCGAACCTGGCAGCCAGATCGAGGATTATCCCGCCGGTCCCGACGGCTACTCGTCCCCGTTCCCGTTCTGCTCCGACGGCCCGCGGCTTGACGAGTTCCTCAAGGAGATGCACCGCGAGGTGTTCGACGGCCGCGAAGGCTATCTCACGGTTGGTGAGGCGCCAGGCGTCGCCCCGCAGCGCAATGAGCAGATCACGGACCCTGCCGCACGCGAACTGGACATGCTGTTCATGTTCGAGCATGTTGATGTTGATTGCGAGAACGGCACGAAGTGGAATCCGACCCCGCTTGATCTGCCGAAGCTGAAGCGCACGCTTGCCGCCCAGCAGGATGCGGTTGCAAAGAAGGGCTGGGTGAGCCTGTTCTTCGACAACCACGACCAGCCGCGCGTCGTGTCCCGCTGGGGCGATGACTCCACCGAGGAGAACCGCGTCCATTCCGCCAAAGCGCTGGCGATGCTGCTGCACATGCATCGCGGCACCCCCTACATTTACGAGGGCGAGGAGCTTGGCATGACGAACGCGCATTTCACCCGGCTTGACCAGTATCGCGACCTTGAATCCCTGAACATGTTCCACCAGCGTGTTGAGCAGGCGCATATCCAGTCCGCAGAATCGATGATGGACGCGCTCGCCAAGCGCAGCCGTGACAACGCCCGCACCCCGATGCAGTGGGACGCTTCGACCTACGCCGGTTTCACCGCCGTCGATGCTTCCAAGGAACCGTGGATCAGCGTCAATCCGAACCATACGACGGTCAACGCGCAAGCCCAGCAGGATGACCCGAATTCGGTGTTCTCCTTCTTCAAGCAGCTGATTGCGCTGCGGCACGACGACCCTGTCGTATCCGCCGGCGACTGGCACCTGCTCGACGAATCCGACCCGCAGGTGTACGCGTTCACGCGCACGCTGGGCGATGAGCGTCTGCTGGTCGCCGTGAACCTGTCCGGGAAAGACGCCCGCATTCCGGATGACACCGTAGCCGCGCTCGCCGCAGCCGCAAACCAGTCGCCCGACATCGTGCTGACGTCCTATGATTCGCAGCATTCTGCCGATTCTCTGGCTGCTCGCACGCTGTCCCCGTGGGAGGCGGTGACGGTCCGGCTCTAGCTGGCCGAAGGACTCCTGACTGAAGGATTCCGGGAGGGTGCCCGTACCTTCCCGGAGCCGCCGCAAACAGATGTTGACGGGCACAGAAGATGGTGGTCGTCGCCGTGCTTCGGCTCAGCGACGACCACCATCACATTGCGTCCGATCGACGACGGCCGCCAAGCTCAAGCTGTTCAATAGTTCAATGCTTGGTACTGTCTCCAAAAGCCCGTATTTCAGCATCGGTGGCGAGGATTGCGGGGACCGCGTTCGCCGCGATCAGCGCCACTTTCTCCACACTGTCCCGGCAATCGCGATCAATCCACCGTCGCAGAATCGCACTGACTGAAGCCGTCGTGCAATCAAGGAAATACTTCATATCGTCTTCATCATCGATGCCGATTGAGGCGCAAACCGGCCGAATTCGCCGCTCCCACAGTTCCTTGCTCCCGTAATGCACCGGCAGGCCGTGCCCGCTGTGCAGCGCGATGCCGTAGAAGTACCGGTGTTCTTTAATGTGGCGCAGAAACAGTTCAAAAGAAGCCAGACTCAGGGGGATTTCGGCGGGGCTGTGCTCATTCGTGTCTTCGGCGCGATTGCCTTGCCGGAAATGTTGGGAGAGCTCGGCGAACAGGTGCTCTTGCATCACGGCGATGACGTCGTCGATGCTGTCGAAATGCTCATAGAAGGTGGAACGATTGATGCCTGCCTCCCTGCAGATGGCTGCGATGGACAACGGCGTCGAGGCGTGTTTCTTGGTATCCATCAGCGTGAGAGCGGCGACTTCGATTCGCCTGTCGGTCTCCAAGAACCTCGCATTGCCAGCGATATTCACCATGGCTTCATTATTCCAACGACTGTTGGACTTGTGTCGGTTGAGCCCCGGAGTGTCGCGGAATAACGTCAGCATTAGCCGGCTTATGAACACCACAGCGCATCGACGATCGGCTGTCTGAACACCACGGCTCAGCGGTGCGAGAACCCCAAGGAGACATCATGAGCAAAGCAAACGACACCACCCTCGTCCTAGGTACCGTCAGTACCTTGGTCTTCGCACTCGGCATGTGCATGTGCATGTGCATGATCGAGCAGTGGCATGCCTTCACCCAAGGCATCATCGTCGGCACTGTCGGCATCGCGCTGTTGCTCGGGCTTGTCCCGCTAATCAAGGGAGTGAAATGAACATCACGAATATCAGCGGTCACGATGGCATGACCGGTTCGGGCACGTCGCAAACTTCGCCGGAACTGCCGGCGACCATGCGTTCGGCTGTCTATCTCGGCAAAGAGCACGTCGAAGTCCGTGACGTCTCGATTCCGTCAGTCGGCGATGACGACATTCTCGTGCGCAACATCTGCTCCGGCGTATGCGGCACCGATGTAGCCGTGTATTCCCATGGTCCCGGCACCGGCCACAAGGTCGATGTCGGCGGCGAATTCGGCCACGAAACCGTGTCTCGTGTCGTCGCGGTCGGCCGAAATGTCACCGATTTCCAGGTGGGGGAGCGCGTCTACCCTTATCCGTTGCTCGCCAAAGGCGACCCCCATCGTGCCGGCACGCTGGGCGGATTCTCGCAATACATGCTGTGCCCGAAACCGGTTCGCGGCGTATCCCTCTACCCGGTCGACCCGGCTATCAGCGACCGTGCGGCAAGCCTGATCGAACCGTTCACGGTCGGCATGAGGGCGGCAAAACACGCGCATCAACGCGAAGGCGAGCACATCATGGTCTTCGGCGCCGGCACCATCGGCATCGCTGCGGCGCTCGGTTCCCTGCAACTCGGCGCGGGCAAGGTCATGATCTGCGATTACTCCCGATTGCGGCTGGAAAAGGCCGCCGCCCTTGGACTCCAGGTCTGCGATCTCAACCAGGATGACCCCATTGACGCCGCCCGGGCGTATTTCGGGGATGCCCGCTCGCTTGACGGACCCACCGCGGACATCGACTGCATGATCGACGCCGCCGGCGCCGAAAGAGTGTTCGAAACCTTCATGGCGCACGGCAAGATCTACGGCAGATTCGTCGTTGTCGCGGTCAACAACGCCATGCGGCAACTGGATTTGCTGCGTCTCACCTTCGCTAACCAGACTCTGTCCGGTTCCGGCGGCTACATGCCCGAAGACGTCGCCGACGTGCAGCGGCTCATGGCTTGCGGACGTTGGGATATCGGTTCAATCATCACCGCATCTTACGATTTGGAACACATCGAGGATGCGCTGCGCGCTGCCGGCGATACCGCCCGCAATCTCACCGTTGTCATCGACATGGAAGCGTGAGCCACACACCGAGCGGACGTTCCCGGCACTATTTGGACTTGCCCGCCTCCCGGCAGCCGTTCCACGGGATGGACTCTCCCGACGCTGCGGGGCAGCGGGCATCCTACAATAACGATCATGGAACAAAACGAGGTTCTCAAAGCACTGCAGCGCGATCATGCCGCTGAATTGAAGAAGGCCGCCCAGCGGCTCAAAGGCACGGCCAAGCACACGGAGGTCATTGCCTCCCCGGTGCTGTCCGACATGACCGGCCACCAGATTCTCCTCAAGCCGGAGAACCTGCAGGTCACCGGTTCCTTCAAGATTCGCGGCGCCTACAACAAGATCGCCTCCCTGTCCGAGGACCAGCTGGCTCGCGGCATCGTCACCGCATCCGCCGGCAACCATGCGCAGGGCGTCGCCTACGCCGCCCGCGAGCGTGGTGCAAAAGCCACCATCTGCATGCCGACCATCACCCCGCCGCTCAAGGTTGACGCCACCAAAGCCTACGGTGCCGACGTCGTCCTGCACGGCGATGTGTTCGACGAAGCCGCCGCGTACGCCCAGAAGCTGAGCGACGAGCAGGGCATGATCTACGTGCCGCCTTTCGACGATTATGAAGTCATCTGCGGCCAAGGCACCATCGCCATGGAAATCCTCGAAGATGTCCCGAACGTCACTGATATCGTCGTACCGCTCGGTGGCGGCGGCCTGGGCGCCGGTGTGGCGCTCGCTGTCAAGACCTTCAAGCCCGAAGTCCGCGTGATCGGCGCGATTCCTGAGGGTTCTCCGGCGTTCAAGAATTCGTTCGCGGCTGGCCGCGTGGTTCCCGCCGACAAGGTGGTCACCTCGGCGGAAGGCGTTGCCGTCAAGCGCCCGGGCGACCTGACCTTCGCGCTGCTCAACGAATTCCTGGACGACCTGATCACCGTGTCTGAACGCGATATCAACGAGATGATCCTGCTCATGCTCGAGAAGCACAAGCTGGTCGTCGAAGCCGCGGGCGCGGTGTCGCTCGCCGCATTGGAACATCTGAACCTGCGCTCGCGCAAGTTTGCGTCCGCTCCTGGCCCGCACGTCGTTGTCCCGATTATGTCGGGAGGCAACATCGATACGGTCACCATCGGTGCGGTCATTCAGAAGGGCATGATTGCCCGCGGCCGCATCATGAACTTCGAGGTCGAGCTGCCCGACCTGCCGGGACAGCTGCTGAAGGTAGCGCAGGTCCTCGCCGAGCAGCGTGCCAACGTAATCGCCCTCGACCACGACCAGTTCAAGGCGTCCGGCCATTACACGAATGCGGTCGCCCTCGGGGTCACCGTCGAAACGAACGGCCCCGACCACATCGACCGCGTACTCGAAGCGTTGAAACAGGCCGGTTTCGACCCCAAGCGCATCTACTGACGGTCCGCCATCTGCCTCTGTATGGCAACGGCCCCGGAATCCTTGGATTCTCAAGGTTCCGGGGCCTTCGCGTTTTGTGTGTTGTTTCCTGCTCGGCGCAGGCTTAGCGGCTCCTGTTATTGTTCATCCGCTTGCGCTTCGGCGATGGTTTCGTCCACGAGTTTCGGCAGCGCGACGGCGATATCCTCATGGATCAGCCGCGTGGCGATATTGTCGTACTGTGTTTTGCCCATATTCATGATGGTGACGGGCACGTCGGCCTGTGCGGCGACCGGGGCGAGTGACGCCGCGGGGAACACTTCAAGCGTCGAACCGATGACCCAGAACTCGTCAGCCTGCGAGACGAGCCGCATGGATTTCTCCATCGCCCCGTCCGGCAGCATCTCGCCGAAATACACGACATCCGTCTTGATAATCCCGTTGCACGGCATGTCGCCCTGGTACTTAAGACGGCGATGGCAATGCGGGTCCGGCTCCTCGTCAAGACGCGCCATGATGTCCGCGGTGTCGTATTTCGCATGGCATTTCATGCAGTGGGACGTGCCGATGGTGCCATGAAGGTTCACGATGATATCCGGTGAATTTCCGGCTTTCTCGTGCAGTGCGTCGAAGTTCTGCGTGGCCAGGAGTGTCAGAAGCCCCGCCTTCTCGAGTTTGACGAGTGCCTTATGCGCGGCGCCCGGCTGGGCGTTCCACACAGGGGATTCTTTCTGCCAGCGCCATGAATATTCGCGATCCTTCTTATTGGTGAGGAACGCGTCGATGTCATAGACCTTGGTCTGTTCTGGATGTTTGGTCCACACGCCGTCGGGCCCGCGGAAATCTGGAATGCCAGCTGATGTCGAGATGCCGGCTCCGGTTAATACAGCGATCTTTTTGCTCATACCTCAGGAATACCACGCTGTGATGTCCGTTTGTGGCGGGAGGTTGGATGCGACGCGCCGTGCTGCGGGTTGTTTTGGGTTGTTGGTGTTTGGTTG
>NZ_JBJEIH010000035.1:0-20976 GCF_051876855.1 Bifidobacterium sp.
CTCGTTGTGAGTGGTGACTCGCAATCGATGGTGTGGGGTGCTGTCCGATGGTTTGGTGTTGTCGCTCTTATCGTTCGTTGTGAGTGGCGGCTCGCAATCAGCAAGTGGAGTGGTTGCATCTGTAGTCGTTTGGTGCGCTCTTGTCGTTGGTTGTGAGTGGCTGCTCGCAATGTGGGCGTGTTGGGTCCCGTTCTGCTGCGGTTCTGCTTGTTCATGCTGTCGGTTGTGAGTAGCGGCACACAATCGGCTGTGTTCTTGTACTTCGAGTACGCGGAGGGCAGTAATCAAGGTGTTCGTTGTGAGTGGTGGCTCACAATATAGACGCAGCGGACCCCGTTCTGCGGCTGTTCTGTACGTCAATATCCTTGGTTGTGAGTGACGGTTCGCAACCAACGATGTGGAATCTCGTCAGGCTGTCGATTGTTGTCGCCGTGATCGTTGGTTGTGAGTAGCGGTTCGCAATCAGCAAGGAAAGCGTGCCATTGAACAGTTGCATCTGTAGTCGTTTGGTGCGCTCTTGTCGTTGGTTGTGAGTGGTGACTCACAACCAACAATGCTGGCCTGTCGCTCGGTGGCTGGTTGTTGTCGCTCGTGTCGTTGGTTGTGAGTGGCCGCTCACAACCAGTTGTGTTCCGGCGCGTCGGTGTGGGGAAAGCCATTGTCAGCGTGTTTTTTGTGAGTCCCGGCTCACAACGGACGTCTATCGGAGGCTGTCAGATCTCCGGCATGTCACCAGCGGAGACTCGACGGCTGCTAGCCGAATCTCTGAGACCGATATCAGGTCATTGCGAGGTGGATACCGGCAATGGGTATCGATAGATGCCACGCCGCACGCCACCCACCGCACGCCACCCACCGCACGCCGCCGCCCGCCTGCGACAATCAGGGAACGACCTCACTGTGGATAACTTCATCTTCTGACCACATTGCCTGTTACAGCTTCCGGCAGAACGCGCGACACACTAGCGTCGATCGTATGAGTATGAACACTGTTGAACATCGAAGATCGGGGCTGCTGACGCAGACGAACGGTCGTCGCGTCGAAACGACTCCGGTCCGACTGTTGCGTATCCAAGCTGAGACGCTGATCCGTTGTCGTGAACTCCAAGCGCGTGTCGCTTCCCCGCTGATTTTTGCGCTGAGCACCGCATTAAAATTGCTGTGCATCGATGTGCCGAATGATTTGAATCATGACGAGTTGGTCGTGGTCGCGGATTCACAGAAAACTCGCAGACGAATCGCGGGCGTCCGCTGCGTGTATTGGAGCTATCCCACGCGGCTGGTGCATCTTGAAGGTATTACGTGCGTCGCGCCGGATACGACGTGGCTGATGTATGCGCGTCGTTCGAGGCTGGAATCGTTGGTGTTGCTGGGCGATGCGTTCATGCGCAGGGATAGCGATCAACGGTGGATGACGTTGCGCGATTTTCGCGATTCGTGCCATGCGACGCATGAGCAGATTCGAAAAGCCAAGCGAAGAATGCCGGCGGGCACTGTGAATTCTCGCAGAGCCATGGTGCTGATGAGGGAGAATACTGATTCTGTTCGTGAAAGTGAGTTGCGGTTGACGCTGTTGTCCTATGGTTTGCCGATGCCGCAAGTCAATCCGCAGGTCGATATCAGGAACGATGCCGGGCAGGTGAACACGGGCGGACGTCGGCGATTCTTCCTCGACCTCGCATATTCGGAGTGCAAGGTCGCTGTGGAATACGACGGTAAACATCATGCGAGCAATTGGGAAGAGGATGTCCGCCGTCGTACGTTGCTCGAGGATGCTGGCTGGATGTGCGTGAGCGTCACCTGGAATGATATGCGCAGTGATGTTGAGCGGCGTGCGCTCGCTGTGAGTGTGGCGTCGCGCTTAGAACGACGGTCAGGGAGGAAACATGTCGTGACCGATCCGATTCCATTGCGGCGATTGGCTTCTCGCTTGCTGCGGATGGACAAAGAGGCCGATGGTCCTATGCCCAAGAAGGCTGGTGCGCACGGTTAATGGTGTGTTAATGGTGTAGTGCGGACAATTCGGTTGTTGTTGGATGACGGCAGTGCTGATGCTCGATTGCTGAGAGAAAACTGACGGTTTGCCGACGGTTGCTGACGGTTGCTGGCGGTTGCCAGCGGTGTTGACTTCGATTCCGCACTCGGTGTGGCGCGCGGGACGCGTGTTGGATGTATTGACCGGTGACGGGGCAGATCGCTGGTGTTGTGACGATAGTGACACGCCTGATGATTGCGCAATGTGTGCCAAATTTATGGTTGGATTGACGTCGGTCCGGCAGGAAGTCGTGCAAAGGAGCGCGGCTTCGCAATAATCGTGGGTGCGTGCTTGCGGCGTTGCGGTCGAAAAGTCGATGATGTCCCTTTGCTTCTCGGTTGCGCCGTAGATGTCGTCGTTGCGTGCAACGTTTTGGAATCCGATTGCGCCCGGACGGAATCATGCCCTCCGGGGCGGTATGTCGTTGCCGAGGTTGTCGCGATTTTCCCGGCGTGGTTACGGGCGTGGCGCAAACCGTGACTGTGTCAGAGGTCTGTTCCTGGGATTCTTGCGATTCGACGTCATTGTAGTTTCGTAGCCATCTGTGTTGCGCCGGTTTCCGCCGACCTTGCCGCGCGTCATGTACGCCGCGCCGCACGCCTCGTCGGCCTCCGCGACCATCAACGCGTCCAGCATCGGCTCCAGCATCCGCGAGAGCCGGTAACGCATCTCCTCCTGCCCGCGCGCGACCTGCAACAGCAGGTCCCGTGCCTGTCATCGTCCAATGATGCTAACGAATCTCTTGCGGTCATCGTCTGGTCCTTCCCGCCATCAATTTCACTTATCACTTATCCATCAACGGCGATACTAGGCGGTGACCCCTTTCAACACCCCGCAGGGAACGGGCTTCATACACCAGCCTCTGGGCATAACCGACCGGTGGTTCGACCTGCCCAGCGGTTTCGTTCGACTGTCAATGTGGCTTGACTAGCTTGACCGGCTTCTTGACTCTGCTCCCTTGATTGTGAGTGGCGACTCTCAATCATGCGGTAACAAGTCCGAATACGTCGTCACCCGTCCGTGTATCCCACTTGATTGTGAACGTCCACTCACAATCGCCCACAACAATCTTGGGTGGTGAAGGTATCGCTGTTTGCTTTGACGATGATTGTGAGCGCTGACTCACCTTGCGCACGCGAATGAGCGATTGCCAGCGATTGGTATGGCTTCTTCCCGTCTGATTGTGAGTTGTCACTCACATCTGTTCGTTTGTATCTCCCAGCTGGTAGCTGAAGCCGGCCGATGACTGGCAGCTGGTGACTGGCGATAGACGGCTAGTCGTGTAACTGCCGGCTGCTTGCTGCTGACGACTGGACGGTGACTGGCGAGAGCTGGCATCGTTGACATAGCGCGTTTGACGGGTCGTGAGCGCTGGCTCACAATCTGGCGCAGGAGCCGTGGCGATTGGCGACCGCAGGTGAGCCTGGAGCTTCGGTTGTGTTTGACGACTCACAATCAGACAGGGGAAAGATCGCGCTTGCCGCATGATAGTGGGAGAGGTTGCGCTTGACATCCAGATTTTGTGAGTGTGGACTCACAATCAGATCGGAGGAAGGCCAGCTCGCGGCCTAATGGAGCGGGATCACAGAAAATTGGGAGTGCCGATTCACAATCATGGTAGGGAAGCCACGTGTATCGGGTGCGGTACGCGATTGCATCGTTGGGTTGTGAGCGCTGGCTCACAATCAGGGCAGGGGGAGCCATGTGTATCGGGTGCGGTACGTGATTGCATCGTTGGGTTGTGAGTGCTGGCTCACAATCAGGGCAGGGGGAGCCACGTGTATCGGGTGCGGTACGCGATTGCATCGTTGGGTTGTGAGCGCTGGCTCACAATCAGGGCAGGGGGAGCCACGTGTATCGGGTGCGGTACGTGATTGCGGGGTTGGGTTGTGAGTACTGACTCACAATCAGCAAAGGGTGTGAACGTTCGGACGGGTCGGCGGACGATTTCCGCCTGTGCCTGTAAGGTGGATAAACGTGGCAGACTATGACTTTACGCAAGATTTGAACGAGACCAAGGCGAAATTCGACATGATCGCCAAGGCCATCGATATGGACGCCCTCGCCTCGTCAATCAAGGATCTCGAGGTGGAGGCGAGCGCGCCCGGCCTGTGGGACGACCAAGAACACGCTCAGCAAGTTACCAGCAAACTCTCGGCAGCGCAATCCCAACTGAAGCGTCTCAAGGACGCCCAACGGCGCATTGACGACGTCGAGACCCTGTACGAGCTCGGTTCCGAGGAAGACGACAAGGATTCCATGGACGAGGCCGTCAACAATCTCAAACAGCTCGATCAGGACCTCGTCGACATGGAAGTCCAGACCCTCATGGACGGCGAGTACGACGCACGTTCCGCCGTGGTCACCATTCGTTCCGGTGCCGGTGGCGTTGATGCCGCCGATTTCGCACAGATGCTGCTGCGTATGTACCTGCGCTGGGCGGAACGGCATAATTTCAAGACGAAGATGATGGACACGTCCTACGCCGAAGAGGCCGGCATCAAATCCGCCACATTCCAAGTCGATGCCCCGTACGCGTACGGCCGGCTGTCAGTCGAGGGCGGCACACATCGTCTGGTGCGCATTTCGCCGTTCGATAACCAGGGCCGTCGTCAGACATCCTTCGCCGCGGTCGAGGTGATTCCGCTCGTGGAATCCACCGATCACATCGATATTCCGGACTCCGATATCCGCGTCGACACCTTCCAGGCGTCGGGTCCTGGCGGCCAGGGCGTGAACACCACGTATTCCGCGGTGCGCATCACCCACTTGCCCACCGGTCTCGTGGTTTCCATGCAGGATGAACGCAGCCAGATCCAGAATCGTGCGGCCGCCATGGCGGTGCTCCAATCCCGCCTGCTGGTGCTGCGCCACGAAGAGGAAGCCAAGAAGAAGAAGGAACTCGCCGGCGATATCAAGGCCAGCTGGGGAGACCAGATGCGTTCCTATGTCTTGCATCCGTACCAGATGGTCAAGGATTTGCGTACCGGCTATGAGACTTCGCAGACTCAGGCCGTATTCGATGGAGATATTGACGGCTTCATCGAAGCAGGCATCCGTTGGCGTCACGACCAGCGCAAGCAGGCCGCCGAGGAAGCTGCCCAAGCCTAAGTCGACACAGTCCTAGGCGACGCAAGCCTAAATCGGAACAGACATTAGGCAACGCAAGCCAAGGGCGATGCAAGCCTTGAGACAACAACTGAATTCAACACTTGGTAACACTTGGTAACACTTGACAACGTGCCGCCTCGCATCCGCCTTGGGGCAGGGATTCGGGGCGCACGTCCGGTAATCGACACGGAAGACGGGAATCATGTCGCTGATAACGCTTGATGATGTTACAAAGATTTATCCGAAAGGCACACGGCCGGCACTGGATGACATCACGCTGCATATCGATCGTGGCGATTTCGTGTTTCTTGTGGGCGCGTCAGGTTCTGGCAAAACTACGCTGCTGAGCCTGCTGCTTCGCGAGGAGGAGGCGACCGACGGGGAGATTCGCGTCGCGGGCAACGACCTGCGTCGTCTGACGAATCGGCAGGTACCGCAATACCGCCGTTCCATCGGCTTCGTGTTCCAGGATTACAAGCTGTTGAACAACAAGACGGTCTGGCAGAACGTGGCGTTCGCCCTTGAGGTGATCGGCACGAGCCGTTCGACCATCAGGACGCTGGTACCCAAGGTGCTTCAGACGGTCGGGCTTTCCGGCAAGGAGAAGAACTATCCGCATGAGCTGTCCGGCGGCGAGCAGCAGCGCGTGGCGATTGCGCGCGCGTATGTGAACCACCCGCAGATTCTGCTGGCCGACGAGCCTACCGGCAACCTTGATCCGACGACGTCGCTCGGCATCATGGAAGTCCTGGATGCGATTAACCGCACCGGCACGACCATCGTGATGGCCACGCATAACGAGGAAATCGTCAACTCGATGCGCAAACGCGTCGTCGAATTGCACAACGGCAAGATTGTACGCGACGAGCAGCACGGTTCATATGATTCGGCCTTGTATTTCCCTGACCGTGATGTCGAATCGAAAGCTTCAAACGCTAACGCGGCGCGGACGTCTGCGGGCCAGGGCGGGGTGTCCGGACGGCAGGATGGAACAGCTGATGCAACAGCGGTCGGAGCCGGCGCTAACGATCCCGATGCGAAGTTCCGTCCTCAGCGTTCCGCGGCACAGCAGGTTTCGGCGACGCTCGATGTCGCCCAATCGTTGATGGCTTCGGAGAACGGCGATGAAGGTATCGCCCGTCTTGCCCACTCGGTTCATTCCGGGCGCACCGGCCGGTATGGCGAGGTTTTCCAGTCCGTGGAAACCACGATGACTTGGGGCAAGGGCTTGAGCGCAGAGGATATCGCCGCAAAGCGCGAGCATGAGGAAGCGTATGCCAAGCGGCACGGCACCAATGTCGAGACATCCCAGCCTCATAGCCGCGAAGGCCAGTCTTCGGATGAGCAGGCCGCACAACCGCAGCAGGGTGGTGCAGACGACAGCAGGGTGGCGCCTCCCGCTCCGCCGTCGCCTCCTGCCCCGCCGATGCCGCCAGCCGTTGATGGCGAAGCGACTGCCCAACGGGTACAAGAGACGCAAGAAGCGCAAAGCACGGGCGACGCACAAGACGCGAGCGACACACCGGACACGAGCAATACGGACGGGAAGGAAAGTCAACAGTCATGAGATTACGGTTCATTCTTTCCGAGACATGGACGAGCTTGCGGCGTAATGTGCCGATGATTCTTTCCGTCATGCTGGTCACGTTCATCTCCTTCCTGTTCATCGGGGCCTCCGTGCTGATGCAGGCGCAGATTACCAAGGCCAAAGGCGACTGGTACGACAAAGTCGAGGTCGTGGTCTGGCTATGCCCTGACGGCACAAGCCAGTCAGCGAACTGCTCGTCCGGCAAGGCTCCTACGGACAGCGAGATCGTGGATATCGAGAACAAGATTCAGGATGAGCTCGGATCCGTGGTCTCCAAAGTCACATATGTCAGCCGCGATGAGTTCTATAAGAACACCTTCCTCAAGCAGTACCCGAATGGCGTATATCAGGGGCGGACGCTGACCGCTGCGGATATGCAGGCTTCGTTGCGTCTCAAGCTTACGGATCCGACCAAATACCAGCAGGTTTCGGAAGTCCTCTCGGGGGTGAGCGGGGTCGAGGAAGTCCAGGATCAGCGGCAGATTTTCGATCCGGTGTTCAATGTGTTGAACAAGGCGACGGTGGTGACGGTGGTCCTCGCAGGTGTCATGATTGTGGTCGCCGTGCTGCTCACTGGCACGACCATACGTATGAGCGCCGCATCGAGGAAGAACGAGACCGAGATTATGCGGCTGGTCGGTGCGTCGAACTGGACGATTCGTCTGCCGTTCATCCTTGAAGGCATGACGGCGTCGATGCTTGGTTCGCTGCTGGCCGTCGGTGCATTGAGCGGGATTGTGCAGGTGTTCATCACCGACGGGATCGCGCAGACCGTTCAGTGGATGCCGTTCATCACTCAGAAAACCGTATGGCTTGCGGCGCCGGCGCTCGTCATCGGCGCGATGGTGTTGTCCGCGCTTTCGTCCGCCGTCTCGCTGCGACGGTACCTCAAAGTGTAAGCAAAGCGTGAGGTGTGTAAGGAGCGTGCTGGCGTGTCTGGGTGTCGCGAGAACTTGTCGCGGGCGTTGCTGGTGCTCCTCTCGCCGTCGCATATTCAAACGTATCCCGAATTTCGGTATTGCGATAGCCAGATGCATACGCAGATGGCAGATACGCGACGGGGGTATTCCCATTGACCATTGAGCATCGTTATGTACAATGTGCGATACACCACAAGAAAGGCTGTGATATGAAGCGCACGAAGAGGATCAACGCCATCGTGGGCGCACTGATCGCATCGCTCACTTTTATCGCCGCAGGCACTGCAAACATGATCGCGCCGCCGCAGCCGGCGCAGGCGGTCACGATGCAGCAGTACAAGGCAAAGCTCCAAAGCCAAAGTGATCTCAAAGCCAAACTGGCGGGTGTCAGCGCGCAGTTGGCGAATCAGATCCTGGAACTCAACGATTTGAACCAGAACCAGATCCCCGCCGCGCAACAGGCGTTGGAGGATGCGCAGAACAGCGCTGAACAGGCGCAATCTCAGGCGCAGGCCGCGCAGGAGAGGCTTGAGGCTGCCCAGCAGGACAAGGCCAACTTGCAGGAGCAGATCAAACAGACCGGCGCGAACTATGACGATGCGAAGGAAGCGGTCGCCCAGATGGCGCGTGAAAGTTTCCACGGCACCACCGCCTCGGAAGTGATGAACGTGGTGACCAATTCCACAACGACCGAGGATTTCGTCAACAAGATGCAGGCCGATGCCGCAGTCACGCGAACCGAAAGCAATGCCGCAAGCGACGCCGCGACGCAGCTGAGCACCGCGAAGAACCGCGAGCAGCGGCTTGCGGCAATCGAGGATGAAATCACCACGCTCAAGCAGAAGGCCGACACGCAGGCGGCCGCGGCCCAGAAAGCCGTGGAAACCGCCCAAGCCAAGCAATCCGAGCTGAATGACCTGTTGGCTAAGGGCAATGCCGAGCGTGCCTCGTTGGAAAGCCAAAAGAGCCAGCTGACTTCGCAATCGGCGAAGGAGGCTGCCGAGATCGTTGCGATGGAGTCGGAGATCACTTCGTGGTCGAGCAACTACTCGAATCAGCAGGCATCACCCTCAAGCGGAGGCGCGCAGTATACGGGTAAAAATACTTCATCCGGATCAAATAAGGGTGGGTCAAGTAGCTCAAGCGGATCCAGTAATTCGAGCGGATCGAGTTCGTCTAAGCCCAGCAATTCCGGAAGTAGCAGCAATTCGAGCAGTTCAGGCGGTTCGGGCGCATCCGGTATGAACTACAGCGTGCCGGGAAGTTGTCCTGCTGGCTCTTCATTCTGCTACGGGCATCGCACAGGCAACATCGGCAACGGCAACACTTATCCGGCGCGCAACTGCACCCTGTGGGCGTATATTCGCCGTTCGCAGTTGAGCTTGCCGGTGGGTTCGTATATGGGCAACGGCGCCGACTGGGCGGGTACCGCGCGTTCGCTGGGATATTTGGTGAACAACACGCCGCATGTCGGAGCGGTGATGGTATTCGCTCGCGGGCAGCGTGTGACACGTTGGTATGCGAATGCGGCGTATGGTCATGTCGCTGTAGTCGAGCGCGTGAACTCTGATGGTTCGGTGCTGGTTTCCGAAGGCGGCACCGGGTTCGCGACATTCCCTGCGTACGAGACGATTTCGAACGCTGGGAGCTATCAGTACATCCATTACTGAGTCGCGGTAGGCGCCGCTCGCCGGGTCGAGGTGAGGGTTGCGCTCTTGTCTTGGGGCGTGCTCTGTTTTGGGGTGCGCTCTATTGCGGGGTTGCTCTATTGCGGGGTTGCTCTTGCTTCGATCGCGCGTTTATTGCGGCGCTGCGCTCTTGCTTTGGATCGCGCTCTATTGCGGGGTTGCTCTTGCTTTGGGCTGCAGGCTATTACCTGGCTGTGTTTCTATCACCGGGTTGCGTTCCGTTGTTGTGGTTGCGCTCTTGCTTTGGGCTGTGCTCTCTTGCGGGGTCGCGCATTTATTGCGGCGTTGCGCACCGTAACCGGGTTGTGTTCCGTTTCGAGGTAGTGTCCCGTAACCGGGTTGCGCGGTTATTCGTCTCGGCCGACGACGCGTACCCAGCACCCCAGTGCTCAATTGCGGTTGATTGTGAGTGTCGACTCACAATCAACCGGTGCGATATTGTGATGCCGCGCACCTGCGGCGATGCTGATGCGTTGGTTGTGAGTGGCCGTTCACAATTGCGTAGCCCGATGCGGTCGAATAGTGCTAATGAACGCCGACCGTAAACTGGTTGTGAGTGCTGGCTCACAATCAACCGGGTGACGTGGTGATACTGCGCTTAAGCGGTTGCGATAATCCGTTGGTTGTGAGTGGTCGTTCACATTCGCACTCGTTGTGTGGCTGGTTGTGAGTGACGACTCACAACCAACACAGCGAAGTGCACGCATTGGGATGCTGACGCAGTCACGGCCGCTTGATTGTGAGTCGTGGCTCTCAATCTGGTTGATGAAATCTTGCGAAGACATGTGATTGGCACAGAAAAACACCCGTTGTGAGTGGTGGCTCTCAATCGACGTTTCTTATTGCCGCAGCATGAGGGAACTGATGCCACGCGTTGGCTTGTTGTGAGTGGTGACTCACAACCTCATGCGTGGTAGCGATGTGGGGAACGTTGTCGCGAATCGCCCTGTGCTGATTGTGAGTCGTGGTTCACAATCAAATGGCTTGGAAGCGATTGATGCGCGGAAAGAGGTGTTCGTGGGTGTTGGTTGTGAGTGGTGACTCACAACCAATGTGTTTGAGCGCTGGGTATGCGGGTGGGCGGTGCCATGTTGGCGGCTTGTTGTGAGTGGTGGCTCACAACGATTGTTGATGAGATGTCGGTTGACGGATATCGGCGGTCGCTTTGCCGTTGGTTGTGAGTGGTGACTCACAATCTGTCGATTAGGGCGATGCCAAGTGGTGATGCAGAGTGAAATAGTGGCACAAGACTAGTGATGTGGGAGATACGACGGGATATTACACAGGTCGGGTGAGACAGGGCTGCGGCTTGTTGGATATGGGTACAGCCAGTGGTGCGGCGGGTTGCGGAATTTGGCAGAGTGAGGATGCCGCGGGTCGCGTTGTCGCTTGTGACGAATCGTCGGACACGGCTACAGCGACCGGTGCGGTGTGCGAGATCTGGCAGAGTAGCGCGTGCCGTGCCGTCGGACATAGTGAAAACGAGCGGTTCGCCGAGTCGCGTGCGAAGCGTGACAATGCCAAGGGCGCTGCGCGGTATGGATTGGGCGCGCGGCTTCGTGTACAATGGTGGGTTCGACAGACAGCATGCGAGCACCGTTTTCGCTATCGCTGGCAGCAGTGCGATGAAAACGGTACGATTTCGCGCATCCGCACCCGCACTTGTGTACGTACTCGCGTAGATACGTATTTACATATTTGTGTATGTACGTACTCGCGTAAATATGTATTTACATACTAAGGTGGTTCACATGCTCGGCATGCCAGACGCATACCCGCGTACGTACGTGATTGCAAGACGATGCACCCGCGCGTCGCCAGGACGTTGGCAACGAGTGCGAACAGTGCGGAACCGCAGGAAATAAGGAACGAGGACGGAATGGCGAAAGAACAGGGGACTGTGATGATCGCGCAGAACCGAAAGGCGCGGCACGACTACAGTATCGAGGACACATACGAGGCAGGACTGGTACTCACGGGTACCGAAGTCAAGTCGCTGCGCGAGGGTCGCGCGTCGTTGGCTGAAGCGTTCGTCAGCATTGATCGGCGTGGTGAGATATGGCTCGAGGCCGCGAATATCCCGGAGTATCTCAACGGCACGTGGAACAATCACGCCCCGAAACGTAAGCGTAAATTGCTGCTGCACGCTGCGCAGATCGAGAAACTGCAGCGTCAGACCCAGGCGAAAGGCTATACGATCATCCCGCTGAGCCTGTACTTCAAGGACGGCAGGGTCAAGGCCGAAATTGCGCTCGCACGAGGCAAAAAGGAATACGACAAGCGTCAGGCTTTGCGTGAGGAGCAGGACAAGCGCGAGGCGTTGCGCATCATGCGCTACAAGAACAAGCAGGTGATTTGAGCGGCATGTCCCCATTAATCGGTGAGAGATGGTTGATGGGGCATGCGCGTTGATTCGCGCTCGGTTGAAGGATTGCCCTATTGACCGTTGAAAAGATGGGGGAGATTGCTTCATGCCGTGACATGGCTTTAATCGACCCGCTGACCTGTAAGAGAGATGGTTGATGGGGTAAGTGCGCGTTGATTGACGCTCGGTCGAAGGGTCGCTTTATCGACCTGCGGAAAAGATGAGGAAGATTGCTTTCGAGCGGGACGTGGCAATAATCGTTTCATTGGCTAGGAAAAGATGCTTGTGGTTGATGACGCAGAATGCCGGGGATGCCCCCAATGCAACCGGCTCACGGCAGCAACGTGACACTTGCGCCCATCACGTAGGATGAGACCGAGCCGGATGCCACAATATCGCCGGTCCGCGGTAGCCACGTGACACCGTCGTCCACAATCGTGCCCGCATATCGAGACCTCTCGCTGCAAGCCTACGCCGTCCGGCTACGGTGAAGTGTAACGTCGCCGTAGCATGGCGGGCTTATTCTGCGGCTATCGGCGAGGACGGGGCATCCGCCCGGGTGCCCACGCCGACGGGCGCGGTCGCTAGGCTCTTGCGTCCGGAACAGAGAGAGGGTTCAGTCATGTCAACCATGTCTTATTTCCGCCACACCGGCAGCCACCACGGGACCCACCCCGCAAACCAAACCACAAACCTGCTGAAACGTTTCGGTGCCGCCGCCTGCTGTGTTGCCATGCTCGTCGGCGCCGCGGCATGCGGCACGAGCGATGCTACGGATGCGAAATCTGGCTCCGGCTCGTCGTCAAGCTCGTCCACGACCGGGTATGACGTCTCTGGTGTGAAGAAGGACGCCTCGATTGCGGCGCTGCTTCCGGATTCGGTGACCAAGGATGGCAAGTTCACCGTCGGCATGGATACGTCATACGCGCCGGCCGAGTTCCTTGCTGAGGATGGCAAGACTCCGGTCGGATATGACGTTGACATCGTCAAGGCGATGGCGAATATCTTCGGTTTGAAGGCTGACCCGGTGACCGCGAATTTCGATTCGATCATCCCGTCGGTCGGCAGCAAGTACGATATCGGCGTGTCGTCGTTCACGGTGACGAACGAGCGTCTTGATTCCGTTGATTTCGTGACGTTCTACAAGGCGGGTTCCACCTGGGTGACCAAGAAGGGCAACCCTGAGAAGGTGGATACTTCGGACCTGTGCGGCAAGAAGATCGCAGTGCAGACCGGTACCACGCAGGAAGAGTCGGTCGCCGAGATCTCCAAGCAGTGCAAGGCGAATGGCAAGCAGCCGGTGGATGTGCTTTCGAGCAAGTTGCAGACCGATGTGACGACGAATGTGGTGACCGGCAAGGCGGTAGCGTTCTATGCGGACACCCCGGTTGCCGGCTATGCGATCTCGCAGACCGGCGACCAGCTCGCCACGCTCGGTGACGATGAGGGTGTCGCCCCGGAGGGTGCAGCCATCAAGAAGGGTGATTCCGCCACCGACGAGGCGGTGCAGAAGGCTCTGCAGAAGCTCATGGATGACGGTACGTACGGGAAGATCCTCAAGCATTGGGGCGCCGAGGGCGGTGCCGTGACCAAGGCGGAGATCAACCCGAAGGTCGAGGACTGAGCCGCGCGTCTTGTCTGCGCGTCTTGTCCGCGCGTGTTGCTGCGTGCCCGCAAGGTATCCATGGTATGCCGGTCATGTCGCGGATGACGCCTGTTACGTCCCGACACGACCGGCGTGTCTTTTTTGTGCCGCAGTCTGCGGCATAGTATATTATGCGAAGCAATGCATAGATATGCATGATGGAATGGCAGACAGCTTGACCGCATGCATGAAGAGAGGAACATATGTCATTCAAGGCTTTCAAGACCGCGCTCGCCTGCACGCTGAGCGCCGCCATGTTGCTCGGTGCCGCCGCATGTGGCACTACCGATGAAGCGACGTCCGGCTCCGGTTCGTCGTCGAGTTCGTCCACGTCCGGCTACGATGTCTCCGGCATCAAGAAAGACGCGTCCATCGCCGCCATGCTGCCTGATTCGGTGACCAAGGACGGCAAGCTCACCGTCGGCATGGAGCTCACGTACGCTCCGGCTGAATTCCTCAAGGAAGACGGCAAGACCCCGGTCGGCTACGACGTCGACCTGTCCAACGCGCTGGGAAAGGTGTTCGGCCTGGACACTCAGATCGTCTCCGCTTCCTTCGATTCGATTGTCCCGTCGGTCGGCAGCAAGTACGATCTTGGCATCACCTCGCTGACCATCACCAAGGAGCGTATGGACGCGGTCAACTTCGTCAGCTACTACAAGGCGGGCGCCACATGGGTGGTCAAGAAGGGCAACCCGCAGAAGGTGGATACCTCCGACCTGTGCGGCATGAAGATCGCCGTGCAGACCGGTACGGTTGAGGAGGAGGACGCCAACAAGGCGGCCAAGCAGTGCAAGGCTGACGGCAAGAAGGCCATCGAGGTGCTCTCCAGCAAGCTGCAGACCGATGCGGCGACCAATGTGGTGACCGGCAAGGCTGACGTCTTCTATGCGGATTCTCCGGTCGCGGGTTATGCGATTTCCCAGACCGACGGCCAGCTTCAAGCGCTCGGCAAGGATGAAGGCTCGGTCAAGCAGGGCATCGCCATCGCTAAGAATGACGACCAGACCGCCAAGGCCGTGCAGAAGGCTGTGCAGAAGCTCATGGATGACGGTACGTACATGAAGATTTTGAAGCACTGGGGCGTACAGTCCGGCGCTTTGAGCGAGGCGGAAATCAACCCGACCGAGCTCAGCTGACACCACCGGACGCGAGAACACAGATACGCCCGCCGGTTACGCGACACAAGCCGCAGAGCCGGCGGGCGCACCGTTTCCCGATGTGATGGATATCGGCCGTGGCGAGTGCTATGACCAGGTGACATCGCTGTTGTGATATTGGGATACGGACATTATCTTGACTGTGTCGCCGGGCGTGGCGACAATAAAGTTCACAAGGTGTTCACGCTGATGGTGTGAACTGGGCAACGAACCGACAACAGGAGATGGCGCAAACCATGGCGAAGAAACAAGTCGACGGCGAAGGTCTGGACATACCCGACCGCATCCACGCGTTGCCCGTGAAGCGTACCGGCCCGGTGGTCGCCGCTGTGATCGTGGCGCTGCTTGCGGCGATGCTCGTGCAGGGGCTGATCACCAACCCGCGGTTCGAGTGGAACATCGTATGGAAATACCTGTTCAACGAGAACGTGCTCGAAGGCATCGGTTATACCCTGCTGCTCACGGTGATTTCCATGGTCGTCGCAATCATCCTGTCGGTGATTCTGGCGATTATGCGCAAGTCCATCAACCCGGTGCTGCGCGGGGTCAGCTGGTTCTTCATCTGGTTCTTCCGCGGCACACCTGTGTACACGCAGCTCGTGTTCTGGGGCCTGTTCTCCGTGCTGGTGCCCAAGCTGTCGCTCGGCATCCCGTTCACGTCGGTGACCTTCTGGAGCATCGACTCGTCCACGATCATCACCGCGTTCAACGCGGCGTGGATTGGACTCGCGCTCAACGAGGCGGCCTACTTGTCCGAAATCGTACGTGCCGGTCTTGAAGCCGTGGACCCGGGGCAAACCGAAGCGGCGAAGGCGCTCGGCATGAAACGCTCGTTGATTATGCGGCGCATCATCCTGCCGCAAGCTATGCGCATCATCATCCCGCCGACCGGCAATGAGACCATCGGCATGCTCAAGACCACGTCGTTGGTACTCGCCGTGCCGTTCACGCTGGAACTCCAGTTCGCCACCAACGCCATTGCGAACCGCATCTACAAGCCGATTCCGTTGCTTCTGGTCGCCTGCATCTGGTACCTGCTGATTACTTCCATCCTCATGGTCATCCAGTCCCGTCTCGAAAAGCATTTCGGCAAGGGCTTCGAAGCCCGATCCATCGTGGCCGAAGATAATGGCGATCAGCAGCTGGACGGCCCGGTCGCCGTCAGTGAGACGAAGAAAGACCGCATCGCCCGCGGCAACAACGTGAAGATGATCGGGCTCAACGCGTGAGCGTGAGGGAGGAAACAGACATGAGCGACCAGACAGCAACCGATACCGCGTTCCCGCAGCAGACCTCTTCACAGCAACACGACGAGTCGGCGACGCAACACACCACGCCGGCGGTCGAGGCGATTGGTGTGCACAAGGCTTTCGGACACCTCCACGTGCTCAAAGGCATCGACATGACCGTCATGCCGGGCACCGTGACGGTGATTCTCGGTCCGTCCGGCTCGGGCAAGTCGACCTTCCTGCGGCTGATCAACCAGCTGGAGACCCTGACCGGCGGCGAAATCCGCGTGGACGGCGAGATGATTGGCTTCAAGAAAGTCGAGCATAAGGGCCAAGAGGTGCTCCAGACCCTGAACGACAAGGAGATTGCGGCCCAGCGCTCCAAACTTGGCATGGTCTTCCAGCGGTTCAACCTCTTCCCGCATATGACGGCGTTGGAAAACGTCATGGAAGCACCGGTCCATGTGAAGCATATGGACAAGAGCGAGGCGCGTGAGCTGGCGGTTGCCGAGTTGCAGCGCGTCGGACTCGGCCAGCGGCTTGACTATTACCCGTCCCAGTTGTCCGGCGGCCAGCAGCAGCGTGTGGCCATCGCCCGTGCGCTCGCGATGAAGCCTGAAATCATGCTCTTCGACGAGCCGACATCCGCGCTTGACCCCGAATTGGTGGGCGAGGTGCTGAGCGTCATGCGCCAGCTCGCCGACGAAGGCATGACCATGATTGTGGTCACCCATGAGATCGGGTTCGCCCGTGAGGTCGCCGACCAGGTGGTGTTCATGGACGGCGGCGTGGTGGTTGAGCATGGCGGTCCTGAAATTATTGACCATCCGAGTGAGCCGCGCTTCAAGGATTTCCTGCAGCACGTGCTGTGATACGAGTTGTCGCGAAGGAAAGATATGCAAATGGTTCATGGCAATGGTTCATGGCGTCATGGTGGTCGTGCTGCATTGGCGATGTACCTTGCGATTGCCGTTGGCGTTTGCGGGCTGTCTACAGGAATCACTGATAGCCGGTGCGATGATGCGTTTTTGACGTCGGCTTCCGTGAGCGTTGGCGTCTTGTTGGGCGAATGCCCCAAGTGGTTTCCATGGTGCATGGTCTAACGCAAGCCAGCTGATACAAACCAGCTAGCACAAAGGGCGGGACTGCGGGCGTTGAGCGTCGTATGCTTGGAAACTTGCTGGACGAAACGGATTCATGGAACGAAACGTGAGTACTCAGTCGGCGTGTTGCAGCGGCGATTGAGCATTCACATAACCGTGGTCCTGCGGATGCAATGGAATGCGCGCGTAGAGCGTCCACGTCTCGTCCTCGCTGTTGAATCGCAGCTCGCCGCCAAGCGATTCGATGATGCCGCGGTGGAGCACCAAACCACTTTGGGATTGTGGCAGAGCGCCGTCATGGCTGGCCGAAGCCTGGGCAACTTTTGGCGACTGCCGGTCTGTGCCCCGCCCACGTGTGCTCTTGGGTGTCAGCGCGTTCGTCTGCATGAGTGACATGTTGTCGTCATCGTAGGCGATGGTGAGCATCGGCGCGCTATCCGGGGATGCGTGCCGCAGCAGATTCGTGAAGATCTCGCCGATGAGCGTCACCGCCTCGTCGCCGGACTGTACACAGACGGGCGACGATATTTGCCCTGAAGTGTGTACATCGACATGCATATGATGCGGAGCCAGCAGATGCTGTCCCTGTTCGATGGCGATGCCGATGCGTGACGGCAGCGGAAGGCCGCGCGAATCGTCAGTTTGGTCGTTGCGAGGCTGTTCATCTGCGGAGTTCATGGTTCTGATTACCGAGCGGATACTCGCCAGAGCGCTTTCGCTGAGTTGCCGTACAGTCTGCCAATCCCCGTCAGACGCGTGTACCGCATTGCCAGCCGTGTCCAACGTGTCAATATGCTGCTGCGCGAGCAAGAAGATACTCGACAGATTAGCGGTGACCGCATCATGCGTCATCTGCGCGAACTTTGTGACTTCCTGCTGATGGGCCTGTTGTGTTCGCAGGAGTTCCAGCTCGGCATCGCGGTGCCGTTGCTGATCATCGATGGCAATGGTGCGAATGGATGCGCAAATCGCGTACGTGACGATATACAACGCGAGCAATACGAACAGGGAGAGCGCGTCTGCCTGGTCAAGTGTCGTAGCGGGGCTGAAAATCAGCAATAATGTCGCAACCGATACGATCAGACTCCAGATTGACCACCGGGTGGGTACCGAATATGCGAGTGTACCGACGGCAAGTGGCGTGAGCATGTAGATAATCGAACCGGCTTCCGATAATGACAGGCCGGGAGTGAAAATCAGCAGTACCGTCATGGCGAATGAGACCAAGGACGCTGGCACAGGCACGTAGGCGATGCCCAGTGGGCAGCAGCAGGCGATAACGCAAACCACCCATTGCACGGGGGTCTTCGCGGGGAAGAATGCCAGCACCGCAATCATCAGTATCATGGTCACCAAGCACAGGGCGACATGCAGTCGATGATGGTGGAATCGCTGCAGAATTACGGCTTTGATGGTGTCCATGACTGTCGCCATAGACGAGCTGCTCACAGTCCGATGGTTTTCGTCCATAACGCCACCGCCTCCCGTTTGTTGGTCACGCCCATCTTGCGCGACGCGCGTGTGATGTAGGTGTTGATGGTCGACGGGCTAACGTCGAGCACCTGCGCGATATCGGCGTTGCTATATCCGTGCGAACACATGGTGAGCACCTGCTTTTCCTGCTGACTCAGCGAGAGGATGTACGGCAGGCCTTCCTGCCGGATGCGCAGATGCGCCCGCCCCGGTGCCTCGAAGGGCGGTCGGACGGCGAGAGCGCCGGTGTCCGCGACCTCCATGATGATGCTTTTGAGGGCCGACAGCTCGTTCTTGCCGATAACCGCCTGCATGCCGGCGTCGGCGGCATCATGGTAGAACTGGGTCGGCTCGTATGAAGTGATGCCGAGTATCGGCATCGTGCCGTTGGTGTAGCGGATGGCTCGGCTCATATCGACGCCCGACAGGCCGCGCATCGAGATGTCGGTGATGAACAGGTCCGGCAGATCGCGGATGCCGGATTCGCATTGTCGGTAGTGGTCGAAGGCGTCCGAGCCGTTATATTCGGTCCAGGTGATGGCGACGCGCGGCCACGCGGACATGATCTCGCGCAGCATCTTCAGCGCCAGGATGTCGTTGTCGACGAGCACGACCTGCACGGTGCCCGTCGTCTGGTCGCTGCCGGTCGCGGATGGTGTCTGCTGTTGGCTCATGGTGGTGCCTGGCTCCGTGCTTGTTCGAATACGGTATTCATACACCAGCATAGCTCTGTGTCGGTGCCGCCGGATTGGCGTCAACAATGGGTTTCACGGAAACCGTTCCGCAGGATATTCCAAAAACAGCGCCAATATGTGAGACGCGCAATCATGATTTGCTTGGGAGATGAGGCGCCGTATCGGCGGAAAGTCAACGAAAAATGGGTAATCGTGCCGCAAAGTCATGTTTGGCGTGAGTGCCAGTATCGCAATCGTGTAGGTATTTGCACGACAAGGATTTGCCTGCGGATTCCTCCCCACCGATAATGGCAACGTTTCGATTCTGCACGAAGGAGCACAGAATGCGGCTGCATCACTATAAAACCGGTACAAACCGGAACGTTGGCCGCAACACTGTGTCCGTCTCCGTGACTGTCCTGCTCGCGCTCGTCATGCTGGCGGCCGGCGTGTGCGGCGGGTTCCTGCTCACCCGTGAGCCCGAACCCGCCGCGTTCGAGTCGACTACGCGCGTGGGCACACTCGCCGTGCAATCGGAACTATATGATGACGAGCGTTCCGTCACCGTCACGGTGGAACGCAGTGAATCCGGTTCCGTAGCCGCTCCGGTTGGGGGAGTGGTTACGGAGTTGAGACAGTGCGCGGCCGGAAGCAACATCGAATCAGGCTCCGCGTTCATTGCCATTGACGGACAACCCCAACTCGCCCTGTATCTCAGGACTCCACCGTATCGGACGATGACCAGTGGCATGAAGGGCGGTGATATCGCGGCGCTCAATGCGGAGCTCAGACGGCTCGGATATGCGGCTCCGGATTCGGACGTGATGACGTGGGATACGGTGAAAGCTTTCAATGCGCTTGCCACAACCGCCGGGACGCAGGGAACCACGCAAGAGCGCCAGTGGAGCATCGATACGTCGTTGTTCGCATGGTTGCCCCAACAGCAGGTGACTGTCAAGGAGTGCCAAGCCCGATATGGCGGGCAGGTCGAGCAGGGAGCCGATGTGCTGACGACTACCAGCCAACCGGTCCGTGCGACGTTCCGACGCAATGATTCCTCGATGGTGCAAGGTGATCGGGTCATGGAAGTCAACGGTGCGACGTTCACCATCACCGATCAGACAGCAGACAGCACTGACGCCTCCCTGCTCTCAGCCATCGGTGCGAGCAACGAATACCGTGCCGCCCAACAGCCGACAGCCTCCGGGCAGGCTTCCGATACCGGAGGGGCCCAAAGCGACACGGGACAAGACACCGCTCCGAACACCATCAACGTTACATATCGCTGGAAGCTCGCCAAAGCGCTGAACGTGGTCTCGGTGCCGCCGGCGGCGATGTACGATGTCTCTGCGGATTCGGCATGCGTGGTTTCGCACGGCAAGCCGGTCGCCGTCCATGTGGTCGCCTCCCAGCTTGGCAAATCGATGGTCAGCGTGGAATCCGGCGCATCCCTGACTTCCGTCGACGTTCCCGCCAGCACAGGCAAGGCGTGCCGATGAGCGGGCAAGAACAGCTCGAGCCCATGCAGTCCACAATCACAGGATTGGCGGGAACCAGTACGGTTCAGGACGATTCCTGTGATGAGCAGTCTGCCCATGTCCAGCTCGACGATGTCGGGCACAGTTTCGACGGGGACGACTGGCTGTTCAGACATATCACCATGACGCTGTATCCCCGGCGCGTCTATGCGTTGGTCGGTCCTTCCGGCTCGGGCAAATCCACGCTGTTGTCCATTGTCGCAGGCTGGCAGCAGCCAGCGCAGGGCAAGGTCATACGCGCCTCATGCGGTCGGGTGTGCTGGGTATTGCAGAATCCTCACGGGGTGGCGCGCAGAAAGGTCGTCGACCATGTGGCACTGCCCTATATTTCTCGCGGGGAACGCAGAAACGAAGCCGAAGAGCACGCTTTGGCACTGTTACGCGTGTTCGGACTTGACCATCTTGCCGCCAAACAGTTCCGTGACCTGTCCGGTGGCGAGGCTCAGC
>NZ_JBJEIH010000035.1:21076-22605 GCF_051876855.1 Bifidobacterium sp.
CTTGACCATCTTGCCGCCAAACAGTTCCGTGACCTGTCCGGTGGCGAGGCTCAGCGGCTGATGCTTGCGCGCGCGGTCGCCTCCCACGCGGGACTGCTTCTTGTGGATGAGCCGACAGCACAACTTGATTTGGCGACTGCGGCGAGCGTGAACCGAACCTTGCACGGGTTGTCGATATCAGGGGCGATTGTCGTGGTCGCCACACATGATCCGCGCACCCGCGACGCGTGCACGGACATCATCGATTTGAGGGACTACCAGTGAGCCGGGAACAAGATACCGTTGCGCCTGCCATTGACCGGGATACGGCTGCGACAGGGCGTATGCGTCTGCGTGGTGTCGTGGACGAAGCATGGCGGGATATTGTGTCCGGAACCTCGCATGCGTTCATGCTTATGTTGATTCTCGCCGCGTTGGTCGGCGGGTTGTCTGCTGCCGACCTGTTCAGCATTCGGTCAATAGCGCAGCAGGTTGACCGGTATATCGCATCGAGCGCGTCGACGTACGTCATCGAGTTCAAAGGCAGGATTAGCGGTGAAGCATGCGAACGGTTGTCCAGTGTGGACGGGGTGCTCGCATCCGGCGCGTTACGGTCGAAGAACGACAAGGTCACATCCGCCGTCCTGCCATCTGCGAGTATTCCTTCGCTTGATGCCACGACCGGGGCGCTTGGTGTCTTTGCTTCTTCGACCCGTTCCGGCACTGTTACGTTGTCTACCAGGGATTACGATGGCATCTGGCTCTCCTCCCAGGCAGCGCAGTCTGTGAACGCTTCCGCCGGAAGCCAACTCGCATTGCATGCCGGTGGCAGTGTACGAATCGCCGGCGTATTCCAGTATCCGGACGACGGTAGGTCATCCAATTACCAATATGTGGCGCTCAGCCAGGTTCCGGTTGATGCAAACGATTTCGACCAGTGCGTGGTGAAGACCTGGCCGGTTCCGGATGCCCTGCAGGCGTTGTTGCAATCCACGGTATCCTCATGGCCTTCGGATGCTTCGCAGCAACCAACGATCAGCCAATTGAATGCGACGCAAGGCTCGAAGTTGGATGCCGTCAAGGCGTTCCGGGAGAGACAGAGTGCACTGGCTCCACTCGTGATGCTGGTCATTGCGTTCTTCATCGGATTCGCCGTTGTCCGTGTCAGGCGGCTCGAACTTGCATCCGCCATGCATTGCGGCGAACCCAAGACCGCGCTCTGGCTGCAGATGCTGCTCGAGGCGTTGGTCTGGTGCTGTTCGGCGATACTGGTGACGCTGCCATTGACGATCTGGGCGATTACCCATATGGATACGGGGATCATCATTGCCTCACCGACGCTTGTTGGTATTCTTTCCAGAGTTCCAGCGGCGGCCCTTGCGGGTGTGTTGGCCGGTGTCACGCTTGCGATGCTGGTCACTCGCGAACGTGACCTGTTCAGATATTTTAAGAATCGATGACCGGAAGCTGGGATTTGTAGTGTTTTTCACGACAAGGATTTGCATCGTGCGATGAAGTGCGAAACAATGCAATCGTGACGTCAACGAGGC
>NZ_JBJEIH010000035.1:22705-38390 GCF_051876855.1 Bifidobacterium sp.
CGGGATGTTGACTCATACCGTTGCTCGTATTCGAAATGTGTTTTTGATTTTCGGCGTGGCCGTGGCGTGCCTGATGTGCGTCGCCTGCGGCTCGGGACATCAGAACGCGACCCCAGCCCCATCGCAAAGCACTGCGAAGGCCGAGAATGGACATGTGTTCAAAGGTCCATACGCTCGAAAATTCGCAGACACGTACAACAGCCTTCAGACCGGTTTTGCCCGGGGACTCATAGAGGATGGCAAGATCAGCGAGAAGGACATCAATGCTTTGGAATTCAAAGTCGAGGGTTGCGTAGATGCCCAAGCTCAAAGCGAAGATGATTTCATCACCTTCATTTGGGAGGAAGGCACGACGACACCGACTCCATACCATGGTGCGAATGCGAAGAGGATGAACAAGATTGCGAAGCAATGCATGGAACGTTACGACGGGTATAAGATCAACGATCTGTCCCACTACGTATACGTCCATGAACATCCCGATGATAACGATCAATCCAAATGATAAATAACCGCGAAGGCGGGCTTGCGCTACGGGACTCGCGGCACAAGCCCACCTTCCGACTCTGCGAAACGAAAGAATCACCACTCCGAGAAGTGAAATCATGAAAAAGACCAACAATAGGGGGAACCGTCACACCGCTGTGACAGTCATGGTATGCGCCATGGTGTGCTGTGCAACATTGCTTTCGGGCTGTGCGGGCGGAGGACATACCGCTCCGTCCACTGGCACCGCGACAAGTGCATCGAGTAGCGCCACTGCGAAGGACGGCACCGTCTTCACCGGATACTACGCGCAACAAATCAAACGCACCTACGATGATGCACACCAGTCCCTGACCAAGAAGATACTGAAGGACAGCAAAATCACCGACGAAGAGTTCAACGAACTCAGCGAGCATTTCAGCGATTGCGCGAAACAGCAAGGCGTCGATGTCACTTTTGACTCGCAAGGCGGCATGCAAACCACGTATCCCGCCGGAATGAGCCAAAGCGATGGCGATTCCGCTGTCGCCCAATGCGACGAGGACAATGATTTCACCAGCATGAGCATTCTGCACGACAGCATGAAAAGCAATCCCAAGAACGAGGATCCAGCGGTACCGTTGCTCCAATGCCTGAAGAAAAACGGGCTCGCCGAACAATCCATGACGGTGGATGATTACAAGGCGATCGTCAGCGACGAGAACAAGGACAAGGACGTATTCGGCAAGTATTTCGACGAATCCGCCCCAGGGTATGATGCCGCGAAGGCGAAACTGTACGAAGCGTGCCAAACGAATTCGTGATGTGCATTCCAAGCGCCGATTGGCCGGTTATGTGAAAGTGACTTTCGCCATCGGCGCTTGACATAATCGTCCGATACACTGGTGTGCTATGTGCGGAATCGTAGGATATGCAGGCGGCATGACCGCATGCGGCAAACCATTGGAAGTATGCATGCAAGGCCTGGGCAGGCTGGAATACCGTGGATATGATTCCGCGGGCGTCGCACTTGCCGCACCTGGCATGAATCTCGTAGCCGTTCGCAAGAAGGCAGGTCGCCTGGACAATCTCAAAGCCGACCTCAAGCGTTCGCCTCTTCCGGACGCAACGGTCGGCATCGGACATACGCGGTGGGCCACGAACGGCGAGCCCAGCGACACCAACGCGCATCCGCATGTGAGCGCGGACGGGAAAATCGCCATCATCCACAATGGCATCATCGAAAACGCATCACAGCTGAAAATGGATCTGCAATCCGAAGGGTACGTGTTCTCCTCCGGCACTGATACCGAAGTCGCGGCGAAACTGCTCGGCAAGGTTGCCAACACCATCATCGAGGAAACCGGCAAACCCGACCTGTTTGAAGCGTTGCGGCGCGTGGCCCGCATGCTGACCGGCGCGTTCACCATCCTCGCCGTGGACTGCCGCCAGCCGGATATCGTCGTCGGTGCACGGCATGATTCCCCGCTCGTGGTGGGCCTAGGCAAGGGGGAGAACTTCCTCGGCTCGGATGTCGCCGCGTTCGTCGCCTACACCAAGCAGGCCATGGAAATCGGGCAGGACCAGGCCGTGTGCATCAGCGGCGACCAGGTGATCGTCACCGATTTCAACGGCAACCCGGTGAAGGATTCCAAGCGGTTCACCGTCGATTGGGATGCTTCCGCGGCGGAAAAGGGCGGCTGGCCCTCGTTCATGGACAAGGAGATTCACGAGGACCCGGAGGCCGTGGCCAATACGCTGCTCGGCCGCTTCGACGACCAGGGCGATATCGTGCTCGACGAAGTGCATATCGGACTGGACGTGTTCCGTCAGATCGACAAAATCATCGTCGTGGCGTGCGGCACAGCAAGTTATGCGGGCATGGTCGCCAAATATGCGATCGAGCATTGGGTGCGCATCCCGGTCGAGGTGGAGCTCGCGCACGAATTCCGCTACCGCGACCCGATTCTGACCCCGCGCACGCTGGTCGTCGCGATTTCGCAGTCCGGCGAGACGATGGACACGCTGATGGCCTTGCGTCACGCCCGCGAACAGGGGTCGCGCGTGTTGGCGATCTGCAATACGCAGGGCGCAAGCATCCCGCGCGAATCCGACGCCGTGCTGTACACGCACGCGGGCCCGGAAATTGCGGTCGCCTCCACCAAGGCCTTTGTCGCGCAGATTGTCGCAGCCTACCTGCTGGGCCTGTATCTGGCGCAGGTGAAGGGCACGATGTACCGCGACGAGATCAGGCACATCCTCGAACAACTCAAGGACATGCCGCAGAAGATCCAGTGGGTGCTGGACAACCAGGCAGGCAATGTCGAGCAGGCCGCCAAGCAGATGGTCAACGCGCATTCCTTCCTGTTCCTCGGCCGCCATGTGGGCTATCCGGTCGCGCTGGAGGGAGCGCTGAAGCTCAAGGAGATCGCCTACACCTTCACCGAGGGCTTCGCCGCGGGCGAGCTCAAGCATGGACCGATCGCCTTGGTGGATGCGGGCGAGCCGGTCGTCGTGATTGTGCCGTCGGCGCGCGGGCGCAACATCCTGCACAACAAGGTGATTTCCGGTATCGAGGAAGTCAAGGCGCGTGGCGCGTTCACTATCGCGGTCGCCGAACTGGGTGACCCGGATGTCGAACAGTACGCGGACGTCGTCTTCTGGCGACCGGTTTGCCCCACGCTGCTCAGCCCGCTGGTGGACGTGGTGCCGTTGCAGCTGTTCGCCATGGATATGGCCATGCTCAAGGGCTATGACGTCGACAAGCCGCGCAATCTCGCGAAATCCGTGACTGTCGAGTGATACCTCGCATGTCCGCGGCGACTCGCAGCGTCGGGGCGTCCGGTATGGCTTCGCTGCCTCATGGGCGCCCCGACGCGCAATCCGGCTCTGGTGATGCCGGGACGTGCGTTCCGCAAGCCAAGCGGCACCGCTGGGTGACCGACGAGCCTGAGATCCCGTTCCGTTGCAGCGTGCTGTACGAGGACGAGCGGATTATCGTCATCGACAAACCGCATTTTGTGCCGACCACGCCGCGCGGCATGTGGTACCGGCAATCCGCGCTTATCAGGCTGCGTGAGCACTACGCGGAGCCGCAGATCACGCCGGCGCACCGGCTGGATCGGTTGACCGCCGGCATCGTGGTCTTCGTGCGCGACCCGGCCTGCCGTGGCGCCTACCAGCTGCTGTTCCAGAACCATTTGGTGCGCAAGACCTACGAATGCCTGGCTCCGGCAGTGCCGATTACACGCCCGCATACCGGCACGCTCACACGCCTCAACGCCCCGGCGGTGTTCCCGCTTCTGCGCTGCTCGCATATCGTCAAGGACCGCGGCCGCCTGCAAGCCTACGAGATACCGGGGGAGCCGAACGCACGGACGATCATAGACCTGCCCGACGCATGCGGCATGACCGACGACACTCCTGGCGCTACGGCACTACCCGCCGGCATCCGCCGGTACGTCTTGCACCCGGTGACCGGGAAAACTCATCAGCTACGCGTCCATATGAGCTCAATCGGCCTGCCGATTATGGGCGACCCGTTCTATCCGACGCTCGAATCTTGCGGGCCGGATGATTTCGGCACGCCTTTGCAGCTGGTCGCGCGCCGGCTTGAATTCACCGATCCGGTCAGCGGACGGGGCATGACATTCGTCTCGTCGGTGCCGTTGCGGTGGCACTGAATACGTCTGAAGATCTTGGAACGTTGCGGCAATCCCGCTGGCGGTCGGTCGCGTCCGAGAATCAGGCAATCGTAACTGAAGCAGTTAAGCTCAATCACCGCAAGGAAAACCGGTTTTTCAGGCACTCGCCCGCCTCCGAATAGGTGAGACGCAGAGGGTATCCGACGTACGGGTATCGCCTATACTGGGCACGGTATCAACAGCTATCAAGGGGCGAATAATGAACCGGAACCTGACTGTCTCCATGCAGGATGTCGCAAGGGAAGCCGGCGTTTCGCCCCAAACAGTCTCCCGCGTCACCAACGGGAGCAAAGGTGTGCGCGACGAGACCCGCGAGCGTGTCGAGGAAGCGATGGACAAGCTCGGGTACCGCCCCAACTATGCCGCACGCGCGCTCAAATACGGCCGGTTCAACGATATCGGCGTCGTGGTGTTCAGTCTGTATGATTATGGCGATTCCCGCATTCTTGACGGCATCGTCGCGGCTGCGGTGGATGAGGGGTACGCGGTCACCGTACGCACGATGGGCGTCGGCAAGGAGCGTTCGCTGCAGGCGGCGGTCGAGCGTATGGCGCAACTGCCGGTTGACGGCATCATTGTCGTGCTCCAGCAGGACGTCCCTGATTTCGATACCTTCGTCCCACCGAAGGAGATGCCGGTCGTGCTCGTGTGTGAGGACGCGTCCGCGAACTGTCCCACGGTGGACGCCGACCAGTACGGGTGCTCCACGAGCATCGTCGATTATCTGCTGGAACAAGGGCACAGCACCGTGCATCATATCGCTGGTCCGATGCAGTCGCGTGCAGCGCGCAGCAGAATGCGAGGGTGGAGCGACCAGCTTGATCGCCATGGCATCGCCGCGCCGCAAGCTCTGATTGGCGACTGGGGAGCGGACAGCGGGTACCGTGCCGGCTTCGAGCTCGCCCACGACCCCGAATGCACCGCCGTGTATGCGGCGAACGATCAGATGGCGTACGGCGCGATTCTGGGATTGAAGGACGGCGGCCGTCGCGTGCCCGAAGATGTCAGCATTGTCGGCGTGGATGATTCGCTCAGAGGCATTGTGCCGAAACTCGACCTGACAACCATGCGCATGCGCTTTGACACCATCGGACATGAGGCGTTCACCATGATTCGCAAGCAGTGCGAAGGCGAGGACGTGCCGGTGAACGTGAAAACCGTGATTCCCGGCGAGCTGATCGAACGCGGGTCCGTGACCCGGTACACGCGTTAAGCCGCGCCGGCGGGCCAGACATGCGATGACGCCGGTGACACCTCGGCGGGCGATGTGTCGGACGATTCGGCAGGGCACATGTGAGAACGCGCATCGGCAAGGCATGAAGCGCCGTCAAGGAAAAACACGGCAGTCGATGGTATGGTAAACATCAGTAATCGAACGCATACAGTTGGAGCGCCATGACAGCACGCAGAACACATCGCTGGCCGAGACCGTTGGACAATGCAGCCCGGCGTATCTGGTACGGCGGTGACTACAATCCCGAACAATGGCCGGAATCCGTCTGGGATGAAGACATCGAGCTCATGAACCAGGCCGGAGTCAATATCGTGTCCCTCGGCATTTTCGCGTGGAGTGCGATAGAACCCGAGGAAGACGTCTACGATTTCGGGTGGCTCGACCGGATTATCGACAAGCTCTACCATGCCGGCATCGCCGTCGACCTCGCCTCCGCGACCGCCAGTCCGCCGCTGTGGCTTACGCAAAAGCATCCGGAAGTCCTGTGGAAGGACGAGCGCGGCGACGCCTGCTGGCCGGGGGCACGACAGCATTGGCGTCCCACCAGCCCGATTTTCCGCGAGTACGCCTTACGGCTGTGCCGTGCCATGGCGCAGCATTACCGGGACAATCCGGCCGTCGTGGCCTGGCATGTGAGCAACGAGTACGGCTGCCACAACCGGTTCGACTATTCCGATGACGCCATGCGCGCCTTCCAGTGCTGGTGCAAGGAACGCTACGGGAACATCGAGGCGGTTAACGACGCGTGGGGCACTTACTTCTGGTCCCAACGCATGACCGACTTCTCACAGATTATCCCGCCGCGGTACATCGGGGAAGGCAATTTCATGAACCCGGGCAAACTGCTTGATTTCAAGCGGTTCTGCTCCGACGCGCTCAAGGAGTTCTTCAAGGCGGAGCGTGACGCGCTCGCCGAAATCACCCCGAATATCCCCCTGACCACAAACTTCATGGTCAGCGCGCCCGGCAACGCCCTCGATTATGATGATTGGGGCAAAGAAGTCGATTTCGTGTCGAACGACCACTACTTCACCCCAGGCCGCCGCCATTTCGACGAGTTGGCCTACTCGTCCTCGCTGGTCGACGGAATCAGCCGCAAACAGCCGTGGTTCCTCATGGAACATTCGACCAGCGCCGTCAACTGGCGCAGCATCAACTACCGCAAGGAACCCGGGCAGCTGGAACGCGACGCGATGGCGCATCTGGCCATGGGCGCGGACGCCATCTGCTTCTTCCAGTGGCGGCAGTCCCAAGCGGGCGCCGAGAAATTCCACAGCGGCATGGTGCCTCACGCAGGGCAGAACAGCCAGGTCTACCGTGACGTCTGCGCGCTCGGCAATGACCTGGACACGCTCTCGCAGGCCGGATTGCCCGGCACCACGCTGAGCCACGCCCGGATAGCCGTCGTCTATGATTACGCGAGCGAATGGGCCACCGAGCATACGGCGACACCCACCCAGCAGGTGCGGCATTGGACGGAACCGCTCGACTGGTTCACCGCACTGGCCGATCAGGGGCTGACCGCCGATGTGGTGCCGCTGGCGGGCGATTGGGAACGCTATGAGATGGTCGTTCTGCCGAGCGTGTATCTGCTGGGCGAAAACGATGCGCGGCGCGTGCGTGATTATGTCGCGGCAGGCGGCAAGTTGTTCGCCACCTACTACACTGGCATCAGCGACGAACGCGACCACGTGTGGCTCGGCGGCTATCCCGGGGCCATTCGCGATGTCGTCGGCGTGCGTTCCGAGGAATTCGCCCCGATGGGCGATGATGACGGCGTGCTCGACCACCTCGACCTGAGCAACGGCACCGTGGCGCACGACATTGCGGACGTTATCACCTCGACCGCGGATTCCGCGCGCATCCTCGCCACCTACCAAGCCGATCCGTGGACCGGTATGGACGGGGTTCCCGCTATCACGGTCAACACGTATGGCGAGGGGCGTGCCGCCTACGTCGGTTGCCGATTGGGGGCTGATGGGCTTGCCGCAAGCCTGCCGGCCATGTTCGAAGCCATGGATGTGAGCGTACCGGCATGGCAAGGCTCCGGCGACATTCTGCGCGTGGTGCGTGAGGGGCACGGCGACGGCGAGCATGAGGCGCCGCGGTTCACGTTCCAGTTCAACCGTACGCACCATCCAGTCGAAGCGGATATCGAAGGGCGTACTATCGTCGCCTCTCTCGCCGAAGACCATGGCGATGGAACGGCGACCATCGCCCCGAACGGCGTCATCGTCAGCATGGGTTGACGGTGGGCGTCGGCGAACAGACACGGAAATCAAGGAGCAGCATGATACGACCATCCCGCGGACGGCACCTCATCGCGAAGGCGTTGTCCGCCGTCATGTCCGTATGCATGCTGCTCACGGTCGCCGCATGCGCGGTGCAGGACACGCGCACCGTCATCACCGTATGGTCATGGGAGCCGAGCATGGGCAAGCTGGCGCAGTCCTTCGAGGCCGCGAACCCTGACATCCATGTCATCGTGAAGAACACGAGCGGCTACGAGAACCTCAACACGGCGATCCAGGACGGGTACGGGTTGCCGGATGTCGCGCAGATCGAATATTTCGCGCTGCCACAGTATGCGGTCAGTGGCCAATTGCGCGATCTGACCGACCGCGCGCAAGGCTATGCGAACTTCTACACGACCGGCACATGGTCCTCGGTGCAGCTCGGCGGCCGCATCTACGGGCTGCCCATGGATTCAGGCCCGATGGCGTTCTTCTACAACGACAGTCTGTTCAGACAGGCCGGGGTTGACCCGACAACCATCCACACGTGGAAGGATTATTACCGGGCGGCCAAGAAACTCAAGAAAATCGGGGTGTATATCGCTGCGGACGCCGGGGATGCAAGCTTCTTCAACGCGATGATTTGGCTCGCCGGCGGCCGTCCGTACCGGACCTCCTCAGACGGCAAAACCGTCACGGTGAACCTCAAAGGTGATACGGGCACGAAAACCTTCATCGAATACTGGCAGAAAATGATGGATGAAGGGCTGATCGACACCCGGCTGACCACATGGTCCACAGGGTGGAAGAACGCACTGGGCAACGGAACCGTCGCCTCGGTCCTGTCGGGCGCGTGGATGCCCTCGATGCTGCTGTACGACGTGCCCGGGGCCGCGGGACAATGGCGGGTTGGCACCATCCCGACCGTCAGTGGCCGCACTGCCAACGCTGAAATCGGCGGGTCGGCGCTGACGATGCTCAACACGACACGCAAACCTGAAGCCGCCTACCGCTTCATCGAATACGTGTGCCATGACTCCGAAGGCATTGCCACACGCGTTGACGGAGGGGCGTTCCCCGCAGATACGTCCACATTGGAATCCAAGACCTTCCTTGAAAAGACGACCATCCGCGACTCGCGCGGAATCCAGATTCCGTATTTCGGAGGTCAACAGTTCAACAAGGTGCTTGCGCAGGCGGCGGAGAACGTGTCCGCAGGCTACCAGTATCTGCCGTTCGAAGTGTATGCGCGCAGCGATTTCCGCGCGACCATGGGCAAGGCCTACAAGTGGGAGTCCGCCAACCAGCGGCGGATTGTCGCCAAAAAGCGTTTCGAAGCGGGCATGACCGACGACGACGGCAATCCCGTGACTGTGCCGGACGATCCGGGGCCGAAAGTCTCGCTCGCCGGGGCGCTCGCCAGTTGGCAGAACGACATCCAAGAGTACGGGGTCAATCAGGGCTTCACTATCCAGTGATGCGGGTGGTGCGGAAACCGGTATTCGCTGCGGCACGTCGGTTGCGCGGCTTATACTGGCGGCAGCGCTGACGGCGACCGCCGCAGCGACAGTGCAGACCGCCGCAACAGCGCGGCGCTTGGGAGGTCGTATGGCTTCAACCCATATCATGCTCGGTGTCACCGGCAGCATCGCGGCGTTCAAAGCGTGCCAACTGGTCAGTGATTGGGGCAAACGCGGGTATGAGACGCGGGTCGCCATGACCGCCGCCGCGCAACACTTCGTCACCCCGCTTTCGTTCGCGTCCCTCGCCCACACGCCGGTACGCACGGCCATGTTCCCCGATACCGCGGATTCCCAGGACGCGCTGGATGCGCAGCGGCTCGGCATCAGCCATATCGATGACGCGAAATGGGCGGACGTGCTCGTCATTGCGCCCGCGACCGCCGATATCATCGCCAAGATCGCGCACGGCATCGCCGACGATTATCTCACCTCGATGGTGCTGGCATACGAGGGTCCCAAAATCCTGTGCCCGGCGATGAACACCCGCATGTACAACAATCCCGTCACCCAGCACAATATCGCTGAATGCCGCGAATTCGGGTGGACGATCGTCGAACCGGCAACCGGGCGGCTAGCCTGCCGGGACACCGGCAAAGGCAAGCTCGCCGACTTGGAGGACATTGAGGATGCCGTTGAACAGGCAGCCGAGAGCGCGACCTCTGGCAGAGGCGGCACGAAGACTGAGACCAGCCGGCCTGCGAACGGCGAATTGGCGGGATTACACGTGCTGGTCACCGCCGGCCCCACCCAGGAACCGCTCGACCCGGTGCGATACCTGACCAACCATTCAACCGGGAAAATGGGGTACGCCCTTGCCCAGGCCGCCCAGGCCATGGGAGCCGAGGTCACGCTCGTATCCGGGCCGGTTTCGCTCGACGAGCCGAAGGGTGTGCGCACCATCCGGGTGCAGACAGCGCAGGAGATGTTCGACGCGGTGCGTGGCCACTTCGCGCAGGCGGATATCACCATCATGGCCGCTGCGGTAGGCGATTTCCGCCCGGAGCATCGCAGTGAGCAAAAAATCAAGAAAACCGGGGGAGTCATGCCGCCGATCACGCTGGTACAGAACCCGGATATCCTCGCTTGGGCGGGCGAACACAAACGCCCGGACGGCTCGCAGCTCGTCTGCGGGTTTGCGATGGAGACGCAGGACCTGCTCGCCAACGCGCAATCCAAGCTGGAACGCAAGCATTGCGACATGCTCGTCGCCAACGACCTCAACGAACCGGGGGCCGGTTTCGCGCACGATACGAACCGGGTCATGATCCTCACCCCGGATACCGACAAGAATGCAGCCACGGACGAAGACGCGCCGCATATCCACGCCGAACCGCAGCCGCTGATGGACAAGCGTGACCTTGCGACCGTCATCCTCGGCAGGCTTGCCCGGATGCGGCAGGAGCGTTTGACGGATTAGAGCGAATCAGCACCCGGGCACTGTGAGATGAATCCGGGTCATGTGGACAATACGAACGCGCGGATGAAAGGACACCCATGCTGCTGGCAGTAGACATCGGAAATACAAATATTGTGCTCGGCTTCCTCGACGGGGATCGCAGGGAGCAAATGAGGGGCACCTACCGGATCACCACAAAAGCGAACCACACGTCGGACGAATACGGGCTCATGATCACCGAATTCCTCGCGATGAGCGGGTACAGTCCGAGTGATGTACAGGACGTGATCATCGTGTCCGTCGTGCCGAAAGTCATGCATTCCTTCCGCGCGAGCATCGTGAAATTCCTCGGCATCGACCCGATGATCGTCGGTCCGGGCATCAAAACCGGCATCAACGTGGTCATGGACAATCCCAAAACCATGGGCGCTGATTGTCTCGCCGACTGCGTGGGCGCGTACTTCACGTACGGCGGGCCGGTACTAGTCGCGGATTTCGGGACGGCAACGACCTTCAACTACGTGGACGGCGAAGGCAGCATTCGCAGCGGGCTGATCACCACCGGTATCCGCACCGCGGCGTCCGCCCTGTGGAACGAAACCGCCCAACTGCCGGAAGTCGAGATCACGCGGCCCAAGTCGATTCTCGCGAAGAACACGAAGGACGCGATGCAGGCGGGGCTCTATTACAACTTTCTCGGCGGCATCGAACGTACCATCCGTCAGTTCCAGCAGGAGATCGACGGGGAATTCCGCGTCATCGCCACCGGCGGTCTCGGACGCATGTTCAAGGACGATACCGACCTGATCGACGTGTATGACCCCGATTTGATTTTCAAAGGATTGGCGTCGATTTACGCGCGCAACACCCGCTGAATTTGCCGATTCGACGCGATATCAGTGTGCTGGCGGACGGGCCGTGCGGCAGCCGGGGCCGGACGGGCGGCATCAGACAATCCGCCTGCACGCGTATGATGAGGCGAGGTGGCCGACCCGCATGGGCGGCTAACCGACGCAACAACAGCAGGCCCAACGGCCGAACAGAGGAGCAACCATGGCCAAGTCCAATGGTGCGTACGGCACGTCCGACGCAACCGAACCAGACACCACCACAACCCAGCCGCCACACGCGACGGAAGATACCGGCACCAACGCCGGCACGAACGCTGATACCAACGCCAGCACCGATGCGAGCACCGATGCCAGTCTGAACGCGCACGCGAAACAGCGTAAGAAGGGGCATGACGGGCATCGCACGATCATCTGGGTGGTCGCCGCACTGGTGGTCGTCGCGCTTGTCGTATGCATTGCCATCGTGAACTCACGCTCCCGCAAGGCCGCAGCGCCGGCCCAATCGGACAGCATCGCCATCGGCATCAAACTCGCGCCAGTGAGCCTCGACATCCGCAACCAATCCGGTTCCGCGCTCGAACAGCTGCTCATTGGCAATGTCTACGAAGCGCTCGTCTCGCGCAACTCGAACAACGAGGTCGAACCAGGTCTTGCAAAAAGCTGGACTATCAGCGACGACGGGCTGACCTACACCTTCAAGCTCAACGAGCATATGAACTTCTCCAACGGCGACCCGCTCGACGCCACCGATGTCGCGTGGTCCATCAACCAGCTCAAATCCAAGCAATACTACAACAGCGACCAGGTCGAGAACCTCAAACAAGCCAGCGCCCCCGACGCGACCACCGTGAAACTCACGCTAAGCCAACCCGATGCGAATATGCTGTGGTACCTTTCCGGCCGTCCCGGCCTGGTCTTCGACAAGGATGCGCACTACGACGCGAAAACCACGGCTGTCGGTTCCGGGCCGTATCTGGTCAAGTCTTTTGATTCCAGCAGCAAGCTCGTTTTGCAGGCGAACCCGAAATATTGGGGTAGCGCGCACAAAGCCCGCACAAACACCGTCACCGTGCGGTTCCTGCCGGACGACAACGCGGCGCTCAACGCGCTGACCAGTGGGGACGTGCAGGTGCTGTCCCCGGTTAACGCGAATATGACTGGCAAGCTTAAAAGCAGTGGGAAATACACCGTCAAGGCGACCGAAGGCAGCGACAAGTTCGTGCTCGCGTTCAACTGCACCGGCGCGAAAACCTCCGACAAGCGCGTACGGCAGGCGATCCGCTACGCCATCAACCACAAGGAAATCATCGCCTCACGCGGGGGAGTGGATGCGGCGCTCGGTGGGCCGATCCCGTCCGTCGACCCCGGCTACGAGGACCTGACCGGACTGTATCCGTACAATCCCAGCAAGGCCAAGAGCCTCATGCAGCAGGCAGGGTACTCCACAAGCCATCCGCTCAAACTGACGCTCACCTACGCGACGAGTATCTACGGTTCTGAGCTCGGCGAACAGCTGCGCAGCCAGTTGAGTAGTATTGGCATCGATCTGAGCGTCAACGGCGCGGAATTCTCCACATGGCTTCAGGACGTGCACGCCAACGGCGATTACGACCTCTCGCTTGTCGACCATGCGGAAAGCCACGACTTCTATAAGTGGACGCAGCCCGACTACTACTACCATTACGACAATCCGCAGGTGCAGGCGCTGTATGCCAAATCGCTTGCCGCAACGAACGACAAGGACCATGCGCGCTATCTCAAGCAGGCGGCGAAGATCGTCAGCGAGGATGCACCCGCCGACTGGCTGTTCGCCTATCGGGTGAGCGTCGCGCAAGTCAAGGGCGTGACCGGGTTCCCGTCCAAGCTGTGCCAGAGTGTGCTGCCGTTGTGGAAGGTCGCGTACACGCCGGCGCAGGCGTAGGGTGTAGCGGCGCATCGCTGTGATACGGTTTGGCGGCAGGCGGCTGACTTGCAGCAGACGCGATACGCGGCATGACATACGGCAAGACAACGCGGCAACATGTGGCAGGACGCGGCGATACGTGGTGATACGCGGCAAGAGCCATAGGCAAGGAGCATCAAGACTATGAGATATCTGATTCGTCGGCTGGTGCTGTTCGTGGCCGCCTTGTTCGGGCTGTCGTTACTGGTGTTTGTCGCGTTGCGGATTTTGCCGGGCGACGTGGCCTCCGTCATGGCGGGCACGAACGCCACGCCTGCGCGCGTGGCCGCGTTGCGCTCGCAGATGGGGCTGGACCGTTCGTACCCGCAGCAATATGCGGATTGGCTGTCGGGCCTGGTGCACGGGAATATGGGGGTGTCTGCAATCAGCGGACGCTCGGTCGCCTCACAGGTCGGGTCACATGCGGCCATCACGATGCCACTGATTGTATTGAGCCTGATTGTCGCCCTTGGCGTGGGCGTTCCGCTTGGCTGTCAGGCGGTGCTCGCCGCGAATTCGCGGGTGCGCGGCGTGTTGCATATCCTCGCCATCGTCGGTGGTGCGGTGCCGGCGTTGTGGGGTGGGCTGCTGCTCATCATGCTGTTCGGCCGCGGGGTCGGACTTGTCGGCATCCTGCCATCGCAGGGATTTCCTGATGCCGGCTGGCGCGATCCGGTAGCGGCGCTCGCATCGTTGATTCTGCCTGCCATCGCGACCGGATTGGTGGCAGGGGCCGCAATCATGCGCTATACCCGCGCCTGCCTGATATCGATGGAAGACAGCGACGCCGTGGCGATGGCCATGGCGTGCGGGATGACGCGCCGGCAGGCGATGCTCGGCGTGGGATTGCGGCTGTCCGCCGCGCAGCTGGTGTCGGTGGCGGGGCTGACTTTTGCGCAGATGGTCACCGGCGTCATGGTTGTTGAAAGTCTGTTCAATCTTCCCGGATTGGGCGCCATGCTGATCGGCGATGTCGGTAATCGTGATTTGGTCGCCGTGCAAAGCGAATTGTTCCTGCTCGCCGCATTCTTCCTGCTGCTCGGTGTGCTGGTCGATATGCTTCATCATGCGCTTGACCCGCGGTTGGGCGAGCAATCCGAGGAACGAGGGTGAGGGAAGATATGGCTTCATCGCGTAATCGTTGTGGGCGCTTGCGGGAAACCGGGCGTCCGACATCGTCGGAGCAATCCGCGGCAATCGTTCATCCGGCTGATACAAGGCTTCCTGGGCTTTCGGACGATGCAGAGCATCCGGGTGAAACCAGGCTTCCTGCCGATGCCGGGCATTCTACCAATGCTGCTGATTCGCGGCATGTCGGACCTGTGAGACACCCGTCCCGCGGCGGCTTCTACGGCAGATTGCCGTTGCACGTCAGGCTTGGGATTATCCTGCGCAGCATGTGGGAACGGCCAGGTGGGCGGTTTGCGCTGATTGTCATGGCGTTGTGGCTGGTCGTGTCCGCGGTGTCGCTCGTGTGGACGCCCTACCCGCTGCTGCACACCGATGGCGACGATGTGTGGGCGTCGCCGTCCGTTGCCCATCCGCTCGGTACGGATGGTGTAGGCGCGGATGTGCTCAGCTGGCTGATGGCCGGGTCGCGCACGGATCTGGCGGTTGCCGTGCTGACCGTGCTGGTGTCCGCGGCAATCGGGCTCGCGCTCACCGCCGCGATGGTATCGACCCGCCGGACGCTCGCCTCGGCAAGCGTAGTGGTTGTGGACGCGCTTATCGCGATTCCTACGGTGCTGCTCGCCCTGCTGTTCGCCGCCCCCTTCGGCACGTCCATCGCGGTGGTCGTCGCGGCGTGCGGTATCACGTACGGGCTGAATATGGCGCGAATTCTGAGGCCGACGGCGGCTTTGGCAGCTAGGAGCGCATACGTGGAGGCGGCCAAGGCGAGCGGTGTCGGCCCGTGGCGTGTATTCGTGAGACATATTGTGCCCTCGACCTTCCCGGTACTTGCCGTGCAGCTGTCGATGAGCGCGGGGACTTCGATTCTCGCCGAGGCGGGGTTGACCTATCTGGGTGTCGGTGTGCCGTCGGGCATGCCGAGTTGGGGGCATTCGCTGACCACGTCGGTGCGGCTGATCAGCGTGTATCCGCTGACGGTGCTTTGGCCGGGCTTGGTGGTCACGCTCGTGGTGACCGCGCTGTATTTGCTGGGGGATGCGATTCGCGATTGCGCGGACCCGTTGGCCAATCCCCAGTTGCGTCGGGCGTCAGGGGGATGCTCGGGGCAGGCATGTCGAGGCGAGGAGACGGAATCGTGAGCAATCTGGACGCGAGTGAGCTGAATGTGAGCGGCATGACTGCGAATGTTGCCGGGGTCGATGGCA
>NZ_JBJEIH010000035.1:38490-41911 GCF_051876855.1 Bifidobacterium sp.
GGTCATGCCGACGCGAGCCGTGCGACGAACACCGCCGGTAGCGTGCGCCCCGCAATCCTTGATGTCCGCGATCTGAATGTGACCATCGGCGGACATGCCGTATTGAAGCGGGTGTCTCTGCATGTCGATGCCGGCGAACGCGTCGGGCTGATCGGGGCATCCGGGTCAGGCAAATCCATGCTGGTCAAAGCGGTGACCGGGCTGCTGCCTCGAACCGCGTGCGTGGACGGCAACGTGACCATCGGCGGCAAACGGATTGACACCGTGGATGATGCGGAACTTGCGGATTTGCGCGGTCGATATGTCGGGCTTGTGTTCCAGAACCCCGGAGCGGCGCTCAATCCGGTGCTGACCGTTGAACAACAGGTCTGTCTGCCGTTGCGCCTGCATTATGATCTGGACGCCGATGAGCGGCACGACAGGGCGATGACCATGCTGGAACGGGTCGGACTGTCCGGAAGGCTCGCGGGCGCCTACCCGCATGAGCTCTCCGGCGGCCAACAGCAGCGTGTCGGCATCGCCACGGCGTTGATCACCTCGCCGCGGCTGATTATCGCCGATGAGCCAACCACCGCGCTCGATGCGATCGTGCAGCGTTCCATCATCGATCTGCTCGTTTCGTTGGTCGAATCGGCCGGGGCGTCGATGCTGTTCATCACCCATGATTTCGCGGTATTGTCGCGGGCGACCACGCGATGCGTCGTCATCGACGGCGGGCGTGTGGCCGAGACGGGAGGGACGGAGGATTTGCTTCGCGATCCCGGGGAGCCGGCGACACGCGCGTTGGTGCGTGCCGCGAAGCTGCTGACACTGGACACGGGTTCGGGTGCTGCGGGTGTTCGCTCGGGTGAGGGTTCCGGCGTGCAGTCGGGCTCGGGCTCTGGCTCGGGTGCCGCTTGTAGCGCGGATCGGAGGCGGTATCATGCGTGAGATGAATGAACAATCCGCGATTGAAACGCGGACGGGGCGTGACGGCCTTGCCGATACGAACGGCGGTGCCCCGCTGCTGTCCGTGCGCGGGATTGACAAGTCTTTCGGGCACCGCTCGCGACGGACCCAAGTGCTGTTCGGCGTGGATCTGGATGTCTCCGAGGGGGAGTGCCTGGCAGTGATTGGCGGGTCGGGGTCCGGTAAAACCACGCTGACACGGATTGCATTCGGCCTGGAACAGGCCGATTCGGGTACGGTCACGTATCGGGGTGAAATCTTGAGCGGAGTGCGTTCGCCGGGCATGATGCGCTTGAGGCATGAATCGGGGCTGGTGTTCCAAAACCCGTTCACCTCGCTCGATCCGCGTTGGACCGCCGGCGAATCGATTGCGGAAGGACTCATTGCAAGACAAGTCGGGCATAGAGCGGGCGATGGTGAGCAGCGAGCGGCATCGGAAGATATCGCCGGTGCGGTCCGCCAGGCGTTGACAACGGTCGGGCTTGATCCGGATGAGTTCGTCGGGCGGTATCCGGTCGATATGTCAGGCGGGCAGGCGCAGCGCGTCGCCATCGCGCGGGCGATAGTCGCCGAACCGCGCATCGTGCTTGCCGACGAGCTGATGAGTGCAATCGATGTGTCCGCGCGTGTCCAGATTCTGGAAGCGTTTTCGAGAATCCGGCGGCAGCGGCCGCGCACCGCCATGGTCATCGTCTCCCACGATATGGGGGTCGTGCAGCACATCGCGGATCGGATCGTCGTGCTTCACAACGGGCGGATTGAGGAGGCCGGCGAAACCGGTGAGCTGCTCGCACATCCGCAATCCGCCTACACGAAACAGCTCATCGATGCCGCCGCATGGTGACGCGGCGTCGGTCGTGGTCGTCACTGGATGGTGTCGTCCGCCGTATGGTTGCTGTCATCGTGGTGGTGCCGCCCGACAACCCTATCTAGCAAGTCGCTTCCCGTCATTTCTGCTTCTGCTGACGCTGAGACGCGGGTGAGCGTCGGCAGAAGCAGAAGGGGAGCGCAGTAATCACGAGCCGATCGCGGAATGGCGATGTGAACTATTTGACCACGGCGTTGAAATCGCTTCCAGTGGCGAACGAGGCGACCGATTGGAAGACCTGACGAGTCAGGTTGCGATACGCTTCCTCGTTGCGCCAAGCGACATGCGGGGTCAAGATGATGTCTGGAACCCGGCGCAGCGGGTCATCTTGGGGAAGCGGCTCATGCTCGAACACATCCAACGCGGCCTTCACATCCCCGCGGGCCAGACGCTTGGCAAGCGCACCCTGTTCGATGACCTCGGCGCGCGCGGTGTTGATGAACAACGTTCCGGGCTTGATATGCTCCAGCGATTGCGCGGTGACGATGCCTCTGGTGGCTGCGAGCAGCGGCATGTGCAGGGAAATGATGTCGGAGCGCTCGAACATATCGCCCATATCATCGACCGGTGTGACTCCGAGCCGCGAGACAGCGTCCTGGTCAAGATGCGAATTCCACACGAGTACGTTCATACCGAACCCTTGGAGCATGTGGGCGAACACCTGGCCGATGCCGCCGAATCCCACCAATCCGACCGTCTTGCCATGCAAAGCGTAACCGTCGGCGCCTTCCCAGCTGCCGGCATGCACTTGGCGGTTGAGATCGCCGACGTGCCGGGCGAGTTCCATCAGCAGTGCGAACGCGTGCTCGGCGACCGCATGATCGCCGTAACGCACGACGTTGCACACACGCACGCCGCGATCGCGTGCCGCCTGCAAGTTGATGTAGCTCGCGACGCCCGTGCCGCCGAACGCGAAACAACGCACGTGGGCGTCTTCGGTCAGGCGGTTGAAGATCGAATCGGCGACATGGAAGCCGATGACCATTACGGCGTCGGCGTCCTTGCAGCGTTCGACGATCGTGTCTTCATCGAGCGTGAAATCGCCGTACATGCGCAGGCGCACCACGTCGTGCAACAGGCTGATGTTTTCCTTGAAATACGGGATCATGGAGGCAACGACCACCGGCATGACCGCGAGCGGCAGATCAGTGCGTTCGGGCTGGGTTTCGATGATCGGCTGGATGTCGGCTGCGGCTGATGTTGATGTTTCGCTCATGCTTCCACCTTAGACGCACGCGTGCCAGCAGTGTTGCGAGAGCATTTCGATGCGTTGGCGTTGTGCCGGCAGTGTTGGTGCCGGTGGTGTTGAGGTTGGCGGTGCGGGGTTGCGGTGTCAGGAGTGTTGGTGCCGGTGGTGTTGGTGGTGGTGATGTTGGATTGCGGTGTCGGGAGTGTTGGTTGTGGGTTGGGTCGCGGTGTCGGGAGTGTCGGGAGTGTCGGGGTTGGTGGCCGGTGGTGCGGCATTGGTGTTGGTGTTCGGATGCGGTGGCTTCCCTCGTCCCGTACCTGGTTGTGAGTAGCGACTCACAACCAATGAGTCGTTCGTGCGGCAATGTGCATCGACCGCCCCGCACTGTAGTTGATTGTGAGTCGTCACTCACAATC
>NZ_JBJEIH010000035.1:42011-48137 GCF_051876855.1 Bifidobacterium sp.
CAATGTGCATCGACCGCCCCGCACTGTAGTTGATTGTGAGTCGTCACTCACAATCGGGTACGGCAATGTGCATCGACCGCCCCGCACTGTAGTCGATTGTGAGTTGTCACTCACAATCGGGTACGGCAATCGGTCGTTGCAGGTGCGGCTGGCGATCCGATACCACTTCGTTGTGAGTGGTGACTCACTACCACGGGGCAATCCCACTGCTGCACCTGTGGTCCGTGCGGCATTACGCAGTGATTGTGAGTGGTGACTCACAATCAGTGGCCGAGTGTTTGCGATTCGACGCCGATTCGCAGATTCTGTCGTTTCGTTGTGAGTGGCGACTCACAATCACCGTGAGGGTTGGTCATTGCGGGTGCGGCTGGTAAGTCAACGTCCGTTGGTTGTGAGTGGCCGTTCACAATCGATGAGTCGGCAATGCGGCTGGGGCGGATACAGCGTGGCTGCACGCATTGATTGTGAGTCTGTACTCACAATCGGCAGACGACTTGCGTGACGGCGTTCGGGGTTTCCGACGTTCAACCGTTGGTTGTGAGTGGCGACTCACAACCAAGAGCGGGAGTGGGCATTGCAGGTATGGTTGGGCGGTCGTGACTGCTGATTGTGAGTGACGACTCACAATTGGTTGGTGGTTTGGGTAAGCCCGGCATGATTGTCACGACTGGAGTCCTTTGTTGTGAGTGGCGACTCGCAATCAACGATCTGGTTGCTTGGAAGTGTGCGTCGATCGTCCTGTGCTGGAGCTAGTTGTGAGTGGTCGCTCACAGCCAACAGGGCAGTGAGACGTTGCGGGGGTGACTCGTGAGCTGATGTCTCTTCGTTGTGAGTGGCGACTCACAATCAAGGGGAGAGTACGATGTTCCGAGACGAATCCGCAGACATTGATGCTTCGTTGTGAGTGGCGGCTCACAATCAACGTGGTGATTGCCCGTTGCGGGGGTGGCTGGTGCGTGAAAGTTCTTTGATTGTGAGTGGCGGCTCACAATCAAAGAAATGAGACAGAGGTGCGAGCTGATGATGCTATCTGTTGCTGTTGTTGGTTGACTGTGCTTACCGCCTGTTGTCTACTGCCTGTTGTCTATCGCATGTCGCCTGATGGTCCTGATAGATGAGCACAGAAGTGCCGTCCCTCGCTTTGCAGCCATTCATATGGGACTGGTCCGCGTGCAAATCGGGGTAAAGACTGTGGAGTGCTACCCAGCTTGTCGGATTCCTAAGGGCGGTTCGCGCGCAGATTGCAGTAAAACCTGCGGCGGCAGATGCGCTCAGCGCGTGAACACTCCCTGCAGCCACGCGTATAGTGCCGGATTCGAGACATTCCAGGCTTCGAGCCGACCGGTCGTCATGAGCCAAAGCGCTTGCAGCACGAGCCCAAGCACCAAGACGATCACAATCGTGATGGTCAGCCAGCGATGTCCCTTATCGCGGCTCGCCGACTCCATCGGGGCCAGCAGACACATGGTACCGATCAGCGCCAGCCACGCCATATCACACATATACCGCGCGTTGACGCCGAACGGTCCGTCGATGCACGCGAGGACGCCGGCGAGCAACAGGCAGGTTATCCCGAATGCGCATGATCTTGAGGCCCCTGAGATTTGCGAAACATGTGGCATTTCTGGTGCCCTAGACGTCCCCGTTACCACGGCGTCGTTCACCCGCTTGCGTGAGACGAGCGAGACAATGAACCAGATGACCGCCGGTATCGCGAGCAGGCAAATCGGCGACAACGCGACGATACCGCCGACGGTCGGCTCCGCGATGACGTTCCTGTTGCGGATGAGAAATGCCCACGGGTTCGTTCCGTCCGTTGCGAAGACATTCGCTGTGAACGGGAAGCTGCGGGTGAATCTCATCGGTGCGAACAATAGCAAGGAGGCGCTGAACAATCGAGCTTGTAGACTGACATGACGTTGCGTCATATCAAATCCTGTCAGATTATATGCCGCACCGAAGTTGAACGGGTTATCAAACCGGATAGTGTTGTACCACATCATCACGCCCCCGATGACCAGGAACGGCGCGATTGCCGCAAGGCTGGCTTGAATCGCGTGTCGTGACCGAACGGCAAGCATTTCGCGCGACCTGATTTGCGGCCATAGCAATATAAGACCGAAGACCGCTGTCAGAATAAATGTCGGTCTGCATGTCATGGTGAGTGCGACAAGTAGCGACCCTGCAGCTACCATCCCGGTTCGGGGAGCGGAGCCGCTATCGTCAGCGGATCGGGCCCACAGCGCGATTCCCGCTGGCGCAAGCGCGAGCGAGGCGAGAATCGGAATCGAATAAAACCATGGGACGAGAACCAGATAGGACAGTCCCGATGCCGCGACGATTGCGGTGCACGCCAGCACGACGAACCAGCGTGGCGTCCCCTTCCAGAACCGTTTCCACAGGGTCTGCACCAGGAAAATCAGTGATGCGCACGCGGCGATGGCGAGGATCGCGCACGCAGCTGCGGTTGACAGGTCCGTGCCGGTCAACGCCTTGAACGGGGCGAACAGCACGATTGCCGGGAGTGGCCCGAAATAGCAGTAATAGCGTCCGTGATAGAACGCCCAATCCCACAGCGATGGGTCGCCACTGGCCGTGCCCTGTGCCCCTCTGGCCTGCACGTCGTACGGATTGTCCATGGCCGCGAGCCAGTCGGGCACATGGACGTCAAGCCATGTTCTGCCGTTGAGAAACGCGTCGGCAAGCCGCTGATACTGCGCCCGGTCCACAAGGAAGGTTCCGCCCGAATATTGCAGCGCGTATGTACTGTCGGTCGGATGGGTCGAGACGGTGAGCAGTACGATGATGACTGACGCCACGGCCCACACAATCGCGAATGGCAGCCAATCCGGGCGAAGAATGCGGGGAATGCGATGCCGGGTGTGCGGCTTGGCGCGCTCGACGGTTGTTGTTGCGGCGTTGTCGCTTGCGAACGTCGGGGCGCTCTTGTGGTCGTTGGCGGTGCTGTGCATGACTCCACTGTATCTCAGGGACACGCGGGGACTGACGAATATCGCATCGGTAAAGCGGTTGCCGAAGCAGGTCGGTCACTGCGGCCACGGGTGGATGAACACCACGACAAGGCCTAAGCGTCCCGTTGCAAGTCCCGGTCATTCGAAAAGGCGTCTTACGATATGAGACGCTGTGACACGCCGTTGTCATGGGGCATGCTATGGTAAGAGCCATGACGTATTTCTCATGTTGTTGTTGTCGCTAACCGACGCCCCTTGGCGAGCGGTTGACAACGCACAACTTGAGATAGGATTCCGGCAGACCACATGGAAGGGCATGCGGATCTGCACACGATTGCAGCAAGACGAATAACCATCATGAACATCGTCAACACTGAATTGTGACGCAATCACGATGATCCGGCGATTCGCCGGGCAATCACCCGAACCGATGTGGTCGGAACAACCGACATCACATCTCGCCGGAACCGTTTCTTGTGCACTCAACCGATGGCCAGGCGCCACACCACCGACCCATCCATCGGCCAGCCCATCAAAAGCAAGACACAAAGCCCAAGCACAGAAACGAGACATCATGACCATCCACGATTCACTCACCGACCTCATCGGCAACACCCCTCTCGTCCGCCTGCACCACGTCACCGATGGCGTGAAAGCGGACATTGTCGTCAAAGTCGAGTATTTCAACCCGGGCGGCTCATCCAAGGACCGCATCGCCGAGCGCATCATCACCGCAGCCGAGGAATCTGGCCAACTCAAGCCGGGTGGCGTAATCGTGGAACCGACCAGCGGCAACACGGGTGTCGGTCTCGCCCTGGTCGCCCAGCAGCGCGGCTATCGCACGATTTTCGTCGTACCGGACAAGGTGTCCGAATCCAAGCGCGCAGTGTTGCGGGCGTATGGCGCCGAAGTCGTCGTCACCCCCACCAACGTCGAGCCGGACGACCCGCGCTCCTACTACAACGTGTCCGACCGACTCGCCGCCACCATCCCCGGTGCGTTCAAGCCGAACCAGTACAGCAACCCGAACGGTCCGCGCAGCCACTATGAGACCACCGGCCCGGAAATCTGGGAAGCGACCGACCACAAGGTCACGCATTTCGTCGCCGGCATCGGCACGGGCGGTACGATTTCCGGCACCGGCCGCTACCTCAAGGAAGTCTCCAACGGTGCCGTCAAGGTCATTGGCGCCGATCCGGAAGGCTCCATCTACTCCAACCCGAATGACGTCCACCAGTACAACATCGAGGGCGTTGGCGAAGACTTCTACCCTGAGGCCTTCGATCGCAACATCACCGACGACATCAAGCAGGTCACCGACGCCGAGGCTTTCGAAATGACCCGCCGTCTTGCCAAGGAGGAAGGCCTGCTGGTTGGCGGTTCCTCCGGCATGGCGGTCGCCGGGGCGCTCAAATACGCGCGTGAGAACAATCTGGACGAGCATCAGCTGGTCGTCGTGCTGCTGCCGGATTCCGGACGCAGCTATCTGGAGAAGATTTTCAACGACGACTGGATGCGAGCCAACGGCTACGGCGACGTCGTCGACCGTACCAGCAGCCCGTCCATCGCCGAGCAGTACCTGTGATTGCGCTCGCGTGATTTTGCTCGCGCGTCAGCGATCCAACAATCAACCGCATTCCGATACCAACCCGTCATCACCAAAACCGATACCGACACGCGGGACAAACCCCGCATAACCAGATACGCTCGAAACCAGCGTATGAAAGGAACAACAATCATGTCCGTCGCATCATTCGAACAGTCCGCCAAGGATTTCGCCGCCACCAAGCTCGCTACACGCGCCATCCACGCCGGTCAGGAGCCTGACCCGATCACCGGTGCCGTCGTCACGCCAATCTACATGACCTCTACCTTCAAGCAGGACGGCGTCGGCGGTCTGCGCAACGGCTATGATTACAGCCGTTCCATCAACCCGACACGTGATTCCTTCGACGCCCAGCTCGCGGCCATCGAAGGCGCCAAGTATGCGCTCGCCTTCTCGTCCGGCCTCGCCGCGATTGACGTGTTGCTGCGTTCCACCCTGAAGCCGGGCGACAGTGTCCTGCTCGGCAACGACGTGTACGGTGGCACTTACCGTTTGCTGTCCAAGGTGTTCGTGCCGTGGGGCGTGAACCTTGACGTGGTCGATATCACCGACACCGCGGCGGTGAGCGCGGCCCTCGAATCCAAGCACTACGAGTGGATTTGGGTGGAGACGCCGAGCAATCCGCTGCTCAACATCACCGATATCGCGGCGACAACCGCAGTCGCGCATGCGCATGGCACGAAGGTTGCGGTGGACAACACCTTCGCATCCCCGGTGCTGCAGCATCCGCTCGATGATGGCGCCGACGTGGTGGTCTACTCGACGACCAAGTACATTGGCGGGCATTCCGACGTGGTCGGCGGCGCGGTCGTGCTGAACGACGAGGAGCTTCGCGACAAGGTCGCATTCCTGCAGAATTCCGCTGGCGCGGTGCCTTCCCCGTTCGATTCCTGGCTTGACATCCGCGGTCTGAAGACGCTGGATCTGCGTGTCAAGCAGCATAGCCGCAACGCGCTCAAGGTGGCCGAATGGTTCGAAGGCAAGCCGCAGATTGAGCGCGTGTGGTATCCGGGTCTCGAATCGCATCCGGGCCATGAAATCGCCGCACGCCAGATGCACGGCGGCTTCGGCGGTATGGTTTCCGTCCAGTTCAAGGGCGGGCTTGAGGCGGCCAAGCGGTTCGCCGCGGCTACGAAGATCTTCACGCTCGCTGAATCGCTTGGCGGCGTGGAATCCCTGATTGAGCTGCCGGCGGCCATGACCCACGCCTCGGTGTCCGGGACGACGCTTGAGGTTCCGGCGAACCTGGTGCGTCTGTCCGTGGGCATTGAGGATGCGGATGATCTGATTGCCGACCTCGATCAGGCGCTTGAGCAGGCCTGACCCGAAGAAGAAATAAGAAGAAGCTGGATGGATGCCGGATACTTGGGCTCCGGCATCCATCAGGGGACGTGACGATGGGCGTCCGGGGCGATGATGGCGCTCCGGACGCCCATCGTCGTTGTTTCGTTGTTGTCGTTGCTGTTGCTTGCTGTCGTCGTTTGTTGCCGTCGTGGGGGGTGTCCCTATGTAATTTGTCAAGTGTGTCTGGTGCCGGGGTGTGTCGTG
>NZ_JBJEIH010000036.1:0-1717 GCF_051876855.1 Bifidobacterium sp.
CGCCTAGGCCTCACCCAGCGTAACCAGTTTGTATGGAGGGCGCGTGTATGGAGGGTGCGTTCGACAATGCGCCGCCGCCCGGCCCGTGGTGACAGTGTCCATCGTGTGAGCGGATCCTCACACGTTGGCCAGGCGGGCCCTTGCGCTTGTGGTCTGGGGTGTGCTAGATGGCAGTAGTGTGAGCGGATCCTCACACGATGACCCTTTGCCTCCTTTGATTCTTAGTTTTGCAGGTCTTTACCGGTCACTGTGTGAGGATTGGCTCGCACGGTGACCGGTTGGGCGACGGATTCTGCTGGTTTGGGCGTCTTGTCCGTCATTGTGTGAGCGGATCCTCGCACGGCGGCCGGGTTGGGCATTGTGTCGGTTGTTTGGGGTGTGTAAGTCGGCTGCCGTGTGAGCCATGCCTCGCACGATGACCCAGTTGGCGCTGTGGGAGTGGTCTGGGGGGAGTACTAGTTGGTCGCTATGTGAGCCATTCCTCGCACGGCGGCCCGGTTAAATGCTGTGCGGGTGGGCAGGGTTGTGGTAGTTGCCCGTCGTGTGAGCGAATCCTCGCACGCCACGCCAGGTAGCCGCCGCCGCGTACAGTGGGCGGTATGCCGTTGAACAATGAGATACTGAGCAATCCGCACGCCGATCGAGTGCGCAAGATCGCCGGCTTGGAGTCCAAGTCGCAGCGCGAACGCTCCGGGCGCTTCCTTATCGAAGGCCCGCAATCCGTGCGTGAAGCGATCCGTTGGCGTCCCGACGCCGTGACCGACCTGTACGTACAGATGAGCGGGGACGATCAGCCGGCGAACCAGACCATCGCCGAAATCTACCGCGAGGCGCTTGACAACCCGCGGGCGGGCCAGCAGGGCGGCCTGTACATCCACGGCGCCACCGCCCAGGTCATGCGGCAAATCAGCGGGGACTGCCAAGGCATCGCCGCCGTCGGCCTCACCGAACGCATGCAAGACGACCCCGATGATCTCGACTGGTCGGATCATCCCATGGTCGCCGCGTTCTGGCAGGTGCGCGACCCCGGCAACGCTGGCACTGTGATCCGCGCCGCCGATGCCGCAGGCTGTGACGCCGTGATTTTCGTGGATGACAGCGTCGACCGTTTCAATCCCAAGGTTGTTCGCGCCACCGCTGGATCCCTGTTCCACGTGCCGGTCCTGACCATGACCACCCAGGATTTCCTTGGTTGGTGCGCCGGCGAGCACAGCACTTTGGTCGCCGCCGACGTGCATGGCACGCCGGAGCGCGCCCCCGAACAGCTGCCGGGTCTGCTCGGCGAACGCGGCCACATGCTGGAACACGAACTGCAGGACTCCAGCCGCCCGCTTACCGTGCTGTTCGGCAACGAGGCACGCGGTCTGCCAGCCCACTTGGTTGAGCAAGCCGACCGTGTTGTCGCCATCCCGATTTACGGCAAGGCCGAATCGCTGAACCTGGCGACCAGCGCGGCAGTCATGCTCATGAGCCTGGCTATGTCGAGTCATATTGGGAAAATGTGAAGACGGTACAACGGCTTGAGCGAGAGCGACGTTTCACTGAAATAAGAAAGGGTACTCGTGGCACAGAGCGCGGTATTCGATGCACAGGCGGTGACCGCAGCGGTCAACGAAGGCATCGGGAAGATCGAAAAAGCCTCCAGCTCGGAGGAATTGAAAGCCATCAAAACCCAGTATGCGGGTGCGGAATCGGCAATGACGCAAGCGAGCAAGGC
>NZ_JBJEIH010000036.1:1817-39893 GCF_051876855.1 Bifidobacterium sp.
ATGCAGGACACCTTCTACGTCAAGGGCAACCAGGCCAAGGACGCTGCGGGCTTCGTCGGCTCCAACATGGTGTTGCGTACGCAGACTTCCTCCGACCAGGTGCGCGCGCTGCTTACCCGCGGGGTTCCGCTGTATATCGCGTCCCCGGGCCGTGTGTTCCGCACGGACGAGCTCGACGCCACCCACACCCCGGTGTTCCACCAGTGCGAGGCGCTCGCGGTGGACAAGCATCTGACCATGGCCGATCTCAAGGGCGTGCTGGACAAGCTTGCCGTCGCCATGTTCGGCCCCGAGGCCAAGACCCGTCTGCGTCCTAGCTACTTCCCGTTCACTGAGCCGAGCGCCGAGCTTGACCTGTGGTTCCCTGACAAGAAGGGCGGCGCCGGCTGGCTCGAATGGGGCGGCTGCGGCATGGTCAACCCGAACGTGCTCAAGTCCGCAGGGCTTGACCCGGAGGTATACACCGGCTTCGCGTTCGGCGTCGGCATGGAGCGTACGCTTCTGCTGCGCCACGACATCAACGACATGCACGACCTCGTCGAAGGTGACGTGCGCTTCAGCGAACAGTTTGTGATGGGGGAGTGATTGACCCATGCCTATGGTTGATATTGACTGGCTCAAGGAACACGTCGAGGTTCCCCAGGGCTTGACCTACGAACAGCTTGCCAAGGATCTTGTTAAGGTCGGCCTCGAAGAGGAGCAGATCCATGCTTCCCAGGTGACCGGTCCGATCGTGGTCGGCTATGTGGTGGATGCCACGCCGGAACCGCAGAAGAACGGCAAGACCATCAACTGGTGCCATGTGGATGTCGGCGACAAATACAATGCCGTCGACGAGAACGGCAACAAGGTGCCGCGCGGCATCGTGTGCGGAGCGCCGAATATGGCCGCCGGCGAGAAGGTTGTCGTCACGCTGCCGGGAGCTGTGCTGCCCGGTGATTTCCGTATCGAACCGCGCAAGACCTACGGGCATATGTCCGACGGCATGTGCGCTTCCGAACGCGAACTCGGACTCGGCGACAATCATGACGGCATCATCCTGCTGCGCAACTACGGCTTCACGCCTGACGAGTATGAGGCGCTCAAGCCCGGTGACGACGCGATGCACCTGCTGCATCTGGACCAGCCGATCCTCGAGATCAACATCACCCCGGACCGTGGGTACACGCTTTCCTACCGTGGTGTGGCGCGCGAATACCATCATTCCACCGGTGCGAAGTTCACCGATCCGGTGATTGAGCTCAACGAGAAGGCGCCGGATCTGACCGCCGTGGCGACCGGCACCCCGTCCGACATCGAAGTGTCCATCGAAGACGACAACCCGATTCACGGTGTCCCCGGTTGCGACCGCTATTATGCTCGTGCGGTGCGCAATTTCGACCCGTCCTCGCATACGCCGAACTGGATGCGTCGCCGTCTGATCCGTTCAGGCATGCGGGCTATCTCGCTCGCTGTGGACGTCACCAACTACGTGATGCTTGACTTGGGCCAGCCGATGCACGCCTACGATCTGGACAAGATCGAAGGCCCGATCGTTGTGCGCCGCGCCAAGGCGGGCGAGAAGCTCACCACGCTCGACGGCAAGGACCATGACCTGAGCCCGGAAGACCTGCTGATCACGGATTCGCCGAACGGCCAGCACGGTTCACGCATCCTCGGCATCGCCGGCGTGATGGGTGGCCTGTATGGCGAAGTGACCGCTGAGACGAAGAACGTACTGCTGGAATCCGCGCATTTCGACCAGGTCACCATCGCGCGTTCGGCCCGTCGCCACAAGATTCCTTCTGAGGCATCGAAGCGTTTCGAACGCGGCGTGGACTTCGCATTGCAGCCGGCAGCCGCGCAGATGGCAGCCGAACTGATGACCAAGTACGGCAACGGTGAGCCGTCCGAGCATCCTACCGACGTGAACAACACGCCTGCACGCCGTCGTCCTATCCACTTCAAGGCCGACGAGGTGCGTCGCGTCGCAGGCCTCGATACGCCGGTCAACAAGATCAGCGATATCCTTACCGATATCGGCTGCATGGTCGCCGGTGGCGGCAATGGCGAATTCTCCGTCACCCCGCCGACGTGGCGTCCTGATTTGAACGAGCCGTGCGATCTGGTCGAGGAAGTCGCCCGTCTGGTCGGCTACGACCAGATCCCGACCACCGTGCCGCCGGCTCCAGTGTCCGGTGCCGTCGGCCTGACCCCTGACCAGCGTCATCGCCGTGAGGTGGCCAACGAGCTCGCCGAATACGGTATGGTCGAGACGCTGAGCTACCCGTTCGTCGGCGACGCCGACTACAAGGCGTTCTCCTATGACGCCGACGCGGTCAAGCCTGTCAGCGTGGAAATCGCGAACCCGCTCGCCGGGGACCGTCCGTTCCTGCGCCGCGAAGTCCTGCCGACCTTGGCTCACACCGTGCAGCGCAATCTGCGTCGCGGCATCGAGAACGTCAGCCTGTATGAAATCGGGCATGTGTACCTGTGGAATCCGAACGCCCCCGCCATCCCGGCGCTCCCCGGCGGTGTCAAGCCGACCGACGAACAGCTCAAGGCATTGGACGCGGGTCTGCCGGACCAGCCGCTTCACGTGGCTGGCATCCTTGCCGGCAAGGCTGAGGAAACCGGCTGGCTGGGCGTGCATCGTGACGTCGATTGGTCTGACGCGGTCGAGGCCGTGCAGCGGATCAGTGACCGTCTGGGCGCGCATCTTACGTTGTCGCAGCCGGCTGCCGCCGATGTTCCTGCGCAATGGCATCCGGGCCGCGCCGCCAAGGTGATGGCCGGTGAAACCGAGGTCGGCATGGTCGGCGAGCTGCATCCGCACGTCAACGAGGCGCTCGAATTCCCGGCGCATACCGCCGCCTTCGAACTCAATCTGACCGCGCTGTTCGGCACACTTGACGGCAAGCCCGTGCAGGCCAAGCCGATTTCGACCTTCCCGCCGGTCAAGCAGGATCTTGCGTTCACGGTCCCGGACACGGTGAGTGCCGCTCAGCTTGAAGCTGTGATCCGCAAGGCGGCAGGCGACCAGCTTGAATCCATCCAGCTGTTCGACGTGTTCACCGGCGATCAGCTCGGCGAAGGCAAGAAGTCGCTTGCGTTCTCGGTGGTCTTCCGTTCCGCGGACAAGACCTTCGACTCGCAGGACAGCGTTACGGTCCGTAAGGCCGTCACCGACGCCGCCGCTGAGCTTGGCGCGCAATTGCGTGCGTAATCGGCGGTTACGCTGACAAGGGTGCTATCGTGGTGTGCGCAAGCGGCGCACACCCGGAGGGCCATTGATTCTGCCGGCTCCCGGATTGGGCGCCGGCAGATGTGTATTCAGGCTGTCCGGCCTTGTGGCTGGGCGGCGGACAGGCCGGACAACGGCAGCCGCGGTGCGTGACATAGCGCGGCAACGAGGAGGAACCATGAGCGAAGCCGATCGTCCCGGACAGACGGCATCTGAACCGCAGCAGACCACGGGCGAGAGCGCCGGTTCTGCGCAGTCCGCACAGACAAGCCGGTCGGGAGCGCCGGAATACGGTGCTATGCGCAGTCAGTTCCCCGCCGATTACAACCCTTACCAGTTCGGCCGCGACGATGACGACAGCGGTAAGAACAAGCGTCAGGATGCCAATCCTTCGCCTGCGGGGCAACAGGGCGGCAACACCCAGCCGGCAATGCCGTGGGTGGGCGCGCCGCAGCAGGGGCAATGGCCGGGGAGCAACCAACCGCAAGGCCCGTCCCGGCAGTATCCGTCTGAGCAATACACTCAGTCTGGGCAGCAGAATCCGAACCAGCCGTACGGGCCGTATCCGTACGGGCCGCAAGGTGTGTGGCCGCAACAAGGCAGGAACGGTGCGCCGTTGCCGGGCCAACCCGGTTATCAGCCGCGGTATTTCAACGGTATCGATGTCAACGACCCCGCTTCCAATCCGTTATACGGGCGCTGGGACAGTTCAGCCATCGTGTCGTTCGTGTTTGCGCTCATGGGATTGCCTATCCTCCCGGCGATCCTTGGGGCAGTCTCGATTTGGCGTGACAAGACCTTCCATATGAAAGGCCGAGGATTCGCCATCGCCGCGGTCATCATCGATGTGATCATCACCGTGGCGTGGGTGTGGATGCTGGTCAAAGGCATCACCTCCGCCGATTTGTACCAGATGATCGGCAACCAACTGTACGGCGGCGGATCGGGAAGCGGAACGGATTCGCTGAGTGCCTGACTGCGCCTGACTGCGCGTGTACGGCGGACTGTGGTGTTGCCTGAGTTGTGCGCGACACACCCGTGCATAGTTATACATGGTTCTGTATAGATATGCTATACTGGCGGTATTGATATGCAGCCATCATGCATGGGAAGTGATGTGAAATGGCAAAATACACCGTCGCGGTGGCAGGAGCTACCGGGTATGCAGGCGGGGAGGCGTTGCGCATTCTGGCGGCGCACCCCGATTTCGAGGTGACGTGCGTCGCAGGTCATTCTTCGGTGGGAGACAGACTGGGCAAGCATATGCCGCATATCCCGCAGCTTGCGGATTTGACGGTGCAGGACACCACCCTGGAAGTGCTCAACGGGCATGATGTCATCGTGCTCGCCCTGCCGCACGGCGCTTCCGGCGCTCTGGCCGCCAAGCTCGACCCACAGTCCATCGTTGTCGACTTGGGTGCGGACCACCGTCTCGAAGAGCGGGACGCTTGGGATGCTTTCTACGGCGGTGATTTCTACGAGCACTGGACGTACGGCATGCCCGAGCTTATCACCGGCAAGAGCGCTGACGGCACGTATACCCGTCAACGCGCCGCGTTGCCCGGCGCCAAGCGCATCGCAGGCCCGGGGTGCAATGTCACCGCGACCACGTTCGCGTTGCAGCCCGGCATCGCCGAAGGGCTGGTTGAACATACCGGCATTGTCGCCGACCTCGCCGTCGGTTATTCGGGTGCCGGCAAGAACCTCAAGCGCACCAACCTGCTGGCTGCCGAAGCCTTTGGTTCCGCGGTGCCTTATGGCGTCGGCGGCACCCATCGGCATATCCCCGAAATCCTGCAGAACTTCGCCCATGCCGCCGGTTTGCAGGCGGCGCAGGCGTCGCAGTTCTCGCTGTCCTTCACCCCGGTGCTGGTGCCGATGGCGCGCGGCATCCTCGCCACGGTCAGTGCGCCGATGACCGCAACAGCCCGCGATCTGAGCGACGACCAGCTGCACGCGGTGTGGGAGCAGGCGTACGCCGGGCAGGATTTCATCACCGTGCTGCCGCAGGGTACGCTTCCGGCCACCGGCAATGTGGTCGGCTCGAACGCGGCGCACGTTCAGGTCGTCGCTGACCGTCATGCAGGCAGAATCATCGCTTTCGCAGCAATCGACAACCTCAACAGGGGAACCGCCGGACAGGCGGTCGAATCGCTGAACATCGCCTTGGGGCTTCCCGAGGACCAAGGTCTGACCAAGATTGGAGTGGCACCATGAGTGTAACGTTCGCACAAGGATTCTCCGCCGCCGGAGTCGCCGCCGGCATCTCCGCGAAAGCAGGCAAGCTTGATCTTGCCTTCGTGGTCAACAACGGCCCGCTTGACGCGGCGGCCGGCGTATTCACCTCCAACCGATTCTGCGCAGCCCCGGTACAGTGGTCGCGCAAAGCGGTGGCCGACGGTCATCTCAAGGCCGTGGTGCTCAATTCCGGCGGGGCGAACGCCTGCACCGGCCAACCAGGGTTCGAACAATCCCAAGCCACTGCGCATGAGGCGGCAGGACTGCTCGGCGTCGAAGACGGTAAGGTCGCGGTATGTTCGACCGGACTGATCGGCGAGCTGCTGCCGCTCGACCACGTCCTGTCCGGAGTGCACAGCGCTTACGCGGGGCTTGATTCCGGCGAAAAGGGCGGAAGCGACGCCGCGCACGCAATCATGACCACCGACACCAAGCCGAAAACCGTGGCGTTGGAAGGCAACGGATACCGCATCGGCGGCATGGTCAAGGGCTCCGGTATGATCGCCCCGCAGCTGGCTACGATGCTCTGCGTCATCACCACTGACGCCGTCGTCACCCCGGGCGCCATGCAGGCCGCGTTGTCCGCAGGCACCTCAGTGACCTTCAACCGCATTGACACCGACGGCTGCATGTCCACTAACGACACCGTGCTGCTGCTCGCGTCGGGCGCTTCCGGCGTGGAGCCGGCCCCGGACGAATTCAACGATCTCGTCCGCCGGGCATGCGCATCCCTCGCCCGCCAGATTGTAGGCGACGGTGAAGGCGCCAGCCACGACATCCGCATCAGCATCCACGGGGCAACCAGTGAAGACGCGGCGCTCGCCTGCGGGCGTGCCATCGCCGCATCGAACCTGTTCAAATGCGCGGTCAGCGGCAACGACCCGAACTGGGGCCGCATCCTCAGCTCGCTGGGCACGGTTCCGCCTAGTGTCGCGCCATTCGACCCGACGCATGTGGATGTCGACGTCAACGGCGTGCGCATCTGCCAAGGAGGCGGCACCGGGCGTGACCGCTCCGAGGTCGATATGACCCCGCGCGAAGTGGGAGTGGACGTCTACCTCAACGCCGGCGAGGCCGAAGCGACTGTGTGGACCGATGACTTGACCCACGAATACGTACACATCAACGCCGATTACGAGAGCTGATCGGCAAAGGTCGCCCACCGAGGGTATGCCGGTCATGGCATATCAAGCGAACATACAGAAAGAACGGCATGAGTGAATTGAAAGGTCCGGGCTACCACCTGGACGTGCACACCGACCTGCGGGCGGACCAGAAAGCCGAAGTGCTGATCGAGGCGCTTCCTTGGCTCGAGGAGTTCGCCGGGCAGCGGATCGTCATCAAATACGGCGGCAACGCCATGGTCGACGAACATCTCAAGCAGTGCTTCGCCGAAGACATGGTGTTCCTGCGTCAAGTGGGCATGCATCCCGTCGTCGTCCACGGCGGCGGCCCGCAGATTTCCATGATGCTCAAGGCACTCGGCATTAAATCCGAGTTCAAGGGCGGTCTACGCGTCACCTCGCCTGAGGCGATGGACGTCGTGCGTATGGTGCTCACCGGCAAGGTTTCCCGCGAACTGGTCGGCTACATCAACTCCCACGGTCCGATGGCCGTAGGCCTGTCAGGCGAGGACGGTGGCCTGTTCTCCGCCATGAAGCGCAAGCCCATCATCGATGGCAAACCCACCGATATCGGGCTCGTCGGCGATGTGGTCAGCGTCGACGCCTCCGCTGTTGAGGATCTGATTTCCGCCGGTCGCATTCCGGTTGTGTCCTCGGTCGCGCCAGACGAAGAAGACGCCACCCAGGTGCTCAACGTGAACGCAGACTCCGCGGCCGCGGCCCTCGCCTCCGCGCTTGGCGCCCGCAAACTGGTGATTCTCACCGATGTTGACGGCCTGTACGCGGATTGGCCGGACCGCAACTCTCTGATTGGCCGCATCGGCGTCGAAAACCTGCGCGACATGCTGCCCGATCTGGAAACCGGCATGCGGCCCAAGATGGAGGCATGCGTGCGCGCCATCGATGGGGGAGTGCCCCAGGCGCACATCATCGACGGGCGCAAACCACATTCGATTCTGAACGAGATATTCACCACCGCAGGCGTCGGCACCATGGTCGTGCCCGAAGATGGTGTGGAAATGAGGAGTTCCTATGACGACTGACGGACAGCTCGAACAACTCGGGACCAAAGACAAAGCATGGCTCGGCAAATACTCGCAAGTGCACATGAACGTGTTCGGCACTCCGCTGCGCGTCATGGATCACGGCAAGGGCACGCGCATCTGGGATATCGACGGCAATGAATACCTTGATTTCCTCGCAGGTATCGCGGTTAACTCACTCGGTTACGCCCATCCGGCGTGGGTGAAGGCCATCAGCGAGCAGGCGGCCAAAGTCGCCCACACCAGCAACTATTTCGCCACCGAACCGCAGATCGAACTCGCGGCGAAACTGGTCAAGCTCGCCGGAGCCCCTGAAGGGTCCCACGTCTATTTCGGCAATTCGGGCGCCGAAGGCAACGAGGCCGCCATCAAGCTTGCCAAGCTGTACGGGCGTACACTTCCGGGTGCATTGCCTGAACAAGGCGGCAAGCCGGCGCGTATCATCTCCATGGTCCACGGTTTCCACGGGCGCACTCTGGGCGCGCTGAGCGCCACCTGGAAGCCCGTGATCCGCGAGCCGTTCGAGCCGCTCGTTCCGGCGGTCGAATTCGTCGAACCCGGTGACGTCGAAGCGCTCAAGGCCGCATTCGACGCGACCGGAACCGCAGCTGACGGCAAAGGCCCGGTCGCCGCGGTCATCATGGAACTCATCCAAGGTGAAGCCGGCGTCATGCCGGTCGGCGCCGAGTATGTACGCCAGGCGCGGCAGCTGTGCGACGAGCATCATGCGTTGCTCATCATCGACGAAGTGCAGACCGGTATCGGACGTACCGGCAGCTGGTTCGCCTTCCAACAGAAGGAACTCTCCGGTGGTGTGACCCCGGATATCATCACCTTCGCCAAAGGTGTGGCGGGAGGCTTCCCGATGGGCGGCATGATCGCCTTCGGACAGCGGTTGTCCGACCTGTTCACTCCCGGATCGCATGGATCCACCTTCGCAGGCAACCCGCTCGGGGCCGCGGCTGCGCTCGCCACCTTGGGCGTCATCGAGCATGATAATCTGCTCGCCAACGCCCAGGCGCGAGGCAAGCAGCTGCGCGAAGGCATCATGGCTACCGGCAATCCGCTGTTCAAGTCAACGCGCGGTGCCGGTCTGCTGGATGCGGTCGAGCTGGCGCACCCGTGCGCTCATGCGGCGATGAACTGGATGCTTGAACACGGGCTGATCGTCAACGCCGTCGCCCCGAATGCGCTGCGCATCGCGCCCCCGCTGATCGTCTCCGCGCAGGATGTGGATGAGGCCGTTTCGATTATGGCGGGCGTGCCGGCGGATCTCGCCGACGACTGACGTCACGGTCTTCGTGGCCGCTACGACCGATGTACAACCGGTTCGCGACCGGTGCAAGGGCGACGCCCGAGTTGGACAGGCCGAAGAGACAGTACAGACCAAAGAGAACCAAAGAGAATGGAGTACACCGTATGGATGGGCAGTTGCGCCACATGCTTCGCGATGATGACGTCAATCATGACGAGCAGAAGCAGATCATCGCACTTGGATTGAAATTCCGTGAAAACCGCTTCTACAAGCGGCCGTTCGAGGGGCCGCAGGGCGTCGCCGTGCTGTTCGACAAGCCCAGCACCCGCACCCGTTCGAGCTTCTCAATCGGCGTGGCGGAACTCGGTGGATATCCGCTGGTCATCGACAAGTCCGGCTCCCAGCTGGGCCGAGGCGAGCCGGTCGCCGACACCGCGCGCGTACTCACCCGTATGGCCTACGGCATCGTCTGGCGCACCTTCGGGCAGGAACGCGTCGAGGAGATGGCCAAATATGCGACCGTCCCCGTCGTCAACGCGCTGACCGACCAGTTCCACCCCTGCCAGGTGCTCGCCGACTTCATGACAATCGCCCAGTTCCGCGGCGGTGTCGATGCGCTTGCCGGGCAGACCATCGCCTACTTGGGAGATGCGGCCAACAATATGGCCAACTCCTATCTGCTCGCTGGCGCGACCGCGGGTATGAACGTCCGCATCGCCGGACCTTACGGTTATCTGCCTGAGCAGAGCATCGTGGATGACGCCAAGCGCATCGCGGCCGAAAACGGTGGGTCCATCCTTGTGACCACCGATCCGCGCGAGGCGGTCGAAGGTGCAGACTGCGTGTTCACGGACACCTGGGTGTCCATGGGCGAAGAAGCCGAGTATGAGAAGCGTTCCAAGCCGTTCTGGGATTACCAGGTCAACGACGAACTGATGAAGCTCGCCAAGCCGGACGCCCTGTTCCAGCACTGCCTGCCCGCGTACCGCGGCAAGGAAGTCACCGCATCGGTGATTGATGGCCCGCAGTCCGTGGTCTGGGACGAAGCCGAAAACCGCCTGCACGCCCAGAAAGCCCTGCTCACCTGGCTGACCGGCCAGCTGCGCGGCGACGAAAGCCTGCTCGCCTAAGCTGCGTGGACGCTATGGAAGACAAGAAAACGCCGTTGCAACGGCCTGCGACACGGGCGGCTCGTCTCAGCGCGATCGAGGAGATGCTGCTGCATCACATCGTCACGTCCCAATCTCAACTCTCCGACATGCTGTCGGATGAGGGAATAGACGTCACCCAGGCGACGCTCAGCCGAGATCTCGAGGAGATCAACGCGACCAAAACACGTCTCGAGAACGGGACGGTCGCCTACGTGTTGGGGTACGGGCAGTCGACGACTCCGAAATCGGCGCAACAGCAGATGTCGCGTATTCTGTCCGGATTGGTCACTTCCGTGGCGTCGGCGCGCAATCTTGCGGTGATACATACGCCTTCGGGGGCGGCCCAGTATGTGGCCAGTGTCATGGACCGCCAATCACTGGACGATGTGCTCGGCACAATCGCCGGCGATGACACCGTGCTCATCATCTGCAAGGATGACCAATCGGCAGCCGCGCGTGCCAAATGGCTGCTGAGCATCGCCTCCTCCAACAGCCAGCAGAGCGCTGACTGATCCTGTGTGCCACGCCCGGTGGACTGTCACCACAATGACAATCCACCGGGCGTACCTTTTTCTGCGTACCTTTTCTGCGTGGGTTTGGTCATCGTGGCTCGTTTCAGCAAACGGCGGTTTGCATGCGAATCCTGTCCGCAGACAGGTCCGTGCGCGGTCCGATCAGAAAAACGACACGCGGAACACCGCTTAATGCATACTTATGCATAGGTCTGTATATAATTACAGTATCGATATGCAAGAACTCCAATCAGAAAGGGCAGTCATGAGCGACAACAAGCGCATCGTCTTGGCGTATTCCGGAGGCCTCGACACCTCCGTGGCAATCCCGTACCTCAAGGAGCGCACCGGCAAAGACGTCGTTGCCGTGTCCCTCGACGTCGGCCAGGGCGGCGAAAGCCTCGAGACCATCAAGCAGCGTGCACTCGCCTGCGGCGCGGTCGAAGCATATGTCGTGGACGCCCGTGAGGAGTTCGCAGACGAATACTGCATGCTCGCCCTCAAGGCGAACGCCATGTACGAAGGCGTCTATCCGCTCGTCTCCGCCATCTCCCGTCCGCTGATCACCAAGCATTTGGTGCGTGCAGCCCACCAGTTCGGCGCCGACACCATTTCGCACGGCTGCACCGGCAAGGGCAACGATCAGGTCCGTTTCGAGGTCTCCATCCAGTCGATCGACCCGACGCTCAAGGCCATCAGCCCGATTCGCGACTTGTCCCTGACCCGCGATGTCGAAATCCAGTTCGCCAAGGACCACAAGCTGCCGATCACCCAGACCGAGAAGAGCCCGTACTCCATCGACCAGAACGTGTGGGGCCGCGCCATCGAGACCGGCTTCCTCGAAGATCCGTGGAACGCCCCGACCAAGGACTGCTACTCCTACACCGACGACCCGGCATTCCCGCCGGTCGAGGACGAAGTGGTCATCGAATTCAAGCAGGGCGTCCCCGTCAAGATCGACGGCAAGGAAGTCACCCCGCTGCAGGCCATCGAGGAAATGAACCGCCGCGCCGGCGCCCAGGGCATCGGCCGTATCGACCTGATCGAGGATCGTCTTGTCGGCATCAAGTCCCGCGAACTGTATGAAGCCCCGGGTGCTGTAGCGCTCATCACCGCGCATCAGGAACTCGAGAACTGCTGCCTCGAACGTGAACAGCACCGCATCAAGCGCGATATCGACAAGCGCTGGGCGGAGCTCGTCTACGACGCCCAGTGGTTCTCCCCGGCGGTCCATTCGCTCAACGCTTTCATCGAGGACACCCAGAAGTACGTGTCCGGCGAAATCCGCATGACCCTGCACGGCGGACGTGCAGTCGTGACCGGACGCCGCTCCGACAGCTCGCTGTACGACTACAACCTCGCCACCTACGATTCCGGTGACAGCTTCGACCAGCACGCGTCTAACGGCTTCATCGAGATCTACGGCCTGCCGAGCAAGGTTGCCGCTGCTCGTGACGTCAAGTTCGGCAACGGCATCGAAGTGCCGGAGAACACCGTCGAGTAACCCCAGCCGCGGCACGCGCACCTTGCGACACAGGGTGTTATGTGCGGGGAATGCATTGGGAAGGCCATGCCGGCACGCCGGTTCATGGCCTTCCCGGCGTATCCGGCCGGTTTGACGAATCACCGGTGTAGGGTAGGACACAACAAGCCTGCGGAATACTGAGTCCGGCAACGCTGCATCCGGCAACGCCGAATCCGACAACCCAGACAAGACAGAAAGACGCCAACGTCCATGGAACAGAACAACGAACAGGAACATTCGAACGCACCGGAACATTCAATCGCGCTGTGGGGAGGGCGATTCTCATCCGGTCCCTCGCCTGAGCTGGCGCGGCTGAGCAAATCGACCCAGTTTGACTGGCGGCTCGCCGATGACGACATCGCTGGTTCGCGTGCTCATGCACGCGCTCTCGGCCGTGCGGGACTGCTCACCAAGGACGAGCTCAATCGTATGGAAGCCGCACTCGACCAGCTGCAGCGTTCCGTTGACGACGGGTCGTTCGCCCCCATCGAGGAGGACGAGGACGAGGCGACTGCACTCGAACGCGGTCTGCTGGACATCGCCGGAGACGAGCTCGGCGGCAAACTGCGGGCAGGACGGTCACGTAACGACCAAATCGCCGCACTCATCCGCATGTGGCTGCGCCGTCATGCCCGCTTCATCGCCGGGCAGATTCTCGACGTCGTCCAAGCACTGATCGGCCAGGCCGAACAGGCGGGAGACACCGTCATGCCCGGACGTACCCATATGCAGCACGCCCAGCCGGTTCTGCTCGCCCACCAGCTCATGGCGCACGCTTGGCCGTTGCTGCGCGATGTACAACGCCTGGTCGACTGGGACCACCGGGCGGACGCCAGTCCGTACGGTTCCGGTGCGCTTGCCGGCAACACCCTGGGACTTGACCCTGATGCCGTGGCGCGCGAACTCGGTTTCAGCCGCGTCACCGAAAACTCAATCGACGGGACGGCAAGCCGCGACGTAGTTGCGGAATTCGCGTTCGTCGCAGCGATGACCGGCATCGACCTGTCGCGTCTGAGCGAGGAAATCATCATCTGGAACACCCAGGAGTTCGCCTTCGTCAAACTCGACGATGCCTATTCGACCGGCTCGTCGATCATGCCGCAGAAAAAGAACCCGGACATCGCCGAGCTCACCCGTGGCAAGTCCGGCAGGCTGATCGGCGACCTGACCGGTCTGCTCGCCACCCTGAAGGGCCTGCCGACCGCATATGCGCGCGATTTGCAGGAAGACAAGGAAGCGGTGTTCGATCAAGTCGACACACTTGAGGTTGTGCTGCCCGCATTCGCTGGCATGCTACGCACCATGGTCTTCGACAAGAAACGTCTCGAGCAGGAGGCGCCACGCGGTTTCGCGCTCGCCACGGATATCGCCGAATGGCTGGTGCGCAACGGTGTGCCGTTCCGCCACGCCCACGAGCTGTCCGGCGCGTGCGTCAAGCTCGCCGAAGGCCGCGGCCAGGAACTGTGGGATTTGACCGATGACGATTTCATCAGCGTGTTCAGCGGTTTCCTGCCCGCAGACAAAGCCCCGCAAGTGCGTGAAGTCCTGTCCACCAAGGGGTCTGTCACGGCGCGTAACGGCCGTGGCGGCACTTCGCCGGCACGGGTGCGCGAACAGATTCTCGCCGCGAAGAACCTTGCCGTCGAGCTGGGGCATTTCGCCACATCGCGCAGTGACGGCAGCGCCTTCAAAGCCCCGGGTTCTTTGGCCTGATATGCTCGACCGAATCCAGATTCAGCGCATCGTCGAGCGCCAGGGCGCGGAAATCATCCTGCATGAGCATATGCGCATCGAGCGTAACAGTTACCAGCATGGGTCGGTGACGACTTTCGCCCATTCCATCCGGGTCGCCTGCCTCAGCATCTGGCTGGCGGACCGGATGCGTCTGTGGAACCGGGTCGATCAACGCGCCCTGGTACGTTCCGCGCTGCTCCACGACTATTTCCTGTACGACTGGCATGAGTGGGACAACGGCACGCATCGTCTGCACGGTTTGACCCATGGACAGGCCGCGCTGCTCAACGCTTCCCGTGACTTCCAACTCGGCGGCGTCGAACGTGATAGCATCGCGCGGCATATGTTCCCGTTGACGCCGATTCCACCAAAATACCTCGAAGGGTACATCGTGTCACTCGCGGATAAGATCAGCGCCACTCGGGAGACCTTGTCGCCGACGCGATTCAAGCGCCGCAAGCGGTATGCCCGACATCCCCGACACTCCCGGATGTCTCGCGCATGATCCTCGGCACACTCGAACGGCTGTTCCTGTGGTTCATCGGCTACAGCATCGCCGGGTGGACTTACGAATCCATACTGGTGTCCGCGGCGAGCCGCCGCTGGATGAACCGAGGCTTCCTCAACGGTCCGCTCTGCCCGATATACGGGGTGGGGGCAGTGCTGGCCGTTTTGCTGCTCAGCGGCATCGCCAATCCGGTGGTCGTGTTCCTCGCGGCGGCTGGTGGTGCCAGCGTGCTCGAATACGTGACATCATGGGCCATGGAGCAACTGTTCCATGCGCGATGGTGGGATTACAGCCGTCGCCGGTTTAACATCCAAGGACGGGTGTGCCTGCTGGGGGCCGTGGTGTTCGGCGCTGCGGGCGTGCTCATCGTCAAGGTGGCTCAGCCTGTGGTCGTGGCGCTGACGCAGGCGATTCCGTCTGCAGTGTTGCATGCGGTATGCGCTGTCTGTGCTGCCGTGCTCGTGGGGGATACTGTCGTGACGGTCCGCGGTATGGCCGGTTTCGAAGAGAATCTCGACAAGCTCAAAGCCATGATTCATGAATATGCCTCGCGGGCGGGGGAGAGTCTGCCCGTGTGGGACGGGCCCACGCTGACGCGCCGAATGCACGCCTGGTCGGAATCCTCCCAGGAGACGTTTACGCGGCTGCGCGACGCGGCGACGGGTGTGCTCAGCGCGCAGCAACGTCGCATGATTGATGCATTCCCGCGCCTGACTTCCACCACATCCAGCACCTACGATTCACTCATCGAAACCGTTCGACACCTGATTGACCGCAACGGTGGCGATGCGGCCGACGGCAACAATCGGTGAATATGCAAAATCGAACACGATGATGTGTGTGATTCGACGCGAATCTGTCAAAGCATGATGATAGCTTGGTGAAAACTGGGAGAGCAGTGAGGCAAGGAATTTCCAAGGGAACCAGTCGGGCACACTTTGGAATCCGGTAAGAGAACGGGGAAACCATGGGTGGTTCTGTAACCGCGAGAGACGAGGAAACCGCCGCGTCAGAAGGATTCGTTCCAAGGACCGCAGCTATGCGTACAAGACGTGGCGCCGTCGCGGATTGCATGTTCAGACGGTTCATTCTGGTCTTCGCATTGTTGTGCGGCATGATTCTGCCCTTGGGCGGCTGCAGCGTCGATACCGGGACAAGCCCGGACGACTTCTCGAAGGCTGCACGGGAGCACGGCATGACGGTCAAGGATTTGGGTGACTCGTGCTCGAATGCTGCGGACTTCTCCAGTGCTGATTTATCGCGTTTGCGCTCCGGTGAAATCACTTTCAACTCGTGCAGTTTGGCCACCGTCCCGAATAATGACGAAATCGCCGTGATTTATCTCGAGGCCCTGGACCCCATCGACGCGAAAAAGTCACTGTCCCGTTTCAACGACGATCTGAAATCCGATGCGACAGGGCTGACGAGTGTGCCCAACGGACTTGAATTCTCCGACCAAGGGTATTGGGGCGGCGTGTATATCAAGCGGTATTCCATCCTCTTCGCCATGGCCAACAACGCGAACAAGGACCTGGCAAAGGAGTTCTCCCAGAGCATGGGCTACGGTGTCAAATCGATAGATTCCCATGATTTGGTCCGTCCTGCCTGCTTCGTGATCGCCTTTTTCTTTGTCTTGATCTCGAGCCTGTGGAAGATGTTCCGCCAGAAGAGGCAAGCAGCGCGAACGGCGAGGCTTGCGTGGCAGCAGCAGGCGACCGCGCCCAGCATGCCGATGTCTACGGGCGCCGTAGCTATGCCGGTGATGCCGACGAACGTCACATTCGCCCCCAATGTCCCTGCCACCAGCGTCCCAGATGTGAACGTCCCAGCCACCCGCGTCTCTGGTGCCGGTGCCGGGATGCCATCATCGCCGGATCTGTCGCAGGCACAGTTCGGCATGTTCCAGCCGCAATATCCGGTACAGCCACAGTATGCGGGGCAACAGCAGTTCCTGCCTCAGCCGCAGGCCGATGAACCGATGCTGGAGCAGTCGCAGAACGTCTATCAGCCGCAGACGTTCGAGCCGTTGTCGTTTGAACCGCAGTCGGCTGGGTCGCAATCGTCCGGGTCGCAGCCTCTCGAGCAGCAGTCGTTCGGCCCGCAATCGTCACAATCGCAATTCTTTACACCACAGTCGTTTGCCCCGCAATCGCCGGAGCCGCAGACGTTCGAGCCCCAAACGTTCGAGCCCCAAACGTTCGAGCCACAGACCTTCTTCCCGCAGCCGAGCCCAGACCAGCAGTCGTCCGCGTTGCAGTTCGGCGTCTCGTCCCAAGATACCGGATCCGCTCCCGACACCCCGCAGCTGTTCCAGCCGCAGTCGTTCGAGCCGCAGTCGCTCACCGCTCAGCCATCTGGTATCCAGCCGGATGACGACCAGCCGCGATATTCTGACCAGTCGCAATATCCCGAGTGGCAGTAGGCGTGTCGGCCGGGCTCGGGCCATGCCCGGCTGTCGGCATGAGCTGGCACAATATATGAGATTGAGTGTGTCTGTGCGGCAGGGTCGCGGTACGTGCCGGTACAGCACACGGCACTGCATGACAACAACAGAGGGAGCATCATGGCCCAGGTAAGGAATTACAGGGATGCCGGCTTCTCCACCCCTATGGAGGAGCTGGAATGGCGCGGACTCATCAACCAATCCACCGACAAGGAACAGCTTGCGGCTGTGCTCAACGGGAATCCCATTTCTTACTATTGCGGCTTCGACCCGACGGCGCCATCGCTCCACATCGGCAATCTCGTGCAGCTCATCGTGATGCGTCACCTCCAGGCTGACGGGCATCAGCCCTATGCTCTGGTGGGCGGCGCCACCGGTCTGATCGGCGACCCGCGGCAAAGCGGCGAGCGTACACTCAACCCCAAGGAGATTGTCGCCGGGTGGGTTGAGCGTTTGCGCACGCAGATTTCGCGTTTCCTTGATACCGAAGGCGACAACGGCGTGCGTTTCGTCAACAACTACGACTGGATCGCCAACATGTCGGTCATTGACTTCCTGCGCGATGTCGGCAAGAACTTCCGGCTCGGCACCATGCTCAGCAAAGAGACCGTCGCCCGTCGTCTCAACTCCGAAGAAGGCATCTCCTTCACTGAATTCAGCTATCAGGTGTTGCAAGGCAACGACTTCCTGCACCTGTACGACGAATACGGTGTGGTGCTTGAGACGGGTGGCGCCGACCAGTGGGGCAACCTCACGTCTGGCCTCGACTTGATCCGCAAGGTGCGGGGAACCTCCGTGAACGTGATGACCAGCCCGATCATCACGGATTCCCAGGGCAAGAAGTTCGGCAAGTCCGAGGGCAATGCCATGTGGCTGGACCCGACCATGCTGAGCCCGTACAAGTTCTACCAGTTCTGGTTCAACCAGCCCGACGACCAGGTCGTGAAACTGCTCAAGGTGTTCACCTTCCTGCCCAAGGACGAGATCGAACGTCTTGCGGGCGAGGTCGAAGCAAATCCTGGCGCCCGCGAAGCGCAGAAGACGCTTGCGTGGGAGGTCACCAGCTATGTGCACGGTGAGGAAGCCACCCGGCAGGCCATTGACGCGGCGGCCGCACTGTTCGGCCGTGGCGGCGATTTGCGGACCATCGGCGAAGACACACTGGAAGCCGCCATCGAGGGGCTGAAAGTCGACGATGGTGAAGGCGGCCGGACCTTCGCACAGGTCGCGGCAGGCGACCGCGTGGCTGAGGCAGGTGTCAAGGCCGGACTGTTCAAGTCGGTGTCCGAAGCCCGTAAAACAATCAAATCCGGTGGCGTTTACATCAACAACCAGCGTGTCGAAGACCAGGACCAGCTGCTCGCCGAGGACGATTTCCTCGAGGGCGGTTACGCGCTGATCAGACGAGGAAAGAAGGCTCTGGGCGCGGTCCGGCGCGCGCAATGACACCGTCCCGGCATCTGCCGGGTACGCACAGGGACGGGTGAACCCGATCACCCGCGAAGAACCGATAACGACAATTTCGGCAGACAACAACACAGCATCAGAGCATTGGCGTCCTCATGACACCGGTGCATACGAAACACGGAAAGCAGACGTATGGCAGAAGAACATCACGGCAACGGCAAGCGCGGAGACGGCAAATCATTCGGATCCCGTCGTCCCGGATCCCGCGGCGGCAAGGGATTCAAGCCTCGCGGCAATGGAAATGGGCGGTCGTACGGCCATGGGCGCGGCGAGCGTGACGGTGACGGATACCACAAGGGCCCGCGCCGCGACGGTTATCGTAAGGATTTCCACCGTGACGGCGAGCATCGTGGCGGATTCCGCAAGGACGGCGAACACCGCGATGGCGAACGTCGCAACGACGGTGAGCGTCGTGGCGGATATTCCCGCGACGGTTATCGTAAGGATTTCCACCGTGACGGGGAACGTCGTGACGGTGAGCATCGTGGAGGGTTCCGTAAGGACTTCCACAAGGGCGGATTCCATAAGGGCGGTTACCACAAAGATGGCTACCGCAAGGATTTCCATCATGATGACCGCCGTGATGACCGTCGTGACGGTGATTCCCGTGAGCCGCGCGAGTATCGCGACCGTGACGGGCAGCGTCGCGACGACCGCGGATATCGCGGCGACCGCAAGGATTACGGCAAGCGTGGCGGCTACGGCAACAAGAGCTTCCATCGCGGCGACCGCAAAGGCGGGTACGATCGCCCGCGCCGTGACGGCGAGGAACGCCGGGAAGGCGGCAATCCGCGATATCGTCATGACGATCGCCGTCCGTTCGACGATCATCGCGGCGGCAAAGGTGAACGCCGTCCATGGCGCAACGACGATCGCAATGATCGCAACGATCGCAGGGACCAGCGCCATGATGACGCCGCCAAGCAGGGTGGTGAGGAGCGTCGCGAGTTCAACCGTGAAGAGCGCCAGCAGTGGCGTGAGCGCAAGCGCGAGGAGTATATGTCCAAGCCGCGGCGCAACTCGGACGGCACGGTGTCCTACCCGTCTCAGAACCCGTATACGGACCGTCGTCCTGGCGAGCCGAAGATGCCGAAGGGCCTGACGTGGTCCATGCTCTCCTCCGATGAGCGTGAGCGTCTGCGCGGCCTGTCCAAGGAACATGCCGAGAACGTCGGCCTGCATATCCTCGCCGCATACGCGCTTGAGCAGGACGATCCGCAAGCCGCTCTGGAACATGCCCAGTGGGCAGCTCGTCAGGCGTCCCGCGTGGACTTCGCCCGTGAGGCCCTGGCCTTCGTCGCATACCGTCAAGGCAAGTACAAGCTGGCGTTGCGCGAGTTCCGTACCGCATATCGTATGAACGGCTATCTTGATTACCTGCCGCTGATCGCGGATTGCGAGCGTGGAGTTGGCCATCCGAAGAAAGCCATCGAAATCGCGTTGTCTGACGAGGCGCGTGCACTGAGCGGCGAAGCGAAGGCGGAGATGTTCCTCGTGTACGCCGGCGCGCTGGGTGATCTGGAGCTTTGGGACAAGGCCATTGACATTGCCCACAAGCTGGGGCGTTCGCAGGGTCTGCCGGGCGCGTACCGCATGCGTGCCATCCAGGCCGAGCAGTATTTCCTCGAACAGGCCGGACGTGACGACGAGGCTGCGAAGCTTGACGATGTGCTTGATCGCCTTGAAGCCCAGTACGCTGAAGAGGACGAGGACGAGCAGTCCGCCGATGACATCGTCATCGACTACGATTTGGAGCATCTGCCGGAAGATCTGATGGAAGAGCTGGGTATCAGCGAGGACGATGCCCAGTATGCGCCCGAGGATCCCGAAAACGAGGATGACGAGACCGAGCTGCCCGCCGAGGAGACCGAGGACGGCGCACAAGCCGACCAGGAACCCCAGCAGACGCAGGACGAAGCCGACGCGAACGCCGCACAGGCCGATGCCTCCGATGGGCCCGCCGCGGTGCAGCCCGCCGATGACGGTCAGACCGAAGACGAGGTATCCGATGCCGAGTCTGCCGAGTCTGCCGATGAATCCGATGAAGCAGATGCAGACGAGACAGGCGCGTCCTCCGATGCTGCGGATTCTGCGGATGCGACTGATGCCGCCGATACACCGGATACACCGGCTGTGCCGGCCTCATCGGACACAGATGATTCCGACGACGAAACGGCTGGCGAAGCGCCTGAATCCGCGGACGAATCCGCCGACGAACCCATTGACAATCCGGACGGCGAAGAGGCATGAGCAAGCTGCTTGGCGGCAGCGACAAGCCGCTCGCCGAAGCATATCGGCTCGCGCTGCTCGACCTTGATGGGGTCGTGTATCGCGGCAAACTGCCTGTGGAACACGCGGCGGACAGCATCCGCCGCGCACAGGACGTCGGTATGACCGTCGAATACACGACCAACAACTCCTCGCGTTTCCAGCGCGTTGTGGCCGACCAGTTGCGCGGTTTCGGGCTCGATGTCGAACCATGGCAGGTGATCACCTCGTCGGTGGTCGCTTCGCGTATGGTCGCACGCCATGTTCCCGCAGGCTCGCCCGTGCTGGTGCTCGGCGCGGATCATCTGGCTCAGGAGGTAGCAGCCCAAGGATTGCAAGTCGTCCGGCGCGCTGAAGACCATCCGGTCGCGGTCATCCAAGGCTGGTACCCACAGATGAACTGGGAGGAGATGGCGCAGGTCGCGTACGCCGTTGAACGGGGTGCGCAATATTTCGTGACGAATCGCGATCTGACCATTCCGCGTGAACTTGGTGTCGCTCCCGGCTGTGGCTCAATGATTCAAGCGGTTATTAACGCCACCGGCGTCGAACCGATCGCATCGGCAGGTAAACCGGAATCGGCAATGTACGATGAAGCCAGACTGCTCGCCGCCCATGATGGCACCACGCCCGTCGAACGGGAGCAATGCCTCGCCATCGGCGACCGTCTTGACACCGATATCGAGGCCGGCAACCGGGGCGGCTATGATTCGCTCGCCGTGTTGACTGGGGTGACCGACCCGCAACAGCTGCTGCACGCCCCCGAACACCTGCGCCCGACGTATGTGTCGGCCGATTTGCGAGGACTGCTTGAGCCGATACCCCAGCCGGTACAGCAGACGGATGGCTCATGGCGGTGCGCCGGCGCCCTCGCACGCGTCGATGGCGGCGTATTGCGCATTGACGGCCCGCATGATATCAACGCGTTGCGTGCCGCCCTGTGCGCCGCATGGTCCGGCATGGATGCCTCCCTGTCTGTTGACACCTCAGACTTGAGGTTCGAATTGGCATGAACGCGGACACCCTACGAATCCCCGGTGACGGGCTGACATCGGCCAACGCCGGGGCACCGGTCGCGCACACTAAGCCTGCCGATACCAGCGCTGTCAATACCGGCGTTCCCGACTCAGGCGTTTCTGACATCAGCGTTTCTGACGCTGCCGACGACACCGTGCCCCCGGCACTCGAATCACGGTACCCACAGTTGCGTGGGTGGCCGCAGATGGATGACGCGCAACGTATCGAAGCGCTCGGCGGTGTGCTTACCGGTTTGCAGCATGCCTTGGATGAGGGGACGGCACGCCGATGAGCGCATCAGCAGCGCCCGTCCGGCTTGATATCGCCATCGTCGATCGTGGTTTGGCACCCACACGCACGAAATCCAGCCGATTGATCAAAGACGGGCACGTCACGGTCAACGGCAAGGTGCAGACCAAACCGTCGTTCGCGGTCAGGCCGAGCGATGCCATCGACGTCGACCGCGGAGACGACTACGTGTCACGCGGCGCCTACAAACTGGTCGGTGCATTCGCAGCCTTTAAAGATCACGGCCTTCCCGAGCCGATCGGCATGTCTTGCCTGGATATCGGAGCTTCGACCGGGGGATTCACCCAAGTGCTGCTGCGGCGCGGCGCCGCACGGGTTATCGCGCTCGATGTCGGACACGGACAGCTCGATCCACGGATTGGGGCCGACCCGCGTGTCACGGACATGAGCGGCGTCAATATCCGTGATGTGACAGGCGACGACCTGCCTTGGAGCCCTGATATGATCGTCTCCGACGTGTCGTTCATCTCCCTGACCTATGTGATTCCCGTGATTGCGAGGATTTCACGGCCGGGCACGCATGTCGTGCTCCTGGTCAAACCGCAATTTGAAGTGGGGCGCGGCAATCTCGGTAAAAACGGCATCGTCGACGATCCGCAGCTACGGGAACAAGCCCTGCTCCATGTCAGCGAATGCGCCCAAGACCACGCGATGACCGTATGCGGCACGGCGGTCTCACCGATTGAAGGGACCTTCGGCAACGTGGAATATCTGCTTTATCTGCGTACCGGGCAAGTTCGCGCCGCGCAGTGAACCGGTGTCGTGCCACTGGACATCGCCCGCCCTGCGGGAAGCACATACCCGTCGCGGCGTTCGAAGAAGCGGATGCGGGAATCTTCATCGACTGACAGATGGGCTTCGAGCGGTACCGTACGCACATCGCTGGAGTCTTCGAGCATGATGCATTCGGCGCTGATCTGGTCGCAGCGCAGTCTGCGGGCTTCGACTTGGTGCGCTTCGATTCTGCGAATCGTGCTGTGCGGGTCACGGCGGCGCAGCGTCCGATGCGCCCACAGTCCGTCGCCCAGTGTGTCGATCATGACCGAGTTGTTCGCCACAAGATGTGGGGCGTTCATCACCCCGGTCATGGCCAAGCCGGATGCGAGCAGCCCGCCTTCCGCTTGCAGTATGCCGGCCATTTTCGCTTCGCCGCAGCATGTGACTTGTCCCGCGCACCGGATGTCGCCGACGAAGTTGAGTTCGCAGCAGGCCGCCTCGCCTTGTACAACAATGGTGCCGTACCCGCTGATTTTCGAGACATGCAGATTGCCGTCGCACACAATGCGCGCGTTCTCGCAGATCAGAGTACCGCCGTCGATTTGCGGTGCATGCAGACATCCAAGCACCCTTGCCTGCCGGATGACGAGCGGCTCGTCGCGCCTGATTGTATGGATAATCGTCGTGTACAACGGGTCGTATTCGTGTTCTGGACGCTGTCCGTGCTGCCCATGTGCGGAATGTTCTGTGGTTTCGTCCCCGATCGCGGGCAGTTGCAGGTGTTGCCGGCTCTCCGTGGTCATCTTCGCCCTTCTGTGAGGTTGCCAGCGTCCCGGTATCCCCACCGGCGCTGGCAGTGCCCAGTGACTTAGGCCGTCCCTGGCCGAACGTCACATGATGAGCTACGAGTATAGCGAATCACCGGGAACGGTGGCAAATCCGCAGTTGCCGCGAACGACGGTGGCGTCCGCGCTCAACCGCGCATGAAATGGTCGATTTGGTCCTGCTTGCCCATGATGACCAGCTCGTCATTGCGGTGCATGACGATATCTTTCGAACCGTACTGGAGTTCCTGGCCGGGGGACTGGACGGCGACGACCGTGACCCCGTAGCGCGAATGAATGCGGGCGTCACCGACCGAATACCCGACGACCTGCGCGGGCGTATGGATTTTCACCACCGTATGCGGTCCTTCAAGCTCGATGTAATCCAGATAATCCCCGGACACCAGATGTCCGACGCGTTTGCCCGCATCCATTTCCGCGTTGATGACATGGCGTGCGCCGATGCGTTGCAGGATACGCGCATGCTCCTTGGATACGGATTTCGCCCACAGATCCGTGATGCCGGCGTCCAGCAGATTGCCGGTGGCGATGACGGAAGCCTCGACGCTGTCGCCGATGGCGACAACCGCGGTGCCGAACGTACCCGCATCAATCTGTTCAACCGCAAGCACATCTGTCATATCCGCCTGGACCGTCGGAATGGTCGACGACCAGCGGTTGACCAGCACCGGATCCTTGTCCACCGCCAGCACGTCCTGACCAAGCTCGTCAAGCGTGGAAGCCACCGAACTGCCAAATCGGCCGAGCCCAACCACCAGAACGCTTCGATTATTGTCTGCCATCAATCCATCCCTTTCCGACACATCCGGCGCATACGACACTTCCTGATGCGCCGGCACATCCGACGCTTTCACTCGTCAGCCGTCGCCTTCCACAGCTGCACCACACTGCCCGACAGTATACCCGCATGGGTATTCAGCCCACGATAATCGGCTCTTCGGGGAAGCGCACCGCCTGAGCCGCAGATGGCCGGTTGATCGCATACGCGATGGTCATCGGCCCGATCCGCCCGATGATCATCGTCATGGCGAGCAGCAGCAACGCCGCCGGGTCGCTCTGGTCGGCGACGCCGACCGTGTATCCACCCAGTCCGAAGGCCGAGCAGGTGTCGAACAGGGCATTGCTCAACGAGCAGCCGGACACCACCATCAATGCCAGCGACACCGTGAACACCAGTGTCAGGCATGTGGTCATGATGCTCACCGCGGTCATCGTCGTGCGCTCGTTGATGCGCTTGTGGAAGACAGTGACATCGCGCTTGCCGCGGAACGCCGCCCGACATACGAGCAATACCACGGCGAAGGTCGTCACACGGATGCCGCCGGCGGTGGAGGTGCTGCCGCCGCCGATGAACATAACCGCGCTCATGAACACTTTCGTCGGATCGCTCACATCCGGCACCCACGAGGGGTCGAACCCGGAGGTGCGGGGCATGACCGCCGCGGTGAGCGCGTATCGCAGCCGTGTTTGCAGGTCTGCGTGCGAGAACAGGGTGTGGTTGTTCCACTCGACGCACCGGAACCATAGCAGCGAGACCGCCACCATGCAGAAGGTGCCGATCAGCGTGATTTTGGTGTGCAGGGTCCAGCGTTTCGGCGGCGTGTGCTTGCGCGCGGCGCGCATGAGGTTGAGCAGCACTGGGAAGCCGAGCGTGCCGCAGAACGCGCTGAGCAGCACCGGCAAGCCGACACCCCAGCTGTTGACATGCAAACCCGCGCCATCGGGCGTGAAACCGGCGTTGTTGTATGAGATCACCGCGAAGAACAGCGCCTCCCACAAGGCGTGCCGCACATTGCCGTGATTGACGTGCAACAGTCCGGGGAACAAGGCAAGGAAGGTGATGACCTCGATGAGCAGGGTGGTCACGAGGACCGCGTTGAGCACGCCTTTTGTCTCGCTCAGCTTGGTCGCGCCGAGTTCCGTGGCGGTGAGCATGCGCTGCGATGCCTTGATATGCTTGTTGACCGCCAAAGCAATCAGGGACGCGAAGGTCATGACGCCGAGGCCGCCGAACTGGACCGCCAGCAGAATGACCGCCTGTCCGAATAGCGACCAGTGGGTGGTGGTGTTGACCACTTGGATGCCGCATGTCGAAGCGGCTGAAACCGCGGTGAAGAACGCGACCACAGGATCGGTCACCTTGCGGTTATGGGCGCTGATGGGCAGTTCCAGCAGAACCGTGGCCAGCGCGATCAGCGCGAAGAAGTACAGGATGGTCAGCCGACCGGGGTGCGACCACAGTTTCGCCGAGAGGTTACGGCGCGGCGGACGGCGGTCCTGCGCAGCCTGACGTTCGAACGCGTCGCCGGAGAACCACCAGCTGTAGCCGCGCGAGGCTTCGCGGTTCATGGAAGACTCGTCAAGGACGAGGTTCGACATTTTCTGCGCTCCTTACGCGTGCCGATACATGGGCTCAGCCGCTATTCTAGATGAAGTTCAGCTAGGATGGAGCAGTAGGACGGGCGCGCCCACCGGTGGCGGACCCGTGTTCGAGGTTGAAAGGGCGGCGTATGGCTTTGCAACGGCGTGCTGTTGTCGTGACGCATACCAGGTTGCGTCAAAGCGGCACTGTAGTTTCCGAGGCAGTGGACCAATTGCGTGGCGCTGGGTTCGAGGTTTCGATTATAGACAATGTCGAAGCCCCGGGATTCGCGGAATCGACCGCCCATATCGACGACGACACCGAAATCGTCGTCGTCCTTGGTGGCGACGGGACCATACTGCGCGCCGCGGAACTCGTACATTGCACGAAAGTGCCGATTCTCGGCGTGAACCTCGGGCATGTCGGCTTCCTCGCGGAATTCGAAAGCTTCCAGATGAGCGACGCGATTCAGCGTGTCGCCGCCCATGACTATTCCATCGACGAACGCATGATCGCTCATGTCGATGTGTGGCTTCCTGGGGCGGACAAGCCACTGAGCGATTGGGCGCTCAACGATATCACGCTTGAACGTTCCGATCGCGGCAAGATGGTTGAGCTGTCCATCCGTGTCGATGACGTGGAGATGAGCTCGTTCGGCTGCGATGGCGTCATCGTCTCCACGCCGACTGGTTCCACGGCCTATGCGTTCTCCGCTGGCGGGCCAATCATCTGGCCGAATGTCGAGGCCTTGCAGCTGGTTCCGCTCGCCGCGCACGCCTTGTTCGCAAGGCCTTTGATCATCGGGGTCGGCTCGTCGTTCACCATGACCATTCTTGACAATTCGACGTCGGATGGCTGGATTTGCTGCGACGGGCGTCGTCAGCGAGCCTTGCCCAAAGGCACGCGCGTCGAGGTGCGCGAATCGAAGAGCCGTTTGAGGCTCGCGCGGCTGTCCGGCGTGCCGTTCACCCAACGTTTGGTCACGAAATTCGACCTTCCGGTGGTTGGTTGGCGTGAGCATAGCCGCACCCGGCAGACACACCATACGACCGGAGAAGACACGGCAGGGGAGGATGCCCGCTGATGCTTGAGGAACTTGAGATACGCGATCTGGGGCCGATTCACCACGCGCGCATCGCACCGGCGAGGGGTATGACCGCCATCACCGGTGAGACGGGTGCCGGCAAATCCATGCTGCTGAGCGCGATTCGCCTGATTTCCGGTGGCCCCGCCCAGTCGAGACGTGTCGGCCCGGGAGTCCAGGAGGCATGGGCGCAAGGCGTATTCGCGGTCGCCAAAGACAATCCGGCCGTCATCCAGGCCAAAGACGCGGGCGTCGATGCCGCCGCGGACGAGGGCGAGCTGTACCTGTCACGCACGGTGCCGGTGGCCGGCAGGTCGCGCTCGGTGCTTTCGGGGCATACCGTGCCGCGTTCTGTGCTGCAGCATGTGTCGGAGCATCTGGTGACAATCCACGGGCAGGCGGACCAACTGCGTATCGCCTCTGCCTCCCGCCAGCGTGAGGTGCTTGACGCCTACGCCGGCGATGCTGCGCTGTTGGAGGCCTACGGCAAGGCGTGGAACGAGCTCAAGGCGATGGACGACCGGTTGGATGCGCTCGAACACCAGCAGGCGGATGCCCGGCAGCGTGCCGATTATCTGCGCGAATCCATCGAACGGATCAACCAGGTAGACCCCCAACCAGGGGAGGACGAGGATCTCAAGGCCAAACGTTCGCGCATCGAGAACGCCGCATCTATTCAACAGGGTGTCAACGGGGCGATTGCCGCATTGGACGCTTCGCAACTGGACTCGGACGGCGATTCGAATGGGGCGACCGATCTGGTCAGGCATGCCGCGCAGAGCCTGCGTGCCATCCGTGTCGACGGCGACGATACCTACGAAAAGCTCGCTCAGCGGCTTGATTCGATTGAGGCCGATTTGTCGGACGTGGTGTTCACATTGTCACGCCAGACCGATGACGACGACGATGAAGGCGATCTTGACGCCATCAACACGCGTATCCATGATCTGGGGGAGTTGACACGGCGCTGGGGGCCGGGGCTCGCCGACGTGATCGCGTGGCGGGACAAGGCCGCGTTCGAGGTGGAGGATCTCGATGCCAGCCCGGAAAAACTTGAACAATTGCGTGCCGACCGGGAGCGTCTGGCTGCCAAGGCATTGGACGCTGCGCGCGAGCTGAGTGCCGCCAGGGTGAAAGCCGCGGGCGAGCTGGGTGAGCGTGTTACCGCCGAGCTCGGTGAACTGGCGATGAGCGGGTCCCGGCTTGAGGTCCGGGTCGTTCCGCGTGCCGCCGACGCTGGTGCTGGTGCCGGTGCCGACGCTGGTGCTGGTGCCGGTGCCGATGTTGCCGAGGTGCTCGACGCCCATGGCATGGACGACATCATGTTCGCGTTCACCCCGTTCCCTGGTTCCGAACCTCTGCCGATGGGCTCAAGCGCTTCAGGCGGCGAACTGAGCCGTCTGATGCTCGCCCTCGAGCTCACGATTGCGGAGAGGCGTGGCGAAGCAGCCGATATGACCTTCATCTTCGACGAGGTTGACGCTGGGGTAGGCGGCAAGGCCGCGGCGGAACTCGGGCGGCGGCTTGCCAAACTCGCGCGATCCTCGCAGGTCCTCGTTGTCACGCATCTGGCGCAGGTCGCCTCGTGGGCGCAGGAGCAGTACGTGGTGAGCAAAGGGCCGACGGCCTCGGACACCCCTGACGAGCCGGGCGCCGCCGGGGTCACCACCACCGTGACCCGCGTGGACGGGGAAGACCGCGTACGGGAGATCGCACGCATGCTTTCCGGCAGCGAATCGGGAACTTCACTCGACCATGCCCGGGAATTGCTCGCGGCGAGTGTAGAGTAGCAATAACGGTATATCCCGCCGTAATGCGGCGGCGGGATCGACGAAAGGAGCCTCAAATGGGTGCCAACAGCGGCAAGGCGGCGATTTTCGACCTCGACGGGACGTTGCTTGATTCCATGGGTGTGTGGGATCAAGTTGATATCGATTTCCTCGGCAAACGCGGCATCGAGGTGCCGGACGACTACATGACGACCGTGTCCTCGATGCAGTTTCGGCAGATCGCCGAATACACAATCAAACGGTTCGATTTGGACGACACGCCGGAAGATCTTATGAACGAGTGGACCGAGATGGCAACGCACGCGTATGCGACCCTCGTTGAGGCCAAACCCCACGCCTTGCAATATCTCGCGTATCTGCGGCAAAGCGGGGCTAAACTCGCGGTCGCCACGACGTTGTTGCCGAGCATGCGTGTCGCCGCGATGCGGCATACCGGGCTGGACGAGTATTTCGATGTCGTGTGCAGCGTGGACGAAGTGGGGGATGCCGGCAAGGAGGAGCCGGATGTGTATCTCAAAGCGGCACAGCTCTTGGGCGTCGCCCCGCAGGACTGCACGGTGTTCGAGGATATTCTGATTGGGATCCGCTCCGCGAAGGCCGCCGGTATGCGGGCATGGGCAATGCATGATGACTCATCCGATGCGGACTGGCCGACCATCTGCGATGAAGCGGACGGCATTATGTTCGATTTCAATGACGCGCCGGTGCGCCTGTAGAGTGAAGCCTGCGTGCCTGACTGTCGGCTGTTCTGTGCCGCCTCGCTAAGTGATATGCTGATTATTAGAACAGTAGAACAGTTTGCGGTGGTGTGTATATCACCGATTGCGTGTGCGTATGCGTACACCACCGCGAGCCGACGACGCACATGATAGGGAACGGCATGAAATTCTCGGTATCCGATGATTCAGACAAGCCGAAATACGAGCAGTTGAAAACCCAGATCAGGTCGGCGGTGTATTCGGGCGAGCTCACCGAAGGACAGGCCCTGCCGTCGTTGCGCCGGTTGGCCGCCGAACTCGGGGTGTCCGTCCTCACCGTCGCTCGCGCCTACGATGAACTCGCCGACGAGGGCATCGTGCGCAATGAGCAGGGCAGGGGCACGTTCGTTGCGTTGCGCAGCGGCGAAGTGCTGCGCCGCCGCCTGTTGACCAAAACACGGGAAAACCTGGAGGAAGCGTGCGCCGCCGCCCAGCGCGCGGATATCTCCATGCAGGAACTCGAACAGATGCTCGCCGAAATCTACGCCGACATCGAACAACAGCGCCTCGGCTAGTCACGCGGATTCTCGGGGTCTTTGACTTCCGGCTGGGCGAACAGGAGATGAACGCCATCGCCGCGCTCGACACGAAGACCAGCCTCTTCTTCGACCATCACGACCCCGCGACCGTCGATATGTTCGTGCACATGCTCGAAGACCGCAGGGGGAGGGCATAGTCCATGCCGGCGGCGCCGACGATGTGCTCCTCGCCCGTTCTTGCGGCGAAAAAACGACGGCCCGGAGCGTAAAGCACCCGGGCCGTCATATTCGTGACCGTGTTACAGCCGGTCCGCCGCCTGTTCCACGTAGGCGGGCATGCCGTCGATGTCGACGACGTCCGTGAACCGGACATCCGCGTGCTCAAGGCCGCGCAGTGCCTTCGGGGCGGTGGTCCCGCTGTGCTCGGCGAGCACGTCCATGCAATCGAAGTCGGAGCCGGACGCATCCCAGCCCAGCGCCTCGTTGACCACGCGCGGGAACTTGTACGGGCTCGCCGTGCTCAGCAGCACGCGCGGGGTGAGCGGGTCGCGCGGCATCTGCTGCATCACGTAATAGCCGCAGGCCGTATGCGGATCGATCACGTAATGGTTCTTCTGCCAGCAGTCGGCGATCATCTCGCGCACCTGATCCTCGTCGGCCCAGCCACAACCGAACAACTGCCTGATCTTTGCCAGCAGCTCGGCCGGCACCTCGTAGGCGCCCCACTGGTTCAGATCGTTCATGAGCATCTGGATGAGGCGCGTGTCCTTGTCGGACATGTAATACAGCATGCGTTCGAGGTTCGAGGAAATCAGGATGTCCATCGAGGGGCTGATCGTCTGGAAGAACGGGCGCTTGCGGTTGTAGGTGCCGGAGGTCAGGAAGTCGAAAAGCACGTTGTTCTTGTCGCTGGCGACGACCAGATGCTTGACCGGCAAGCCGAGCATCTTCGCGTAATAGCCGGCGAGGATGTCGCCGAAGTTGCCGGTCGGCACGCAGAACTCGACTTCGTCGCCCGCGTTGATGACCTGACGTTCGAGCAGTTGCGCATACGCGGAGAAGTAGTAGACGACCTGCGGCACCAGACGGCCCACGTTGATGGAGTTGGCCGAGGAAAGCACCACATTCGCCTGGTCGTCGATGCGCTTGGCGAGCTCATGGTCGCCGAAAATGCGCTTGACGGCGCTCTGCGCGTCGTCGAAATTACCGCGCACCGCGCACACGTTCACGTTCGCGCCCGCCTGCGTGGTCATCTGCAGCTGCTGGACCTGGCTGACCTTGCCTTCCGGGTAGAACACGGTGATGCCCGTGCCCGGCACGTCGGCGAACCCTGCCAGCGCGGCCTTGCCGGTGTCGCCCGAGGTGGCCGTGAGGATCATGATCTTCTCGTTCGGATCGCCGGTCGGGGCGGTATGCGCCATAAAACGGGGGAGGATCTGCAAGGCGACGTCCTTGAACGCGGACGTCGGGCCGTTGAACAGCTCGAGGATGTAATCGTCACCCAAGGGCTTGAGCGGTGTGATCGCTGGATCCGACCATTGTTCGCCGTAGGCGTCGCGCACGCATTGCGTCAGCTCGTCATCGGTGAAATCCGGCAGCAGCGCGCCCAGCACCTCCCGGGCGATTTGCTGATAGGACTTGCCGGCAAGGGACGCGACGTCGATCTGCGTGTCGCCGAGCGCGTCGGTGACGAACAGGCCGCCGTCATCGGCGATGCCCTTGCGGATGGCCTGCTTGGAAGTGAGTGAATCGGTGGTGCTGCGGGTGCTATGGAACGTGATCACGAATCATCCTTGCAAAGTTAAGTGGATCTTATGGGCGGTATTCTACCGGGAGCCATGGGCATGGGGCGCTGCCGTTCCCCGATATGGACACCCTCGTCGGCGCCGTAAGGACGCCGTGTCGGCCTGCCGCAGTCATCCTTTGAAACAATTGACCCGCCGTGTGAGCGAAATCAGCACGATGCCCGCGGTGTGCGCTACTGTTTTGGCTATGACGAACCAAGAAGACAACGGTCAGGCCGGGCGCGTCGACGCGCAGGTCTTCAGCGCCGTATGCATGATGGCGGACGCTGCCGCCCAGGCCCAGCGTGCACTCGAACAGGCGAACACCGAAGCGAAGAACGAGCTGCTGCTCGCCATCGCCGACGCCCTCGACGCGCATGCCGACGACATCGCCGCCGCCAATCAACAGGACATGCAGGAAGCCTTCGAATCCGGCATGGATGAAGGGAAACTCGACCGCCTGCGTTTCGACGTGGACCGCATCGCCGCCAGCGCGCAAGGCGTCCGCCATGTGGCCACGCTGCCCGATCCGGTCGGGCAAGTCGTGCGCGGGTACAACCTGCCCAACGGGCTGCGCCTCAACCAGGTGCGTGTGCCCATTGGCGTCATAGGTATGATTTATGAGGCCCGGCCCAATGTGACGGTCGATGTCGCTTCGCTGTGTCTCAAATCGGGCAACGCGGCCATCCTGCGCGGCGGCCATGCGGCCGAACGCACCAATGCGGCCACATTGCGCGTCATCCGCGAGACCATCGCCGAACACGGGTTCGACCAGGCGCTTGTTGCCACGGTCGACGCCTACGGCCGCCAGGGCGCGACCGCGATGATGGAGGCGCGCGGCCATATCGACGTGCTCATCCCGCGTGGCGGGGCCGGCCTCATCCAGGCCGTCGTACGCAACTCCAAGGTCCCGGTCATCGAAACCGGCGCCGGCAACGTCCACATCTACGTCGACCGTTCCGGAGATCTCAACAAGGCCATCCCCATCATCCTCAACGCGAAAACCCAGCGCGTCGGGGTCTGCAATGCGGCGGAGAAGCTGCTCGTGCACCGCGATGTCGCCGAAGCGTTCCTGCCTCTTGCCGCGCAGGCGCTCGCCGAGGCGAATGTGGTGCTGCGCGCCGACGAGCGCGCTTACGGCATCATCGACGCCGCCGGCATCGAGGGCATCGACCTCGAACAGGCGGACGAACAGGATTGGGACACCGAATATCTCGCGCTGAAGATGGGCGTCAAGGTCGTCGATTCGCTGGACGAGGCGATCGGGCATATCAACATGCATTCGACCGGGCACACCGAATCGATTATCGCCGAGGATTATTCCGCGATTGAGCGGTTCACCCGGCTCGTGGATTCCGCGGTGGTCATGGTCAACGCCTCCACGAGGTTCACCGACGGCGGCGTCTTCGGTTTCGGCGCCGAACTTGGCATTTCCACGCAGAAGATGCACGCGCGCGGCCCGATGGGCTTGCAGGAGATGACCACCACCAAGTGGATTGGCTACGGCACTGGGCAAGTACGCCGGTAATTCGCGGCGCCGCACCGAAAGGCGCGTCGGCGATACATCCCGGCATCCCGGTATGACGGCATCAGGGGCGGTTCGCAGGAACCGTGAAGGAAACGAAGGTGACACAAGTGGCAGTGAATGAAGCATTGGCGCGCGACCGCGGCATCGATTTGGATGACCCTAAGCTCGCCCTGCGGGTTGCGGCGGAACGGTTGAGTACCGTGAGGTATGTGTTCCTCGTGCAGATCGAGGACGGTATCGCCACCGCCGCCCAGCGGGCGTCGTTGGAATACGCGGATGCGGTGCTCATCGGGTGGCCGGAGAATGATGCGCCCGACGTGGTCGATCTCGACGAGCAGCAGCAGGCGCAGGTCGCCGAACATATGCGCGTCATGGAGGACCATATCCGCAAGTACGCCGCGATGGAGCGCGATGGCGATATCGACGGGATGACGGATACACTGATTCGCATCACCGAACGGGTGGCGGAGATCCGGCGCCTGTATCAGCCTGATTTCCTGCTGCCTACCTTCGCGGAGATCCGGCGGGTCGTCCAGCAGGAATGGGACGAGGATATGGGCAAGATCGATCCCAAGGAGCCCGATCCGACCGCCGAACAAATCGAAGAACAGACTGAGGACGCCGATAAGCAGCAGCGTCAAATCGCCGAACGTGCCGAGCATGCCGATCGTTCCGGGAAGTCTGAACAGGCCGGTCAGCAACATGCGGGTCATCACGGCGAGCACCACGGAGACAAGGCATGACCGGTAGCGTATCCGGGACGAGCATGCCTGCGCCCGGCCAGTCCGATGCGGGCCGGCGTATGTCGGACCTGCTGCAACGCCCGCAAATCGACACGCCCGGATCATCCTCGCGCAGGTCCGCGCGTGGCAATTGGCATAGCCGGCCGCGTATCGGCATCATGGGCGGCACCTTCGATCCCATCCACAACGGGCATTTGGTTGCCGCCTCCGAAGTCGCATGGGTATACGACCTCGACGAGGTGATTTTCGTGCCGACCGGACGCCCGGTGTTCAAATTGGACAGGCATGTCACCAACGCCGAGGACCGGTACCTCATGACTGTTATCGCCACCGCCTCGAACCCCAAGTTCACGGTTTCCCGTGTCGATATCGACCGTCCGGGGATCACCTACACCATCGACACGCTGCGCGACATCCACGCACAGCATCCCGACGCCGAATTGTTCTTCATCACCGGAGCGGACGCGGTCGCGGAGATTATGCGTTGGAAGGACGCCGACAAGATGTGGGACCTCGCGCAATTCGTCGCGGTCACGCGGCCGGGGTATACGAGCCCGTCCTCACAGCTGCTTAGCGAAGGTCATGTGGACACCTTGGAGATCCCGGCATTGGCGATTTCGTCGACCGACGTGCGGCGGCGGGCGGCCCACGGCGAGCCGGTGTGGTACTTGGTGCCTGACGGCGTCGTGCAGTATATCGGCAAGCACGGCCTGTATCGCGGGATTGCCGGCGGCGGCGCCAAGGACACGCACGTGTCCGCCTGAGCCGGTCAATGCGGATGGCTACTATGAAATACGTCCACTTCAGCGAACAACGTTTGGAGACACGGTGAGCGCAATCCTCGAAGGAAAGCCTGATAAAAACCTCATTCTCGTCACCGGCCGGGCGCACCCCAGGCTGGCGCAGGATGTTGCCAAGCAACTTGGCATCGACGTGCTGGAAACTACGGCATACGATTTCGCGAACGGCGAGATGTATGTGCGCTACACCGAATCGGTTCGTGGCGCCGACGTGTTTGTGCTGCAGAGCCACTGCAACCCCGTGAACAAGTCCATCATGGAGCAGCTCATCATGATTGATGCGCTCAAGCGCGCATCCGCCCGCTCCATCACCGCGGTGTGCCCGCTGCTGGGCTACTCGCGTCAGGACAAAAAGCATCGCGGCCGCGAGCCCATCTCCTGCCGTCTCATGTTCGATTTGCTCAAGACCGCCGGCGCCGACCGCATCATGAGTGTCGACCTGCATGCGGCCCAGTCCCAGGGCTTCTTCGACGGCCCGGTGGATCATCTGATCGCCATGCCGGTCCTGGTCGATTACATTCGTGACCGGTTCGCCAACCAGCTTGACAACGTCGCCGTGGTTTCCCCGGACGCAGGCCGTATCCGTGTGGCGGAGCAGTGGGCGCAGCGCCTTGGCGGCGGCCCGCTCGCCTTCATCCACAAGACCCGCGACATCACCCGCCCGAACCAGGTCGTCTCCAACCGTGTGGTCGGCGAAGTCGAAGGCAAGGATTGCGTGCTCGTCGACGATTTGATCGACACCGCCGGCACCATCGCCGGTGCATGCCATGTGCTGCGCGACGCGGGCGCGAAGTCCGTGACTGTTGTGGCCACCCACGGCGTGCTGTCCGGTCCTGCGGTCGAACGGCTCAAGAACTGCGGTGCACGCGAGGTCGTGCTCACCGATACCGTGCCGATTCCGGAGGAGAAGCGCTGGGACGGCCTGACAGTCCTGTCCATCGCGCCGCTGCTTGCCAGCGCTATCAAGGCGGTGTTCGAGGACGGCTCGGTCGCAGAGCTCTTCGACACCTATCCGGTGCATCACGGGCAAGGCTTCCTGTTCGCTTGAATTCTGCGGTTTTGTCGGTCCGACAGCGCTGAAAGACGCGCGGACGGATTGACGAAACGCCAGAGTATGGCATAATAGCAACTTGGCGGTGAAAACCGCCGATCCCCCATGGTGTAATGGCAGCACACGGGTCTTTGGAACCCTTTGTCTTGGTTCGAGTCCAGGTGGGGGAACCCGAAACGGTTCCGCGCGCGAAACACGGAACCCGCGCCGGCCGGGCCCGCGAGTCCGGGTCCGGCAACGGCATCACGAACGCACGAGGTCCAACGGCCCCGTGCGTTTTGCTTTAACCGTCACCCTCCCATACTCCCTACAAACTGTCTACGCTGAGAGCACTGTCAGCGTAACCAGTTTGTGGGGCATCGGTCAACGTGGTTGTCCGACGCTGACCGGCGCTTCAGCGTCGGCCGAAGCCCAACCGGCACCGCTTCCGACATTTGACTCTGACATCAGTCGAGTGGGAATGACAGCTTGTGTTGCCGCCCCATGTCCGCCCCCGACGGTTACAATCCTCGAAGCATGGCGTGCCGCCGTCAGACGCCTCACGCATGGCCGTCCGGCGCAGCGCCGTTACGAAGAATTGGAGATTTCATCGTATGACATTGTCAGCCGCAATCATTCTTGCCGCAGGGGAAGGCACCCGGATGCGTTCCGCCACGCCGAAGGTGCTGCACACGCTCGCGGGCAAGACCTTCCTTGAGCGGGTCATGGCATCCGTCGCAGGTCTTGATCCGGAAACCCTCGCCGTTGTCGTCCATTACCAGGCCGATCGCGTCGCCGAGGCGGCACGCTCCTACAACGAATCTGTCGAAATCGTCAACCAGGACGATCTGCCCGGCACCGGTCGTGCAGTCCAGTGCGCAATGAATCAGCTCGCCGCCGAAGGCAAGGCCGACGGCACTGTGCTCATCGCGGCCTCCGACATGCCGCTGCTCGATACCAAGACCTTGTCCGGATTGCTTGACTACCATCGCACAAGCGGCAACGACGCGACCGTGCTGACCACCGTGCTCGACGACCCGACCGGGTACGGCCGCATCATCCGCGACAGCGACGGCAGCGTGCTGCGCATCGTCGAGCAGAAGGACGCCAACAGCAGCGAATTGGCCGTGCGTGAGGTCAACACCTCCGTATACGTGTTCGACGCGAAGGTTCTCGCCGCCGCAATCGCCGGGCTTGACTCCAAGAACGCGCAAGGCGAATTCTACTTGACCGATGCCCTCGAAACCGCCCGCCACACAGGCCGGGTGGGGGCGTGGGCCGCCCCCGACCCCTTGAGCGTCGAAGGCGTCAACGACCGCGTGCAGCTGGCCGCGCTCGCCGCCGCCCACAACCGCCGCGTCTGCGAATACTGGATGCGCCAGGGCGTGACCATCCTTGACCCGTCCACCACCTGGATTGACGACGACGTGCGCATCGAACGTGACGCGCAGATTCTCCCAGGCAGCTTCCTGCAAGGAACGACCACCATCGGCGAAGGCGCGGTCGTCGGCCCGTACACCACGCTCATCGACGCGCGAATCGACGCCGAAGCGCATGTGGAACGTTCCCGTGTCCAGGAATCGCATGTTGGGCGGGCGGCGAATATCGGCCCATGGACCTACATGCGTCCGGGCAATGAGCTGGGTGAAGAAACCAAGGCCGGCGCGTTCGTCGAAATGAAGAAAGCCCATATCGGCAACGGTACCAAGGTGCCGCATCTGAGCTACATCGGTGACGCCCAGCTGGGCGAGCACACCAACATCGGCGGCGGCACGATTACCGCGAACTACGACGGGGTGCACAAGAACCGCACGAAGATCGGCTCCAACGTCCATGTGGGTGCCGGCAACATGTTCGTCGCGCCGGTCGAGGTCGGCGATGGTGTCACCACCGGCGCCGGGTCGGTAGTCCGTCACGACGTGCCCGACGACACGATGGTATACTCCGAGAACACACAACACAATATCGAGGGCTGGAAGCCCGCTTGGGAGCGCTGATATGACCGCATTGCAAAGTTCCATCGACGCCGTCCGCATCGCCGCAGCCGCGGCCGATCGCATGAAGGGCACAGATATCGTCGCCTTCGACGTGACCGGGCCGATTGCCATCACCGACGTGATGATGATTGTCACCGCGTCCAACGAACGTCAGGTGCTCGCCGTCGCTGAGGAAATCGAAAAGGACCTGTACACCAAGGGCGGCCATCTTCAGCCGCGCTCGCGCGAAGGCCTGCAGGAAGGCCGCTGGGTGCTGCTTGATTTCGGCGATTTCGTGATTCACGTGATGCACGAGGAGGAGCGGCGCTTCTACCGGCTGGAAAGCCTGTGGAAGGATTGCCC
>NZ_JBJEIH010000036.1:39993-47437 GCF_051876855.1 Bifidobacterium sp.
CCTTGCGCGATTTGTATGTCGATGGTCGTCCGGATATCCCCAAGCAGCTGGTCGTCTGCTCAGATCTTGGCCGGGCCGTGCAAACCGCGCACGCCTTCGCTGATCCGCTCGGGCTTGACGTGCACCCGGATGCACGGGTGCGTGAACGCAGTTTCGGTGCGTGGGAAGGCCTACGGCTTGAAGAGCTTGAACGCGATTTCACCGAGGACTACCAGTCATGGCGGCATTTCGCGGGCGGAGAGCTCAAGCATGGCGCCGAGCCGAAAGGCGCGGTCGGGGAGCGTGGCGTCGAGGCGATTGACGACTGGTCGCATCGCGCCGGCCCGGACACCACGCTGTTCGTCTTCTCGCATGGGGCATGGATTTCCCAGACCTTGCAGACTTTGCTCGGCATGGCGCAAGGCAATCATGACTTCGGGGCGATGACCTCCATGTTCAACGCCCATTGGGCGCGTCTGACCGGAGCTGATCAGCCCGACGGCACCGTGCGCTGGCGGATGACCGAGTATAACCACGGCCCCGCGATCGCGGACACGGACCAGTGGGAAGCCCCGACGCTGCACTGATTGCTTGGCAATCTATCCTGCCGCTGCAGTTCCCTCTCCTCACAAACTGGCTACGCCAAGAAGCAGTTAGGCGTAGCCAGTTGGTATGCGTACCCAAACTGGTGACGCAACGGAGGTCGTGAGCGTAGATAGTTCGAATAGTTACTCGAACCGGTTACGCCAGGACCGCCGTGAGCGTAGGCGGTTTGTGAATGGGCGCGCACCGGATCCGAACATCCGCGCGTCTTGCATGGCAACGGTTCGGTGGTGCCGGCCGTGTCGCTTTGCAGGCCGTGTGGCGATGTCGGCGGTGCATCAGTGCTCGCCGTGCGCCGGTGACAGCCATGTCGCGTGCCTACTGTGTGACGATTCCGTCCATGTACCGATACCGACCATACTGCGGGACATACCATGCATTGTGTTCACCGCTTGTTCATCTCTTGCCCGTCACTCGATTATCATCGAAGGGGAGAGGTGATCGCCATGACCACACCACATGAGCATATGCCCGGCAGCGACGTCGCGGCAGGAACAGAACGACGCAAGCCGCGCATACCGACGTGCGCGAACCCGATCTGGCAGGGGGCGATCCGCCAACCCGCCGTCGCCGGAACGTTCTACCCGGCCGATCCGGAAGCGCTACGCGGTATCATCGACCGCCAACTCGACTATGCGCGCACCTTGCTCAATCATCATCACAATCTGCTCAGCTGCTTGCCTCAAGGCGCCCCGAAAGCCATCATCGCACCCCATGCCGGGTACGTCTACTCCGGAACCGCCGCGGCCCTCGCCTACAGTCTGCTTGCGCGCGGCCGTGGACGAATCCGCCGTGCCGTCATCATCGGTCCCACTCACCGCGTGCCGGTATACGGCACCGCATGCTGCACCGCCGGTTCATGGCGTACCCCGCTCGGCACGGTGCCCTTTGACACCGAAGCCGAATGCGCCGCGCTCGATGCCGATACCCCCGGCTTCATCGTCAACGATGACACCCACCGGCGCGAACATGCCGTCGAAGTACATATCCCTTGGATTCAACGTGTCCTCGGCCCGCAGACCAGCATCATCCCGCTCAACGCGGGGGACACCACGCACGGCGAGCTTGGTGCGCTAATCGACCGGTTCTGGGAGGATCCCGCCACCGTCGTTATCATCAGCTCGGACCTGTCTCACTACCATCCAGAACACGTGGCACGCCAGCTCGACGATGACACGATTGCGCGCATCGCCGGCGGAATCCTGCCGATTGTGCCCGATTACGCCTGCGGCGCCTATCCGATTAACGGGCTGATTGACGTGTGCCGGCGTCGAGGCCTTACCATCAGGCCGCTCTGCTGCTCAACATCAGGCGACGGGGGAGTGCTTGCACTCGCGGATTCAGGCTTGCCGATGTGCCGCCCGGACATGGCTGACCCTGATCAGGCGGTTGTCGGCTACGCTTCCTTCGCTGTGTGGGAGGACGACCATGACGGCGACGGGGATGACCGCGAGAACGATGGCGATTGCGAGCACAGCGGTCATGCCGTCCGCAATGCCGACAGCTGTGCCCGCAATACCGTCAATGCCTGCATAGACCCGCAGAATCAGCAAGAATCCCTGCCGCAGGAAGCCGCGGAAGTATTGCCTCGCCTCGCACGGGCGGCGCTCGCCAGATATTGCGGCATCGACTCCGACGGACCGACCGCAGCGGAAACAAGCGAAACCCACCCGTGGCTGAAACATGACGGCGCCTGTTTCGTCACCTTGCGCGAACAAGGCGATTTGCGCGGGTGCATCGGATCGCTCGAGGCGACTCGTCCGTTGGGCGAGGAAGTCGCTTGCCATACCGTGGACGCCGCCTGTCATGACCCGCGTTTCCGGCCGGTGGAACCGTGGGAATACCCCGGCATCAGCATCGAAGTGTCCGTCCTGTCCCCGAAACGGGCGTTGCCTGTGACCTCGCGCGCGCAGCTGGAAGCCTCGCTTGTGCCCCGGCGTGACGGATTGGTTATCGATGACGGGCGCGGGCACCGGGCCACGTTCCTGCCGCAGGTGTGGGATCAATTGCCGCATCCGCATGATTTCGTCGGTCATCTGCTGTCCAAAGCGGGCTTGCGCGCGGACACCACGTGGAATGATGCGCGGTTCGCGGCTTGGACGTACACCGTCAGTGCCTACGATGAGAAGGGAATACAGGATACGCGTATCGGCACGTCGGAGACTGATGCAGATGCCGCCGGTGCCGCCGCCCCCGACACAGCCAACGCAGCCGACACCGATGCTACCGGCAAGGAAAGGAACCACCATGCATGAGCGCGAATCACAGCCGTCACACGGATCCACGGATGCCGGGCAGCCGCTTGATCAGCCCCACCCGGACGAGGTCGCGGCATCGATGCGTGGGGGATTCCAACCGACCAGCCCGTTTTCGCACACCTATGAGATGCCGTCCCCACGCTCGGACGGCCGACGCGAGGTGACGACGGGTCCAGTTCCCGGCGATCCGGCGATCGGCAGGTGGCAGCATCGTCTGGAGGACGGCCGTGTGCAATGCGACTTGTGCCCGCGCGGATGCAAGCTGCGCGACGGTCAGCGGGGCTTCTGTTTCGTGCGTTCCAACCATAACGGTGTCATCATGCTGGACACGTATGGACGCAGTTCGGGATTCGCGTTGGACCCGGTGGAGAAAAAGCCGCTCAATCATTGGCATCCTGGCACCGCGATCTTGAGCTTCGGCACCGCCGGATGCAACAGCGGCTGCCGGTTCTGCCAGAACTGGGATATTTCGCGGTCCCGCATCTGGGATACTTACGCGGTCGATGCTCAGCCCGATGACATCGTGTACGCGGCGAAGGGATGCGGCGCGTCGTCCGTCGCGTTCACATACAACGATTCCATCGTGTTCGCCGAATATGCCATCGACACCGCCCACGCCTGCCGTGACCATGGCATCGGCACAGTCGCGGTCACGGCAGGATACATGTCCGCCTGCGCGCGGCCTGAATTCTACCGGTACATGGATGCGGCGAACATCGATTTGAAAGGCTTCACCGAGGATTTCTATTGGCATGACACCGGCACGCATCTGGCTGATGTGCTGGCGACAATCGACTACGCGGTCAACGGCACGGACACCTGGGTGGAATTGACGACATTGCTCATTCCCGGTCACAACGATGACGACAGGACCTTGCACGCCGAATGTGCATGGCTGCGTGAACATTGCGGACGCGATGTGCCCCTGCATTTCAGCGCATTCCATCCCGACTACCGCATGCGTGACGTGCCCCCGACACCCAAGGAGCGGCTCTTGCACGCACGCCGGATTGCGCTACAAGAGGGATTGCGCTACGTGTATACGGGCAACGTGTCGGACCGCGACGGCGGCACCACATACTGCCCGTCTTGCGGGGCGAGGTTGATTGAGCGTGACTGGTACGACATCACCGGATACCGGCTGACCGCCGACGGGACATGCCCTGATTGCGGGGCGATTATTCCCGGCGTATGGGATGAACATCCAGGCACCTTTGGCGGGATGCACGTGCCGGTTGACATCCGCCGCTATACGGGCCGATAGCGGGGCTGCGGCAGAAGATAAAACAACGAAAAAGCGGCGGCAGACGGGTTTCCGTCATGCCGCCGCTCGCGTTCTTGCCCGCGCTCAGTCCTTTTCGATGACCGTGCCGGCCTTTGCGCCCGCGGTCAGGTCGTCGATTTCGGTGACCTCCAGCACCGGCACGACCGCCGGCTTCTTGGTGCCGTTGCGCTCCGCGACCTTGACCTGCTCCTCATAAATCGCGTCATCGCTGTGCAGCGTCACCTTGCCGCGGAACCGGTAGCCGGTCTTGGTCTCGAGGTCAGCGACTCCGATGACCAGCTCGCTGCCGTCCAGCAGGTTCTGGTAATGCTGGCGGGCGGTGCGCTCGTGGTAGGCGATGTGATGGTCGTCAAGCACGAAGGTGGACATCTTCGGTCCGATGTTAAGCTGTCCGTCCTTGCTGATGGTCGCCACCCAAGGCAGGTGGTTGGCGATGAATTCCTTCATTTCCGGGGTGATGGTGGCCATGATGTTCCTTTCGCTTGTGGTTCATGGTACTTGGTCTGCGTGTGCCGTTCAGGCGCCCTGTGCACCGCCGCATCGCGGCTGCCGACCGGGTCGCCGGCGCTTGTACGAACCGGTGATATCAGCTTACGGCAGTTCCCTGGTCATTGCTGGTATGACACCGCGGATTGTGAGGTATCTCACGACGGTTTCGCCGCGGGCGTCGAGACTGTCTAACCGATACGGGTCGCCGCTGGCTGTAATCCCTCGTATCGCCGATATATCCCGCTAATGACGGCGGCATAAGATTTCAACGAGGTGAACCTTGTGAAAAATCGGATGACCTCCGGGCGTGTTCTTTCCGCGCGGTGGCTATCGTGAGTACGGCGAAACCGACGATGGCCAGCACACCCACGCCGGAATCATTATGCCGAGCATCGAAGCCCGCGAGGCGAAGGAGGAGAGACCTATGCGTGCACGCAGCCGCTTCCAGGAATTCCGCAGCCGTATGTCGCGCACCTTCCCGCCGAACCTCGCGCGTGTCATGCTGTTGTGCTGCGCCGCCCTGTGGGGTGGCAGCTATCTGGTTGCGAAGGTGGCGATGAGTGCCATCACGCCCCAATGGCTCATGGCCATGCGTATGACCGGCTCTTGCCTGATCATGTTCATTCTGTTCCACCGGGTGATCATTCCCGCGCTCACCCGCGATATCATCATTCCCGCACTGGTTGTGGGCGTCACTTACTACGGCACGATGGTCATGCAGACCGAAGGCCTGAAAACCATCGCCCCGGGGCGCAGCGCCTTCCTGACCGCCTCGTATTGCGTGCTCACCCCGTTCGCCGCATGGCTGATCACCAAACAACGCCCCAAGCTGATCAATCTTGTTGCCGCGGTCATCTGCCTGACCGGCGTGGGCTTCGTCGCCCTCAAACCCGGTTCAAGCTCGCTTGTGCTGAGTCAAGGTGATTGGATGACAATCGCGAACGCGGTGATTTTCTCGTTCAATCTCACCTTCCTGGGGCGCTACACCCAGCGCTTCCATCCGATCGCCGTCACTTTCATGCAGTTCGCCGTCGCCGATGTGTTCTTCCTGATTGGCGCGCTGCTGACTGAACCGCTTCCGAACGCGTCGTGGCTTGCGCCAGATGTCATCATGAGTTTCCTGTATCTGCTGATCGGAGCGACCACGATGGCGCAAATCATGCAGAATATCGGTCTGGCGCATGTTCCGCCGTCGAGCGCGGCCATCATCATGTGCACGGAAAGCCTGTTCGCCGTCGCATTCTCAGCCATGTTCTGGGGCGAAGCAATCGGCTGGACCTCGATCGTGGGTTTCTCGCTGATTTTCGCGGCGGTCATCATGTCCGTGGTCACCAAACGCAAATAATCCTGCCGTCGGCCTTCGCGGCTGTTTGAAAAGCCGGTCACGTTAGACGGGACCCACATGTCAGCGGTGAGGGAAGCAAACCCTGTAGCGTGTTGTGCGTGTGACCTTCTGCCGACGCTGAGGGACGTTTCAGCGTCGGCAAAAGCAGAGCATCATTGATACGCGGAACCGGTATCCCCGGCGATTACTTCTCGAGCGAACCGAGCTCCATGAAATTCGCCAGATCGTCGAGGCCGAGCCCCACATAATCCTTGATATTGGTAACCTGCGGGCCGTCGAAGACCACGCCTTCGGGCGTAAACCCGGTAATGGCGACGACGGTCGCGCCGCTCGCGCCGCCGGATTGCAAACCGACAGGGGAGTCCTCGAACACCAGGCAGTTGGCAGGGTCAGCGCCCACGATTTCGGCGGCGCGCAAGTACGGTGCCGGATCCGGCTTCGCGGCCAGACCATCCTCGCCGCACACGTATCCGACGAACGCGCCCTGGGGCGCCTGGCGGGCCATGTTGTCGACCATCGCGCGAGGGGAGGCGGACACAATCACGTTCGGGATACCGGCCTGCGACAGCACATCAAGCAACTCGACCGCACCGGTGGCCCAGCATGGTTTCTCGCGCTCGCGGTCAATCACATAACCGATGATTTCGGAGCGCAGCGTATCGGGGTCCACATGCGTGGGAATGTACTCCTGCACAATCTGGAGCAGACGCGGGGTGGACTGGCCGCGCGCACGCAGCGGTACCTCGTCGCTGAACGTGCCGCCATGCAGCTCGATGACATGCTGTTCGGCCGCCGCCCAGTAAACTTCCGAATTGATCAGTGTCCCGTCCATGTCCCAGAAAACAGCTTCCGGAAGGCCTTCCGGCGCATCGAGCACGGCGGACGATTGAGAATATGTCAAGGTGTCGTTGAAAGTCACCCGGCTTATTATTCCCATACGCGCGAACAAACAGCCCGGCCGTTGAACGAACCAGAGCCGATGTCGCACCGTGTATACGGCGGGAAGGAAAGACAGCGCAACGACTTAACCGATACATCTGCCGTTTGCGACACGCATCCGCATTGTGAGCATGGCGCGATTTTTCAGCCCGCGCCCAGCGTGTTCCTGCTTTTTCCGATACAGTCAGCAATGTGAAGAACTTTTTCAAGGGAATCTCAGTACCGCAACTTGTCGCCGGTGCGCTTGCGGCGGTCACCTCGTTCCTGCTGTCGGCCAGAATCGGCATCGCCGGATCGGTGATTGGCGTGGCTGTCGGCTCGATTGTATCCGCGGTGTCCTCGCAGCTGTACCAGAACATCCTCAAGGCGTCTTCGGAAAAACTTCAGGATGTCAAAGGCGGCGATGACGGACAGGCCCAAGGGGAGCAAACCGAACAGACCGCTGATGCGGACGGCGCGAGCGGGGAAACCGCGAAGCAGCCTCGTCGAATCAGCAGTGACGAGACCACCGTGCTGCCCGTGCAGAGCGACCAGAATGCCGCGAAC
>NZ_JBJEIH010000037.1:0-13039 GCF_051876855.1 Bifidobacterium sp.
TATTTGACCGTCCAAAGCCGTCTGAAGAGCCGCGGCCGGAAAATCCACCCGGGAATGAGAAAATCTGTGCCATGGCTACAGGTTAGGGCGTTTCATGCGATTGCGGTAAACGACACCCCGTACCGAACGAGGTCACGGAACAACGCATGCCCGGAACAACGCAGTCACAAGCAACAACAAAGTCACGCACAGCAACGACGTCAGCTCAACACGGGGTCGCGCATACCAACGACACCCGGCACGCATCAACGGTGTCAGTACACGTTGAAGCCGTGATCTTCGAATTGCTTGGCGACACGGGCGCGGAGCTTCGCGTCCGGCCCCTTGGCATCCTCAAGCGGGTACGGAATGCGCAATTCGTGCCATTTCGGGCGTCCTAGCTGGTGGAACGGCAGCACATCGATATGTTCGACGGCATCACCGAAAGTCTCACAAATGCGCGCCACATTCTCCACGTTCTGCGGGTCGTCGGTAAGGCCTGGAACGAGCACAAATCGCACCCAGATCTTCTTGCCCGCCGCGGCGAGCCGCTGCCCGAATTCGATGGTCGGGGCGAGCACCCCCCCAGTCACCCGGTGGTAGGTCTCCTCGTCGCCGGATTTGACGTCTAGCAGGCACAGGTCGATATCCTCAATCATTTCGTCGGTGTAGTTACGGTTGAGGAAGCCCGAAGTATCAAGGCAGGTGTGCACACCCATCTCCTTGGCTGCGCGGAACACGCGCGACACGAAGGCTGGCTGCATCATGGATTCGCCGCCCGAGAAGGTGATTCCGCCGCCGGTGGACTTGAACAGGTCCTGATAGCGGTCGATCTTCTTGATCATCGCCTCCAGATATACCGGCTGGCCGTCACGCATCTTCCAGGTGTCAGGGTTCTGGCAGTACTGGCAGCGCAGCGGGCATCCACTCATGAACACGGTCATCCGTGTGCCCGGACCGTCAACGGACGTGTTGATATCCCACGAATGTACGAAACCGATATCGCCCGTATGAAGCGCCTCGATACGGTCTCGACGATCCAAGCCGATCGGTGACTCGAAACCAGACAATCCTCCCATCAGGGTCTGACTCGCATACTGCTTGGACTTCTTGAGCATATGCGGCGTGGTCGTATGAAATCCTTGGGAACCGGTGGCCGTGGGCTCTGTCCGCGATTGCGATTGCGTATCTGTCGATGACATCATTGTCCTCCTTGTCATGACCCGTGCCGCATATGGCACCGGGAAACGGCTGGGGGCGGAACCTTTCGGCCCCGCCCCCAGTCATGCGGTTCGTGTGGTCATGCCACACACGCCTGCTTCAGCCGCCCGAGGGGCGGACAGGGTCAGTCGACGACAGCGCCCTGATGGAAGGTACGCGAAATCACGTCGAGCTGCTGCTCACGGGTGAGCTTGACGAAGTTCACCGCGTAGCCGGAGACACGCACGGTCAGGTGCGGGTACTTCTCAGGATGCTCGACAGCGTCCTCAAGCTGCTCCTTGCGCAGGACGTTGATGTTCGCATGGTACAGGCCATGGCCGTTGCCCGCGTCGAGGATGCCGACGAGGTTGTTGATACGCTCGTCCTCATCGCGGCCCAAGCCCTCAGGCGTGATGGTGTTGGTCAGCGAAATGCCGTCAAGCGCGTCGTTGTAGTCGATCTTGCCGACCGAGAACATCGACGGAAGCATGCCGTGGGAATCCATGCCGTTCTCCGGGTTCGCGCCCGGGGCGTACGGGGTGCCCTTCTTGTGGCCGGACGGGAAGGAACCGGTGTTCTTGCCGTACTCCACATTGGAGGTGATGGTCAGAATGGACTGGGTCGGAACCGCACCGCGGTAGACCGGCAGACGCTTGACCTGGCCCATGACCGTGGAAACGACCCACTTGGCGAGGTCGTCGGCGCGATCGTCATCGTTGCCGTAGATCGGGAACTCGCCTTCGGTGCGGTAGCCGACCACCAGATCGTCATCGGCGCCTTCGACGTACTCCTTCTCATGGCCAGGGGTGTCCTTCGCGTCCTTGTTGTAGACCGGGTACACCTTGGCGTACTTGAGCGCGGACAGCGAGTCGGCGGCAATGGACAGGCCGGACATGCCGCAACCGAGGGTGCGGTACACCTCCTTGTCGTGCAGCGCCATCTCGATGGCCTCATACGCGTACTTATCATGCATGTAATGGATGATGTTCAGCGCTTCGACGTAGGTCTCGGACAGCCATTCGAGAGCCTTCTCGTAGTTGGTCTTGACCTTCTCGAAGTCGAGCGTGCCGTCGGCCTCGGGCTTAATCGGGTCGATAACGCCCTTCTCGATGACCTGCATACCGGTCATCTCGTCGCGGCCACCGTTGATCGCGTACAGCAGGGCCTTCGCGGAGTTGACGCGGGCGGCGAAGAACTGCATCTGCTTGCCGACACGCATCGGGGACACGCAGCAGGCGATGGCCGCGTCGTCGCCCCAATGGGAGCGGATCTCCTTGTCGGACTCATACTGGATGGCCGAGGTGTCGATGGAGATACGGGCGCAGAAGCGCTTGTAGGCCTCAGGCAGCTTCGGATCCCAGAAAATCGTGATGTTCGGTTCGGGGCCAGGTCCAAGATGCTCGAGCGTCAGCGTGTTGAGCAGACGGAAGGAGGTCTTGGTGACCATGCAGCGGCCGTCGTCGCCGAAACCGGCGTCGGACCAGGTGGCCCAGTACGGATCGCCGGAGAAGATCTGGTCGTAGGCCTTGGTGCGCAGGAAGCGCACGATGCGCAGCTTCATGACAATCTGGTCGATGAGCTCCTGTGCGCCCTGCTCGTCAAGCTTGCCGGACTTCAGGTCACGCTCGATATAGATGTCGAAGAACGCGGAGTTGCGGCCGAAGCTCATGGCGGCGCCGTCCTGGCTCTTGACTGCGGCGAGATAACCCATGTACGTCCACTGGACGGCTTCCTGTGCGGTCTGCGCCGGGCGGGACAGGTCGAGGCCATACTCGTTGCCGAGATTGATGAGCTTCTTCAGCGCCTTGATCTGGTCGTCATGCTCTTCGCGGAAGCGGATCCAGTGCTCGATCTCCGGCTCGGTGAAATCATTGCGGTACGGCACGGAATCCTTGTCGCGCTGCTTGAGCTTGATCAGCGTGTTCACGCCGTACAGGGCCACACGGCGGTAGTCGCCGATGATGCGGCCACGACCGTAGGCATCCGGCAGACCGGTGAGGATCTTGTTGTGGCGGGCGATCTTGATGTTCTTTGTATACACGCCGAACACGCCGTCATTGTGGGTCTTGCGGTACTTGGTGAAGATCTTCTTGACTTCGGGGTCCGGCTCCTTGCCGGCCTCGAGAATGGCCTGTTCGACCATGCGCCAGCCGCCGTTCGGCATCATCGCGCGCTTGCAGGGCTCGTCGGTCTGCAGACCGACCACCACGTTGTCGACTTCCGGGCTCTCGATGTAGCCGGCCGGGAACGCATCGATATCGGCCGGGGTGTGGGTGTCCACGTCGTAGACACGCTGACGGCGCTCGACGGCGAGATAGTTGTCGTCGAGGTACTTCCACATGTGCTTCGTCTTGTCGGTGGCATCAGCGAGGAAGGACTCATCGCCCTCGTACGGGGTGTAGTTCTTCTGGATGAAGTCGCGAACATCGATGTCCTGCTGCCAATGTCCGCCGTTGAAGCCGTCCCATGCCTTGGCTTCAAGTTCCTCTTGGGAGAGTGCGGTCTGGTCAACTGCTGTCATATCCACTCCTTGGTGTCTGTCGGCGCAACGCACCGTTACGCTGCGTTCGGCTTCTATTGTAGTGCCATGACGATGGCGTCGTGTCGGGCGGGGACGTGACTTATATCACAATCACACGGAGCGATCAAGTGGAACGCAATCGGCGAATCAGCGATGCACAGTACACGCGTATACATACGATTCTGCTTCTTCCGACGCTGAGGCCGTGCCCGGCGTTGGAAGAAGCAGAAAGAAAAACCGGCCTACCGCGATGATGGAGGCCAGATGGTCTCGAAACCGGCAGCTGCCTGCATGGCCTGCGCTACTTACCCCAGCGCTTCCACTGACGGTCCTGCTCGTTCCACGTGGCGTTGCGTTCCTTGACGATCTTCCACGCGTCAAGCGCGTCCTGCCGAGTCCGGTACGGCCCCATGCGTTGCGAATCAGGCGAAATCATACCGTATTCCGGTTGCCCGGTGACCATATTGAAATACCATTGCTTGTCAGCCATAGACATCCTCCCGATACGAGTACCTTACTCGCGGAACGCGCTCGTCACCGGCAGACGGCGGTCGCGCCCGAAGGCGAGCGCGGTGACTTTCGGGCCGAGCGGGTACTGGCGGCGCTTCCATTCGGCGCGGTCGACGAGCCGCATTACCGTATCGACGGTCTTCTCATCGAAACCATCGGCCAGCAAATCGGCGCGGCCGTGGGCGTGTTCGATGTATGCGGCGAGCACCTGGTCGAGCAGCGCGTATTCGGGCAGGGAGTCGGAATCCTTTTGCCCCGGGCGAAGTTCGGCGCTCGGCGCTTTGGTAATCGAATTGACCGGAATAATGATGTCGTTCGGGGCGGGTTTGCCGTGCTCCCCCGTTTCGTTCCCGACGATATGCAGTCCGCCGATGCCCATGCCGTGCGCGCAAGCCTCGTTGCGCCACCGGGCGAGCTCCCATACACGGGTCTTAAGCAGGTCCTTGATGGGCGCGTAGCCGCCGACGGCGTCGCCGTAAATGGTCGAATATCCGCAGGCGAGTTCGGATTTGTTTCCTGTGGCGAGCGCGAGCACGCCCTTCGAGTTGGAATACGCCATGACGATGACGCCGCGGATGCGCGCCTGGAGGTTTTCAGCGGCCACACCCTCGAGATGCAGCTGGTTCTGATAGGCGACGAACAGCGGCTCGATCGGCTGGATGTCATAGTGGGCGCCGATGTTGGCCGCAAGGTCGGCCGCATCGTCCTTCGAACCATCCGAGGAGTACATGCTGGGCATGGAGATGCCCCAGACATTGGACCCTCCGCAGGCGTCCGCGGCCATGGCCGCCACAAGCGCGGAATCGATGCCGCCGGACAGACCGAGACACACGCCGCTGAAGTGGTTCTTGCGCATGTAGTCCTTGAGTCCGAGCACGCAGGCGGTGTAGACCTCCTCGTCCTTGTCCGGCGCCGGGGCGATGACCCTAGTCGTCTGTCGCTCGGCGTCGGTGTCGAAGTCGAACAGGCCCAAGTCCTCCACGAACATGGGCGAGCGTTGCAGCAGCGTGCCGTCGGCGTCCACGGTGAAGCTGCCGCCGTCGAAGACGAGATCGTCCTGACCGCCGACCTGGTTGACGTACACCACGGGGGCGGAGACCTCTCTGGCGCGGCGGACGGCCAGGTCGAAGCGCGTATGGGTTTTGCCTTCCTCGTAGGGCGAACCGTTCATGGTGACGAGCACGTCGATGCCACGCCCGGCGAGTTCGGCGACCGGGCCGCCGTCCTGCCAAATGTCTTCGCAGATGGCGAATCCAAGCCTGACGCCGTCGACTTCGACAACGGTCGAATGGTCACCGGGCGAGAAGATGCGGAACTCGTCGAACACCCCGTAATTGGGCAGGAAATGCTTGTCGTAGCCCGCCCAGACGACACCGTCATGCAGCACGACCAGCCGGTTGCGCGGTTTGTCGGAAGCGTGGTCGGTGCCGACCGTGCCGACGACGACATACAGGTCGCCCAGCCCGTCGGCTTCAAGTTCGGTGGCAAGCCAGTTCGCTTTGTCCCACGCGGCTTTGCGGAAGGTGCGCCTCAATGCCAAATCCTCAATCGGGTATCCGGTCAGGGTCATCTCCGGGAACACGACCACCTGCGCATGCTGCCGTGCCGCGCGGTGCGCGTACTCCAACGTCTTCTCGGCGTTGCCTTCAAGGTCGCCGACGCAGGTGTCGATCTGAGCGAGTGCTATGCGAATCTGTGCCATACCCCCAGCATAATGAGGGCATGGCACAACAAGATGTCCCGCTTGTCACGACCTGACTTCGTCAAGCACGCGCAACGCGGCGTTGATATAGAATTCTGCGCCCGTCTTGACAGCCGAATCCTTGGCGATGAACTTGGGGCTGTGCAGACCGTGGTGCCCCGGGCCGCCGTTGGAACCGACGAACGCGAAGACCACCGGGCACACCTTGCTGAACTCGACGAAGTCCTCCCCCGCCATAGACGGGTGAATCGGCTGCAAATCGGCATAATCCGGCACGTCGGCGGCGACGACCTTCGCAAGGTCAGGGTCGGAAACCAGCGGGTCCTGGAAATCGTCCCAGCGGAAGTCCGCACTGATGCCGTACGCGGCGGCCGTGTGCTCCACGATCGCGCGCATGCGGCGTTCGGCGAGCTGCGAATCCTCCTTGTAGAAGTAACGGACGGTGCCGAGGAATCCGGCTTCGGCGGGCACGACATTCCACACGTCGCCGCCGTGGACTTCCGTGACGGAGACGACCAGCGGATGGAACGGCGTCGCATTGCGGCTGACGATGGTCTGCAGGGACAGGATCATCGAGGCCATAGCCTCCAGCGGGCCGGTGCCCAGATGTGGGTAGCCGGCGTGCGTGCCTTCAGCGTGCAGGTCGACATAGAATTTCACGCATCCGGCCATCATCGGTTCGATGCCGACGGCAAGCTGGCCGGGCGTATAGTCCGGGTTGTTGTGCGTGCCAACCATCGCGTCGAGATCGTCCACCATGCCGGAATCGACGACGGATTTCGCGCCGCGTCCGGTCTCTTCAGCAGGCTGGAACACGATTTTGAGGCTGCCGTTGATCCGGTCGCGGTGGGAGGCGAACCATTCGACCGCCCCGAACAGGCTGGTCATGTGGATGTCGTGCCCGCAGGCGTGCATGACGCCCGGATTGTGCGAGGCGAAATCCAAGCCGCTTTCCTCAGTGACCGGCAGGCCGTCGATATCGGCGCGCAGACCGACACGCGGGCCGTCGTGCTCACCCTGAATCAGGCCGATGACACCGGTTTCCAGCGGGCTGTCAAGCACTTCGACACCAAGCGAACGCAGCTTGTCTGCGAGAAATGCGCTGGTGTTCACCTCCTTGAAACTCAGCTCCGGTGTTTCATGCAGATGGTGTCTGGTGGCGACCAGATCATCAGTGAGCTCGATGTGTTCTGCCATATGGTCCTCCCCTGTACTTGTTTTCGCGCCGGAATCGTTCCGTGTCGCGATCACCGCGTGTCGTCAGCGCTCAACGCTGCCGTTTGAGCACATGCTTGGCGAGCGCGTTGGCGATCGCCTGCACGACCTGTACCAAGACAATCATGATGACCACCGCAGACCAGGTGACCGTCTGGTCAAACTTCTGGTAGCCGTAGGCGATGGCGAAATTACCCAGACCGCCGCCGCCGATGTACCCGGCCATCGCGGACATGTCGAGCACGCCGATGAACAGGAAGGCGTAGGCGAGAATCAGTGGTCCCAAGGCTTCGGGAATGAGCACGGTGCGAATGATGGTGAATTTGGAGGCGCCCATGGCCCGGGCCGCTTCGATCACACCGGGGTCGACGGGCACGAGGTTCTGTTCGACCAGCCGTGACGTGGCGAAAGTGCACATGACAACCATCGGGAAGATCGCTGCCGCCGTACCGATGGAAGTGCCAACCACCTTGATGGTCAGCGGCTGCATTGCGGCGAGGAAGATGATGAACGGGATCGGGCGGATGATGTTCACGATCACGTCCAGGATGTGATACACCACGCTGTTCTCGAACAGGTTGCCCGGGCGCGTCCCGTACAGGACCACGCCGAGCACGAGTCCCAAGAACCCGCCGATCAGCAAGGTGACCAGCACCATTTCCAAGGTCTGTGCCACGGATTGCAGCAACAGCGGTTTCAACACCGTCCAATCGGATTTGCTGGCGAGACTTGTCGCAGCGTCAATCGTCCATGCGTTCATCGTGTCTCTCCTTCATCCGTCGCGACCGCCCGGTCGTACTCCACCGGGTGGCTTGCGGTACCGAAATCAATGACATCGCTGTCTTCGCGCAATGCCGTGAGGAATTCGCCGAACCGCGGGTTCGTGTCGTCGAACACGTAGGTGATCGCGCCGACCGCCGAGCCGCCCACGGTGTCCATGCCGCCGTAAACCAGGCCGCTGTGAATGCCGTATTGCGCGATGAGGTCGGAGATGTTTTGTCCGGACGCCTTGATCGCCGGACGGCCATCCGCCGCAGGGATGTCCTTCTGCCGTACCAGGACGCTGACGAGCCTGCCGTCCCATTCCTCATGCAGTTTCGCGACACGCGGGGCGTCCGGCAGCCCGGACAATGCGGTGGCGATGAACCGGCGGGTCACGCTGCGCTGCGGGGCGGCGAACACGTCGTATACGTCGCCGCGTTCCACGATTTTGCCTGCACTCATAACCGCCACCTTGTGAGCGATCTGTTGGACGACGTTCATCTGGTGGGTGATGAGCACGATGGTGACGCCCAGCTGCTCGTTGACGCGTTTGAGCAGGGCAAGCACTTCCGAGGTGGTTTCCGGGTCGAGCGCGCTGGTCGCCTCGTCGGCGAGCAGAATCTTCGGGTTCGTGGCGAGCGCACGTGCGATGCCGACACGCTGTTTCTGCCCGCCGGACAGCTGCGAGGGGTACTTGTCCTTGTGCTCGCGCAATCCGACGAAATCAAGCAATTCATTGACACGACGATCCTGATAATCCTTGCGCCAATGGTCCAGTTGCAGCGGATAGGCGATGTTCTGTGCAACCGTCTTGGTGGAGAACAGGTTGAACTGCTGGAAAATCATGCCGATTTTCTGCCGGATCGGCCGCAGTTTCGACTCGCTCAGCTGGTCCACACGCGTGCCGAGCACCGTGACCGACCCTGATGTGGGGCGTTCCAACGCGTTGACCATGCGCACCAGCGTCGATTTACCGGCGCCCGAGTACCCGATGATGCCGTAGATGTCTCCGGCGTCAATCTCAAGACTGACATCGTCCACCGCGCGTGTCGTCCCGCGCTCCTGCCCACCGCCTGCACGACGGCGATACTCCTTGATCACATGGTCGAAGGTGATGACTGCTTCTGCCATCGTTGCCTCCTTGGTATGCCTTCCGCAATATGTCTTCCACCGCTCTAGGCCCGGCCCAAGCTTTCGCCTGGCACCGGGCCTAGAGTTTCAGGATAATCGCGGGTCTGCCATCGGCGAAGTCACTGCTGCGCCTTGGCTTCCTTTTCGATGGTCGCCAGGTAGCTTTGCAGCTGCTTGGCGGTGAACTTGCTCGCCGAGACGGCGGTGCCGTCGGACTGCGCGTTGAGCTTATCGAAGACCGTCTTCGACTGGGCGATCTTGACGAGCTTGAGATAGGTCGCGTTGTTTACATCCGCCTTGCGGGCGACGAAGGCGTTGATGTATGGGCGGGCCTCCTCGCTTTCGGCGTCATCTTGGTAGATGGCGTCCTTGGCCTTCAGCCCTGCGTCCGCGACGTAATCGTTGTTGATCACACCGGCGACGACCTGCGGGTCTTTGAGCGAGTTGGCGACCTGCTCGGCCTTCAGCGGGGTGACCTTGACCTTGGACTTGGCGGTGTCGATGTCGTTCGGTGTGGCGAACGCGGTCCACTTGCCCTTGAGCGTCACGAGGCCCGCGGACTTGAGCACACCGATGGCGCGCGCCTGGTTGGTCTCATCGTTCGGGATGGCGACCGTCTGGCCGGCCTGGATGTCATCGATGCTCTTGACCTTGGTGGAGTAGACGCCCAGCGGGAAAATCGCGGTGCCGCCGATCGGCTGGAGGTCCTTGTTGTTCTTCACGTTGTAGTTCGCCAGGTACAGCAAGTGCTGGAACTCGTTGAGATCGAGATCGCCGGAGTCGAGCGCCGGATTCTCGGAGGTGTAATCCTGGAAATCAACAATCTTCACGTAGATGCCAGCCGCTTCGGCTTCCTTCTGGAATTCCACCCACTGCGGGTCGGTCGCACCGACCACGCCGATCTTCACCGGATTGGACTTAGAGCCCTTGGCGGCGGAATCACTGCCGCCCTTGGCCGCGCGGACGCCGAAGAACACCGCGACCGCGATAAGCGCGATGACGATGACGGCGATAACGATATTGCGTCCAGTGTGGTTGACGCGGACCGGTTCCTGCGGGTCGGACAGCGGTGCTGCCGGCTGGTTCTGCTCGGATGATGCTTGTGCCATGATGTTCCTCTCTCTTGCGCGATGCCATGCACCGCGATCCATTCGCCGGATCCCTCCGGCTTGCCGTATCCAACACCATAGCCGCAGTTTGGCGTGGTTCCGCCGGTTTTGCGGAAATTGCCTTATCGGCGTTCGTTATAGCCTGCATCGAAACCCCAAGGATTCAAGGATTTCCCAGTTGGCGCCCATCTCCTCCTGCCTCGGTGACGCACCTGCGCTGCCCGGGCCGAGCCCGCAGGCGTGGACGGACGCCTCGCGTACACTGGATGTACACGGACAAGGAGCGACACCGACATGACTTTCCAACTTTCCCCCGAGGCGGCCGCGCAGATGAAAGCCGCGTTCTTTGACATCGACGGCACGCTGACCAGTTTCGTCACGCATATCGTGCCGCAGTCGACAATCGACGCGCTGCATGCACTCCAGAATCGCGGCATCCGCGTGTTCATCTGCTCGGGGCGCGCACCCTCGCATATGCAGGTCGTACTGGACACGATCCCTGTGCATTTCGACGGCATCGTCGCACTCAACGGCCAGTACTGCTTCGATGACTCGGGATATCACGAGAACGAGTCGCTCGACCCGGACGATATCCGCACTATCGTGGCCTGGCTGGACGCGCACCCGGACGTGGTCGCGAATTTCTGCGAGCGTGACTACGTGTATTTCAACCAGATCACCGACACCATGCGCGAAACATGGCGGCAATTGGGCAAAACCGCGCCCAAGGTGTTCGTCGACGACCCGCATGAGCGCATCTGCAAGCATGTGACCTACCAGATCAGCCCATATATCACGCCTGAAACCGAACGCGAACTGACGGCGTTGTGCCGGCATACCACGGGCGTACGCTGGCATCCCTCGTTCACGGACCTGATTCCCGCGGACGGCGGAAAACCGCGCGGCATCCAACGTTTTTGCGACCATTACGGCTTCACGCGCGAGCAGACGATCGCGTTCGGCGACGGCGGCAACGATGCGACCATGCTCGCCTACGCCGGGCTCGGCGTGGCGATGGGCAACGCGACCGATGATGCGAAACGGTCGGCGGATTATGTGACCGATGACGTGGATCATGACGGCATCCTGCACGCCCTGCGGCATTTCGGCATCCTGTGATGCCGACTGCGGGGTTCCCACGCGTGGCCCGCATCGAATCCGCCAAGTAGCGCAATGGCCGGGCAACGCTGCCGACCGGCGCTTTGGCGCGGGGAGCGTAACAGCCGCTCCCCCCGTCCCCTCGCTATGAGACGATGGAGACATGACCACAGTTATCATGCATACCACTGAGGGCGATATCACCCTCAATCTTTTCGACGACCAGACCCCGAACACCGTGGCGAACTTCCTCGGTCTCGCTACCGGCGAACAGGCATGGCGCGACCCGTTCACCGGCGAGGAGAAGCACGACCCGTTCTATGACGGGCTGACCTTCCACCGCATCATCAAGGATTTCATGATCCAGGGCGGCTGCCCGATCGGCAACGGCACCGGCGGCCCGGGCTACGAGTTCGATGACGAGATCGTCCCCGGCCTGGTCTTCGACCGCCCGTATCTGCTGGCCATGGCGAACGCCGGCCTGCGCCGCGGTCGCGACGGCCAGCCGCACGGCACCAACGGTTCGCAGTTCTTCATCACCACGGTCCCCACGCCGTGGCTCAACGGGCATCACACCATTTTCGGCGAGGTTGCCGATGACGCGTCCAAGGCGGTCGTCGACAAGCTCGACGCCGTGGCGACGGACCGTTCCGACGCCCCGCTGGAGCCAGTCGGCATCACGTCAGTGGAAGTCGTGAAGTAAGCCTGACCGCTCATTCGTGTAACAACGTGTATCAACACGTGAGGCACGCAACCAGTGAAGCCCCTGCCAGATGCGGCGGGGGCTTCACTATCCTCAGGCCTTGCCGGGGCGTTATTCCGCACGGGCATGCCGTTCGCACAGCATCTTTGTGTCATGCGCGGTGACGGCCATGCACACGACCACGCTGATCACGCAGATAACCACGACTTCGACCATGCTCACAGCAGGGTTGAAATCATAGGTGCGCGATACCGGGTCATAGTATTGCAACAGCTGCACGTACCGGTGAATCCCGTTGAGCATAATCACCCCGAACAGCACGGTCTCGGTGATGACCAGCGGCGCATGGATGCGGATGAACGCCCAGCCATGGATATACCGGGCGAACACTTCCTGCGCCCGCCCGCGCACATGCGTGCGTGCCAATGCGACGCCCGACATGACCAGGACCAGCACACCGAGGATGAACGAGGCGACCGCTTGGTACAGCGAGCGCTGCGCTTCGGCGATTTCGTTCAGTGTGAGCCTTGCAGGGGTGCTCATCGCCGTTATCGCCGTGTCCAATCCGGCTTGTTTGAGTTCTTTCCACGCCTGATCGGGATCAGTGAAGAACAGGCTCATAGATTCGGAGCCTAATTCGTTGAGGTTGTCAACATCCGACGAGGGGTCGATACCGATGATGATCGTCCCGGTCTGCGCATGGCCGACATCCCCGATATCATCGGCGTTCGAATTCTGGGTGAACCGGTAGTCGAACGCCGTCTGCCCCTTCAAGCCGGTGACCGTTTCAATGCCCGGCCCCGGAGCATCGTTGAACTCGGTGTCCTGCTCGTGTTCCAGATACTTTTGCCAACCGTACTTGTGAATCAGCTGGGTCTGGGCCCATTGCTCGTGGACATATGCGGAGACGACCTGGCCGATCGCGTCCGCATCGCCGCTGCGCTCCTGGGGTATGACCAGCAGCACCTTGCCGTCGGGGACTGCTCGGATGCGAGTGCCGGACGAATCCTTGATGACGCTGCGGCGAAGGTATGCCGTGTTCACGATGAGCACGTTTCCTGATACGGCAGGCGTGGATGACGTGTCGTCGCGAATGTCCGACAATCGTG
>NZ_JBJEIH010000038.1:135-38330 GCF_051876855.1 Bifidobacterium sp.
CGCCCCGTCATGTCAACGGGTGGAACCGACAATCCAACTGTGTGACGGATTCCGCCGTGAACGCCCCGTCATGTCAACGGGTGGAACCGACAATCCAACTGTGTGACGGATTCCGCAATGGATACCCCGTCGCGCCTGCGGTGCAAAGCCTGCCGGGATTGGCGTCAAGGCCTTTGGCTTCTATCCGCTTTCGTTGCAGCGGCGATGCCATTAGATCCGCAATGCCTTCGAAGCAATCGATAGTCGCGATGACTATTCGCCGACTTGCGGATCGGCACTGCTGCTCTCAAGGTTCTTGCCGTTGATTTCCTCGGATTCGTCGTCCTCATCGTCTTCTTCGTCTTCTTCGTCTTGAATGCGTGTCGACCGCATCGCGGCGATGATCCACACGCTCAGCGCGATGCCGATCAGACCAGCGACGATTTCCATGATGCTTGGGATGCTCGCGCCCGAAGTCAAAGAAACGATGCCTTGCGCGAGCGATACGGTCGACAGCGACCCCAACGTGAGCACAATCAGCGGTGCCATGGGCTGCAACGGTTGCGAAATGCGCATTGATTCCCTCTTATTTGCTTCCCTGTATTCAGTCGTCTCTTCGTCTCTCTGCCGATGTCGTCTGAGGCGTTTCTCAGGACGAACCGGCAACATCCGTACTCGGCGGTTCGCGGTGCCGGGGCGTCGGTCTTGCGCCGTGGATAAGCGCTGACTGGATGCCTCGGGCGGCGAGAACGGCCGGATACGCAAAAACCGTGACCGACGAATGTCGAATCACGGTTTCATTGATGTGGTAGCGGGGCATGGATTTGAACCATGGACCTCTGGGTTATGAGCCCAGCGAGCTACCGAGCTGCTCCACCCCGCGTCGGCTGCTTCAAGCAGCAGTCATCTACTTTATAGGACGACGGGGAATTGTCAAATCGGCGTGCCGTTCAGCCCACAGCGGATTGCGGGGAAGCTGCTGTGACGGCGACGGTTGGTTCGCTGCATGGTTGCCGGTTTGTGTGGTTGCCGGTTTGTGTGGTCGTGTGTTCGCGCGTTGACGGCGTTGGTCGGCGTATGTCGTGGCATGCTTGCTCAGCCGTAAGTGTGCGGAATCGTTGTCCTGCCAAGGGCATTGCGCAAGAATCGTATGTCATGGCATGCGCGACGTTCTAGTTTCTGGTGGGCTTGGGATTTTCACGGTCGTGTTCTGCCGGTCGTGTATGCCGCGGTATACGTATTGCCGCAGATGCTGGTGGGTTTGGGAGGGGTGCGGGGGATTGTGCGTGTTGTGTATGTGCCGGCATGCGCGACCGGTTGGATGCTGGTGGTCTTGCGTCGCTGCCGGCTGTGTTTGGCGAGTTGTGTATGCCGTGGCGTACGCGGGTGGCTGTATCCGGAGAGTTCCGTATGGTGACCGCGGGTCTGCCGCACGTTGCGTATATGCCGGCATGCGTGAGTTGCCGGTTGTCGGATGGTTGGGGTTGTGCCCGGTGGTGTTCCGCCGGTTGTGTATGTATCGGCATGCGTATTGCCGCGGATGCTGGTGGGTTTGGGAGGGGACGCAGGGGGATTTTGCGTGTTGCGTATGTGCCGGCATGCGCGACCGGTTGGATGCTGGCGGTATCGCGTCGCTGCCGGCTGTGTTTGGCGAGTTGTGTATGCCGTGGCGTACGCGGGTGGCTGTATCCGGAGAGTTCCGCATGGCGACCGTCGATATTCCGCAAGTTGTGTATGTCGTGGCGTACACAACGTGCCAGGTGTTGGCCTGATTGAGCTGTTCGCGGTGATGTTCCGCAAGTTGAGTATGCCGTAGGATACGCGCCATGCGACTCTATGACTTGACGGTGGCGGATCGGCCATCCGCCACCGTGCAATGGTGCCAGTGTGGGGAGCGGCTCGCACCATGGCCTCTGAGACGGGCTGGATTGAGGTTTCTGGAGGGGCAGCGTCGGCATTGTGTGAGGATTCGCTCACATGGTGGCGGTTTGGGTGGCTGGAATCGGTTGGTTGTACGGCGATGAGGTGCGTTGTGTGAGGATTGGCTCACACAGTGACCTGTTCAGCAGCCGATATCAGCTATCCGGGCGACGCCAAGGGTCGTTGTGCGAGGATTTCCTCACATGACGGCGGGGTGAGATGACGGGATTTGGTTGGGTGTGCAGTGGCACCGGCATTGTGTGAGGATTGGCTCACATGGTGACCTGTTCGGCAGCCGATATCAGCTATCCGGGCGACGCCAAGGGTCGTTGTGCGAGGATTTCCTCACATGGTGGCGGTTTGGGTGGCTGGAATCGGTTGGTTGTACGGCGATGGGGTGCGTTGTGTGAGGATTTCCTCACATGGTGGGGCGTGCGATGGCGGGGATCAGTGTGCGGGGAGGGCGCGGGGGTCGTTGTGTGAGGATTGGCTCGCACTCTGACCTGTGTACGTGATCTGCCGCGGTGCAGTCAGCGGTCGCGCCTCACCCGTCCCCGCCCGCCGGCAATCGCGCACCCCGCCCTACCTCGCCCTCGCCCTACCGCACCCCGTCCTACCACACCTTGCCCTACCGCACCCCGCCCCAAACCCCACCATCCGGTCACATTTCAGCCGACGTCAAACACATATCAGCTTAACGGTGATAATGGAACCATGCCTATCAAGATTCCAAGCGGCCTGCCCGCACGTGCCATCCTCGACTCCGAGCGCATTTTCGCGCTGGAGAAACCTGAAGCTGAGCGCCAGCGTGTGCGCCCGCTGCGCCTGGTGATCTTGAATCTCATGCCGAAGAAAATCGAGACCGAAACCCAGCTGCTACGGCTGATTTCGAAGTCGCCGCTGCAGGTCGAGGTTGATTTCATGAAGACCTCGACCCACGAGTCCAAGCATGTCAGCGCCGACCATCTGGTCAAGTTCTACGAGAACCTCGACGCGTTCCGCGACAACTATTACGACGGCTTCGTCGTCACGGGCGCGCCGGTGGAGCACTTGGAGTTCGACCAGGTCGATTACTGGGACGAGTTCAAGGAGATTCTTGACTGGGCTGGTTCGCACGTGTTCTCGACGATGTACCTGTGCTGGGGTGCGATGGGCGCTCTGCACTACCGGTACGGCGTGCGCAAGCATCTGTTGCCGCAGAAGCTGTTCGGCGTCTATCCGCAGTATCTGCAGGACGAGTATTGCTTCCTGACCAACGGTTTCGACGAAATCGCGCTGCAACCGCATTCCCGGCTCGCCGGCGTGGACGAGGACGATATCGCGGCGAATCCCGACCTCCAGGTGCTCACGTGGGGTCCGGAGTCCGGCCCCGGCTTGATTGCGACGCGCGACTTCTCCGAGGTGTTCGCGCTCGGCCACTGGGAGTACGGCAAGATGACGCTCGCTGAGGAATACGAGCGTGATATGGCTAAGGGACTGACCAACGTGCCGTTCCCGGAGAACTATTTCCCGCACGACGACCCAAAGCTCGAGCCCTTGTTCAGCTGGCGCTCCCACGCGAACCTGCTCTGGCGCAACTGGCTGAATTGGGTCTACCAGACCACGCCGTACGACCTGCGTGAAGTCCCGCAATTGCGTGCGGAGAAGCGTTTGGGAACGGATCGTTCGATTCGTCATGCGCCAGGTTCGCCGCGAGGCGACGGGTACGCCCCGCTGATCAAGGACGGTTATGGCCTGATTAAGGACGATTATGCTCAGGACGAACGCGTGCGTTCCGCGACGTTGCCCGCTCCCGCCGGCCCTGTTGCCGACGGCGCCGATGCCTGACTGCTGACCTGTGCACGCTGTCCGGATATCGGACAGCAACGTCTTGCGTAGCGTTCGGCAATTCGGGTCGTTTTATCTAAAAACGGTTCGAGATTGTGAAAGAATTGTTACCAAGCCGCAGGAAAACGTCGTACAATCTCCACGTAGCCGTTCGGAGTCGAAGGCAGGTGCCGGCCCCGTCGGCGCCCGACCTACTCGCCACGCCATGAAAGTTTGCGCCGAAATCTTCCGGTCACATTCGCTCAGGGCGTTGGGCTAAACTGACAGCTGTTACGAGAAGTAGGAGGCGTAGATGGTGTCACAAGTCAGCGCGCAGCTCGTGCTCGCGGCCAAGACGGGTCCTGAACTGCCCTCGATCGACGATTTTCTTCCCGATCCGATCCTGTTCCAGGGCACGCCGTTCGCCATTAACCGCATCATTCTTATTCGAATCGTTGCCACTATCGTGCTGCTGCTGGTGATGTGCATCACGGCGAAACGTGCCAAGCTCGTTCCGGGTCGTTGGCAGGGACTGATCGAGACGCTGCTCGAATTCGTCCGCGACAATATCGTCTATCAGGTGATGGGCGAGGAGCGCGGACGCCGATATGTGCCGATGATTACCACACTGTTCTTCACGATTTTCGCGTTCAACCTGTGCGGTGTCATCCCCGGCATGAATATGGCGGCCACCGCAACGGTGACGATGCCACTCGTGTTCGCACTGTGGACTTTCGTGCAGTATTGGATTGCCGCTTGCAGGGAGAAGGGATTCTTCAAGTACCTGCGCGGTGAGCTCATGCCTCCAGGGGTCCCCCTGCCGATCGATATCATCCTCGGCCCGATCAACCTGCTCGAGGTACTGATCATTCGCCCGTTCTCGCTGACCGTCCGACTCTTCGCCAACATGATCGCAGGCCACCTTCTGGTCGCGACCTGCTTGGCGTTCACCCAGTTCTATCTCATTGAGTCGCCGAATTGGGGCATCAAGCCCGTCGGCGCACTGTGGTTGCTGGGCGGTTTCGCGTTCGTATGCTTCGAGATGTTCGTCGCGGCGCTTCAAGCGTACGTGTTCGCGATCCTCTCGACGGTGTACATCAACCAGAGCTATCCGGAGGTTGAGTAATTCGACCGTGCCCGGCGCGCCATACGCGTCGTGCAAAGGATCGCAACGGTGCCAGGCGCGGTCGCCCATAGCGGCCGTGTCCTGCCCGGCATCGTGACAGCGATGCGCAATAATTGAATCAAGCGAATGCACCGGTGTCTTGGGGCGCCGTGCAGAACACACTTCGGTCCCGTGCCGCGGGACCGTGTACCATGTCAGATTTCGGTAAGAAAGGACAACACATGGATATCATCACTCTCGCCGAGGTTGCAGGCAACATCAGCGTTCTGGGCTACGGCGTCGCCGCCATCGGCCCTGGCATCGGCATGGGCATCCTGGTCGGCAAGGCCCTGGAGAGCACCGCTCGCCAGCCTGAGGTCTCCGGCCGCATCCAGACCCTCATGTTCATCGGTCTGGCAATGATCGAGCTGCTCGGCCTGCTCGGCTTCGTCGCCTTCGTCATGGCTAAGTGAGCATCTGCGAACGCAAGCTTCACCAATAGTCAAGTAGAAACCCGAGCAAGAAAGGAGAACACCCATGCCACTGGCAGAGAAAAGCGGTATTTCGCTGTTTTTGCCTGAAACGTATGACATCGTGTGGTCATTGGTCATTCTCGTTGTCATCGCGGTCTGCTTCTACAAGTACGTCATGCCGAAGTTCCAGGCTGTCTTCGACGCCCGTGCGGCCAAAATCGAAGGCCGTATGGCTCAGGCTGAGAAAGCGCAGAAAGACGCTGACGAGGCCAAGAAGAAGTATGAGGACCAGCTCAGCCAGGCTCGTGTCGAGGCATCGAAGATCCGCGACGACGCCCGCGCCGAAGCGTCCCATATCATCGCCGATGCGCGTTCGCGCGCTGAATCCGATGCGGCCCAGATCACCGAGAACGCCCAGCGTTCGATCGAATCCCAGCAGAAGCAGGCTCTGGTGAGCCTGAAGGGCGAGGTCGGCACGTTGGCCACGGCTCTGGCAGGCAAGATTCTCGGATCCGAGTTGAGCTCGAGCGCCACCCAGACGCAGATGCTCGACAAGATGATCGACGAGATGGATGCAGACAGCAACAAGTAAGCGAAGGAAGTGAGATCACATGCGAGGAGAGGCATCACGCATCGCAGACCGCGTCTCGCGTGACTCGCTGGCGCCGAAACTCAAGGCGACCGGTGAGGATGCCTGGCGCGTAGGCAACGAGCTGTTCGCCGTCACCGATCTGCTCGACCACAATGTCCAGGTCGAACGGGCGTTGACCGACCCCGCACGTCCCGCTGCCGACAAGACCACCATGGTGCACACGCTGCTTGAAGGCAAAGCGCATCCGATGACCGTTGAGATCCTTGACGATCTGGTGCAGCGCCGCTGGAGTAAGCCGCATGATATCGCGAACGCGGTCGAGGATTTCGGCGTGGACGCGATGATGTACTACGCGGATGCGACTGGAACCACGATGAAGGTGTCCGTCGAGCTGGCCGAACTCCATTCGGCCCTGCTCAACATGCCGGTGGTTCGCACCCGTCTGTACGACGAGCATTCCTCGGCTGAGGCGCGCATCGCGTTGCTGCACAACGTGTTGTCCGGCAATGAGATCAGCAAAGTCACCATGCGCCTTGCCGAGCATGCCACGGCCAACCCGCGGCACCGTCGTTACCTTGCCACCATCCAGTGGCTGATCAACAAGCTGTCGAGGCATATGGGCGAATCGATGGTCACCGTGACCACCGCAGCCCCGCTGTCTGACGAGCAGATTGACCGGCTGACCAAGATCTACACCAAGCGCACCGGCCATGCCGTGCACATCAATTCGGTTGTGGATCCGACGGTGTTGGGCGGCATGCGCGTGCAGATTGGCCACGAGGTCAACGACAATACGGTGATCGCCCAGCTGAACAAGCTCAAGCGCAGCGTGCAGGTCACCGCCTGAACAGGCGTGTGACACAGACGAGTCAGTACGCGTGCAAACGCGAAAGACTTTCATGAACAAGAACAATAAGGAGTGATCATGGCAGAACTTACCATTGATCCCGCCGCGGTACGCAAGGCCCTCGACGATTTCGTCGAGTCCTACAAGCCGTCTGACAATCCGACCCAGGAGGTCGGCTATGTCGCGACTTGCGGTGACGGCATTGCGCATGTGACGGGACTGCCTGGTTGCATGGCCAATGAGCTGCTGACCTTCGAGGACGGCACGCTTGGTCTGGCGTTCAACCTTGACGCCCGCGAGATCGGTGTGGTCATCCTCGGTGACTTCGCCGGCATCGAGGAGGGCCAGGAAGTCCGCCGAACCGGCGAAGTGCTGTCCGTGCCGGTCGGTGACGGATACCTCGGCCGTGTAGTCAACCCGCTGGGCCAGCCCATCGACGGCCTCGGCGAGATCAAGAGCGAAGGCCGTCGTATTCTCGAGGCGCAGGCCCCGGACGTGATGCACCGTCATCCGGTCGACGAGCCGCTGTCCACCGGCCTCAAGGCCATCGACGCGATGACCCCAATCGGCCGCGGCCAGCGTCAGCTGATCATTGGCGACCGCCAGACCGGCAAGACCGCCATCGCGATCGATACCATCATCAATCAGAAGGACAACTGGAAGTCCGGAGACCCGAAGAAGCAGGTGCGCTGCATCTACGTGGCTGTCGGTCAGAAGGGTTCCACCATCGCCTCCGTGCGTCAGAGCCTCGAAGAGGCCGGCGCCATGGAGTACACGACGATTGTGGCTTCCCCGGCATCGGATTCCGCAGGCTTCAAGTACATCGCCCCGTACACCGGTTCGGCGATCGGCCAGCACTGGATGTATCACGGCAAGCACGTGCTCATCGTGTTTGATGATCTGTCCAAGCAGGCTGAAGCCTACCGAGCGATTTCGCTGCTGCTTCGCCGCCCGCCGGGGCGCGAGGCCTACCCGGGCGATGTGTTCTACCTGCACTCCCGTCTGCTGGAACGTTGCGCCAAGCTGTCCGACGATCTGGGCGGCGGTTCGATGACCGGTCTGCCGATCGTCGAAACCAAGGCGAACGACGTGTCTGCGTACATTCCGACCAACGTGATTTCCATTACGGATGGCCAGATCTTCCTGCAGTCCGACCTGTTCAACGCAGGCCAGCGCCCGGCTGTCGACGTCGGCATCTCGGTGTCCCGCGTCGGTGGTGCGGCACAGACCAAGGCGTTGAAGAAGGTTTCCGGCACGCTGAAGATTTCGCTCGCGCAGTACAAGTCGCTTGAGTCCTTCGCGATGTTCGCCTCCGATTTGGATGCCGCATCCAAGGCGCAGCTGACCCGTGGCGCTCGTCTGACCGAGCTGCTCAAGCAGCCGCAGATGTCCCCGTACTCGATGGAGCAGGAAGTCGTCTCGATTTGGGCCGGCACGCATGGCAAGCTCGACGATCTCGAGCTCGCGGACGTGCTGCCGTTCGAGAAGGGCATGCTGGACTACGTGGCGCATAACACGGACATTCTTACGACGATTCGTGACACCGGCGATTTCACCGCCGACACGGAGAAGGCCCTTGAAAAGGCCATCGATGATTTCCGTGCCACGTATGTGACCAAGGCCGGCAAGCCGCTCATCGAGAAGAAGCCCGTCGCCAAGACCGACACCCCGGTCGAGCAGGAAAAGATCGTCGCAGGGGAGAAGTGACCCATGGGCTCGCAACTCGCATTGAAATCAAGAATCGCCTCAACCCAGTCGTTGGAGAAGATCTTCAACGCCCAGGAGATGATCGCGTCCTCGCACATCGCGAGGGCGCGTGAGGTGGCGCTCAACGCCAAGCCTTACAGCGATGCGATTTTCGATGCCGTGCAAGCGTTGGCGGAGCACACCCATATCGACCATCCGATCGTGAAGTCCGACGAAAAGAACCCGCGCGTAGCCGTGCTGGCTCTGACGTCGGACCGCGGTATGGCCGGTGCGTACACCTCGTCGATCATCAAGGAAACGGAATCCCTGCTCGCCCGCCTCACGGACAAGGGCAAGGAGCCGCAGCTGTATGTGTACGGCCGTCGCGGCGTCACCTACTACAAGTACCGCAACCGCAAGGTGGCGGCCTCGTGGGAAGGCGACAGCGACAAGCCGGGTGTGGAGGTCGCCGAGTCGATTTCCAAGACCCTGCTGGACGCGTACATGCTGCCTGCGAACAAGGGCGGCGTATCCGAACTGTATATCGTGTTCACAGAATTCGTGAACATGGTTGTGCAGAAGGTTCGCGTCCTGCGCATGCTGCCGGTCGAAGTCGTGCCGGAAGCTAGGCAGGACTCCGGCCCGATCCCCGAGTCCACCGCGGCTCAGGCGACCCCGCTGTACACCTTCGAGCCGAGTCTGGAAAAGGTGCTCAACGCGATCATGCCGAAGTACATCCAGTCACGCATCCATGAGTGCCTGCTGACTTCGGCCGCATCGGAGACGGCATCCCGGCAGAACGCCATGCACACGGCAACGGACAACGCACGCAACCTTGTCGACGAGCTGACGCGCAAGCTCAACGCCTCGCGCCAGGCATCGATCACCCAAGAACTTACCGAAATCATCGGCAGCGCCGATGCGCTGAACAAAGAGGAAGAGTAGGAACGCATATGGCTGAGAACCAGACCACAGCGGCTTCCGAAACCGACGTCGAAGCGACGAACGTCGGACGCGTGACGCGCGTCCAGGGCTCCGTCATCGACGTCGAGTTCCCGGTAGGCCACCTGCCCGACATCTACAACGCCTTGACCGTGAAGCTCAACAGTGTGGGCAACACCGAGGGCGAGACGCTTCACCAGATCACCATGGAGGTCGAACAGCACCTCGGTGATTCCACCGTGCGCGCGGTCGCGCTCAAGCCTACTGACGGCTTGGTGCGTGGCGCCGAAGTGACCGATACCGGCGGCCCAATCGAGGTTCCTGTCGGTGATGTCACCAAGGGGCACGTGTTCGATGTCTCGGGCAACATCCTCAACAAGAAGCCTGACGAGCATATCGAGGTCAAGGAACGCTGGCCCATCCACCGCAATCCGCCGGCATTCGACCAGCTGGAGTCCAAGACCCAGATGTTCGAAACCGGCATCAAGGTCATCGATTTGCTAACCCCGTACGTACAGGGCGGCAAGATCGGCCTGTTCGGCGGCGCAGGCGTCGGCAAGACGGTCCTGATCCAGGAAATGATCCAGCGCGTGGCCCAGAACCACGGCGGTGTGTCCGTGTTCGCCGGCGTCGGCGAGCGTACCCGTGAGGGCAACGATCTGATTGGTGAAATGGCGGAGGCAGGCGTGCTCAGCAAGACCGCGCTGGTCTTCGGCCAGATGGATGAGCCCCCGGGGACCCGTCTGCGTGTCCCGCTGACCGCACTGACCATGGCAGAGTACTTCCGCGACGTGCAGAACCAGGACGTGTTGCTGTTCATCGACAACATCTTCCGCTTCACGCAGGCCGGTTCCGAGGTTTCCACGCTGCTGGGCCGTATGCCTTCCGCAGTGGGTTACCAGCCGAACCTCGCCGACGAGATGGGCGCGCTCCAGGAGCGCATCACCTCGACCCGCGGCCACTCGATCACTTCGCTGCAGGCCATTTACGTGCCTGCGGATGATTACACCGACCCGGCCCCGGCGACGACCTTCGCCCATTTGGACGCAACGACCGAGCTTTCGCGTGATATCGCGGCCAAGGGTATCTACCCGGCTGTCGATCCGCTGGCTTCCACGTCGCGAATCCTCGACCCGCGCTATGTCGGCCAGGCACACTATGAGTGCGCCAACCGCGTCAAGGCGATTCTGCAGCGTAACAAGGAGCTGCAGGACATCATCGCCCTGATCGGTATCGACGAGCTCGGCGAAGAGGACAAGACCATCGTCAACCGTGCCCGCAAGATCGAGCAGTTCCTCGGCCAGAACTTCTACGTGGCCGAGAAGTTCACCGGTCGCCCGGGCTCCTACGTGCCGGCCGACGAGACCATCGAGGCCTTCACCCGCATCTGCGACGGCGTGTATGACGACGTCCCGGAGCAGGCGTTCTCCGGCATCGGCGGCATCGATGACCTCGAGAAGAAGTGGCACGACATGCAGAAGGAATACGGCGACTGATGGCGGGCGCGACCATGCAGGTGAACATCGTCGCGGCGGACCGCCCGTTGTGGTCCGGCACGGCGAAGTCCGTCACCATCCCCGCCTCCGAGGGCGGGATGGGCATCCTGCCTAACCACGAGCCGGTGCTGACCGTCATCAAGGACGGCACGATCGCGGTGGTGGACCCTGATGGCGTACGGCATTCCTTCGATGTCACCGACGGATTCATTTCCTTCGATTCGAACAAACTCACCGTTGCGGTTGAGCGCGGACATGACGTGGTCCCGACTTCCGGTTCCGCAGCCGTAGGCGACGGACAGGAAGCCTGATTAGGCCTCGTTTCGGCTTTGGGCCGGCCTTGTCACATTGTGACGGGCCGGCCTTTTGCATGCTGTGGACTGGGGTTGTTGCGGTTGTTGGGGTTGCATGGATTGGGGTACCGAGTGCTGGATTTCTGAGGTGGTAGGGGTGCGCTGTTGGAGCGGAGCTTCTAGCTTCTGTTGGGGCGCGTTTACATCACCGGGCGGCGGCGTTTGCGGCCGTGTCGGCGGTGGTGCTGTTAGGCTGTCGGATGTGAGAATCATTGTTGCGGATTGCAGTGCGCAGTATTCGGGACGGCTCAACGCGTCGCTCCCGTTGGCCAAGCGCGTGCTGCTGGTGAAAGCGGATAACAGCGTCCTGATATTTTCAGAACTCGGATCGTACAAACCGTTGAATTGGATGGCGGCCCCGTGCACAATCCGGCAGATTGACCCGCCGGACGCCGACGATGACCCTGATACGCCGGTTCCTGAGAGGGTGCTGCGCGTATGCGCCGAGAAAAGCGATGACGTGCTGGAAATCACCTTGCAGCATGTCTACGCTGACGATACCTATGATTTGGGTGAGGATCCGGGTCTGGTCAAGGACGGCGTCGAGGACCATCTACAGCGGTATCTCGCCGAGCAGATTGAGCGGATTGGCGAAGGCGCCAAGCTGGTCAGACGAGAATATCCAACGGCGATCGGGCCGGTCGATATCATGGCGATCGACGGCGATGGTACGCATGTGGCGATTGAAATCAAGCGGCATGGCGGAATCGACGGGGTCGAGCAGCTGACCCGGTATTGCAAGCTGCTTAACCGCGATCCGCTAATCGCGCCCGTCCGCGGTATTTTCGCCGCGCAGACCATCACCCCGCAGGCCAGGACGCTCGCCCATGAGCGTGGCTTCGAGTGCATGATTTTGGATTATGACGATATGAAGGGTCAGGAAGACGGGACGTTGCGCCTTTTCTAAGTCCCCAATACACAAACTGGTTACGCTAAACGGGCGCTTAGCGCAACCAGTTTGTATAAGTGGGGCCGGTGGAGGTGACGCAAATGGTGTCACCTCCACCGGCCCCGCGGATTGTAGACAATCGCCGGAAATCCGCCGACAATCAGTAGGCATAGAGGATATCGACCACGAAATACAGTGTGGAATTGGCTGGGATGGTCACTTTGCCGGTGGTGCTGTCCGTCTGGTCAGTCGATCCGTAACCCTGATCCGGCGGAATCACCAGCAGCACCTGCGACCCGATGGTCTGCCCGGTCAAACCGGTCTTCCATCCGGTGATGACTTGGGAGAGCGAGAACTGCGAGGATGACCCGCGGCTCCAGGAGGAATCGAACTGGTGGAGCTTGCCGTTGCTGTCCGCGTACCAGCCGGAATACTGGGCATCCACGGTCTGAGTGGCTTTCACCGCGGCGCCGTCGCCCTTGATCAGGGTCTGGACGACCAGTTTGCCGTCGGGCTTATACCCGTTGAGATTGAGCGACGGCTTGCCGCTGCTGGCGAGCGTGACCTTCGGCAAGTTAGCCGGAATGTCGGTGACGGCTTTGCCTTCCGCACGGGTCAGGGCCTTCGTACGGGAGATGATGGTCAGCACCATGAGATACGACGTGCCGGACGAGTTCTGGTCATTGACGCCGAACGCGATGGTCGTGTTGACTTTCTGCCCTTTGAGAATCTCGTAATAGGCGGTGTTCGTGGAGGATTCGTTCACGACGATTGAGCAGTCAGGCGTGTTCTTCTCCCACGTGCTCATGATCTGCGAGCCGTCCTTGGCGTTGAGCGCGATGCCTTGGGCGCACAGACGGTCGCCCTCTTTGATCGTCTCGCCGTTGCCCTGCTGAAGCACGGCGTAGGTATTGTCTTGGACGGTCATGGGGGTGTGGAATTTCACGGTCGGCTTCTTGCCAGGGTCGCCGGTCGCTGTGACTCCGGCGATTTTGTTGAGTTTTGTGCTTGACGCGCTGGAGCTGGCGGATGCCGAGGAAGACGATGAAGACGAGGAGCTGCCTGAACCGCATGCCGCGATGCCGAGGCACATGCCGGCGGCGCACAGCGCGGTAACAAGGCTGGCGGCGGCGTGATGAAGTCTGGGGGAAATACGCATATTCACCACACTAGCGGCCGACCATGATATCGCCGGTCGCCTTCGTTACCTGCCGCAACCTGCGAACGGACTGTGCGACGGTAGGGTGGAGGTATCGCGCGCAACCCGGTGAAGTGAGGTGGTGCCTGTAGAATAGTGGCGTTATGACGAAGACACATGAATCACACGAAGAGCATGCCGTATTCGAACGGCCGTCTCATCATGCCAGAATCATGCGTGGCATCGTCGCACCGGTGTTCGGTTTGCTCGCCGTCGCATGTGTGGTGTTCGGCGCGCTGAACACCACGATTTGGCGCCCGTCAAGCGAGATTGCGGCATCGGCAAAAGTTTCCGGCAGATACGCGATGACGGATCCGGGCGTCCTGTCCATGGTTGCGGAACGCTCCACATTGGTTGTCCATGCCAACTCGTCGAAAACGCGTGTGTGTATCGCATTGTCCACACGAAAAGATGCCGCCGGATGGCTGGCCGGGAGCAAATACACACGCATCACCGGCATGTCGGACTGGCAGACTCTGACCACGTCCACGCAGAGAGCCTCGGGGAGTTCCGCCGCGCAGGACTCGGCCGTTGAATTCGAATCATCGGATATGTGGCAGTCGGTCAAATGCGGCACAGGCAATGTTTCCCTGACATCGCGCGCAACATCTTCAGACGTCATCGCGCTGATTGACACCGGCTCGAATTCTGCCCGCACCTCGGTGACGGTCCATTGGGTGCGCGCGAAGCTTCCCGATTTCGCGACGCCGTTCTACTTCATCGCCGCCCTGCTTGCGTTGATGACTGTTCTGTCCGCATCCGTATTCGCGATGCCGGACACCAAGCGCCGCAAGGTCCCCGGCGAACCCAAGCCGAAAGACCCCGATGAAATCAGCTTCTCGGAGGCGCTCGCAGGGAGCCTGAGCATCATCAAACGCACGTTTGCACCTCGTAAGAGCAATAAGCCCAGGAAGCGTCATGCCCCAGGGGCGGCGGCGCAATCCGCCGTCGAATCCTCAGACCAAGAGGAGCATCAGGCAACGGACGACTCGCCAGCTGAGGGGAACGGGCAGGTTGTTGCCGAACCGGTGGTGGTCGATCCGATGTCGCGCAATCTTGTGGCAGACATGCAACAGCGGATCGAACCGGCTCAGACGGCGTCTGCGCCCGTCGCCTTCCAGCCGCATAAGCATTCGCGTCACGCCAGGCATGACGGACAGTCGCAGCCGGTGCAGGAGCAGTCCCAAGCCGCGCATTCGTATGCTTCGTTGCATAATGACACCGTCTGGTATCCGGATGGGGACATCGATTTCGGCAGCGCTGGGCAATTTGACCACAACGCATCGTCCTCGCAGCCGGGGGCGGAGGAATCGCAAGCATCCGTGGCATCGCAACAGGACGGAGCAGAGAATCAGGCCGCCGACGGTACTGCACCGGAGGCGGACGAATCCCGCCCGGCAACGCTCCGGCATGCACGCACCCATGCCCCGGCACCGGTGAACGCCGAAGCCACATCGGTCATCGATCCGAAGGAATTGCAGGCGTATTTCGCACGGTGGGCGTCGCAGCAGGAGGAGACGGACGGGGGTTCCGCCGACGGCGACGATAATGACGAAGAATCCAAGGAGTAGCATGACCTCACGTATCACCAAAGCAGTGACGGCAGTGCTCGCCGCGGCTTGCCTGATGACGTTCGCCGGATGCGAGGGACAGGTTCCCCAGCCGGCGGCCAGCGCCGAGCATACGGACAAGCCGGATGTGACCGAAGCCCAGGAGAAGAAAATCCGCGCGAACATCCTCAAAGTCGTGAACGCGGCGAATGAGGCGAAAAGCGTGGACGGGCTCGATACCCGCATGTCCGGGCCTGAACTGGCCATCCGTACCAGCGAAATCACCATCGCCCAATCCACAGGGTCGCTGGATGCGAAAACCAACATCCCTTCCAAAATGACGCAGGCCGTCATCCCTACGGATTCTGGATGGCCCCGTTCGATTTTCACCATCACAACCACCACGTCCGACCAGCAGTCCCAGCGTCTGCTTGTGATGGTTCAGGACAGCGCGCGCAGCAATTACAAGCTGTGGGGCGTAGCACGACTCTTCCAAGGGGCGAAGCTGCCGAAGTTCGCCATTCCCTCAATCGGGGCCCAGATGGGCACGGCGAAAGACACCGGTCTGGTGACGACGCCTGAAAAGGCGGTCGCCGAGTATGCTGATGTGCTCCAGAACGGTTCGGCGAGCAAATACGCTTCGAAGTTCGCCGACGATTACTTCCGTCAGGAGCTCGCCAAGCTGTCCCAGACGGTTCAGGAGGGCATGGAACGCAATGCGGGCACGCAGCAACAGACCTTCCAAGCGGCTGCCGGCCAGATCAAGGTCATGCGCTCGAGCGACGGCGGCGATCTCGTAGTCGCGCAGATTAATTCGGAATGGACTCGTCAGGCGGGCGAGGGGCGCGAGTCTCAGCCAGCGTCGGACTCCGAAAAAGCGCTGTTCGGGAACGGTACCGCCACCAGCACGATGAAAGTCACGTATGTAAACGTTGTCGCCATGTATGTGCCGCCGGCCGGTTCGCATCAGAAGATCACCGCGGTGGGCGCGGAGCGTCAGCCGGTCAAGGTGGAGGCGCTGTAGCGCAGTATTGCTCGCCGGTTTGTCTGTCCGGCGGGTTGTTGCTGCGGACTGCATGGCAGGCGCACCAGGATGCGGGGAAATCGCGCGTATCCCGGTGTCAGGGATAGCACGCTCCGGCAGAATGCGGGCTTTAGCTTCGCGAAGAAGGTGACGCGTACGACGTGGCGTCACGGTATCTTGAATGGTATCGAAGGATTGCCAGTCGACGCTGCCGGTCGGCGTCGCTAGGCAAAGGATCATGGAGGCGACATGGCAGACCAGAAGTTCAACCCGGGTATTTCGCTCGCCGGGGCGGTTGATCTTGAATCGATGCAGCATCAGGTGGCCGCGGAACCGGGGCAGGCAGGCGGGGCTCCTTCCGCCGGGGGGTATGTGATCGACGTCACCGAGAACACCTTCGAAGCGATGGTGCAGACGTCGGCGACATTCCCGATTCTCATGCTGCTGTGGACTCCCAGCGACGACCGTCTCTTCCCGATGGCCAAGGCGCTCGGCGACGCCGTCAACAAGCTCAATGGCCAGATTCAGCTCGCACGTATCGATGTGTCGAAGGCGCAGAGCATTGCGCAGGCGTTGCAAGTGCGCGGTGTGCCTGCACTGTTCGGGTTGATCGGGGGGCGGCCGATGCCTCTGCTGCAGGGTCTGCCCAGTGCTGAAGAGCAGCAGCAGCTCGTTGACCAGGTCATTCCGAAAATCATCGATGTCGCGCATCAGGCGGGTGTCGCCGGCTCGGCGCCGTATTCCGGCGATCCGGATGCCGATGCCAATCAGGCGGCGGATGCGAAGACCGAGAGTGTGCCGCCGCAGCACGCCGAGGCGCACCGGCTTGCGCAGGAGGGTGATTATGCCGGTGCGGCAGCGGCGTACGAGCGGGTGTTGGAATCAGATCCGCAGGATACTGTTGCTGCGCGTGAGCGGTCGAAGGCCTTGCTGCTTGCCCGTTCCGGTGCGGCTGATGTACGCGCGGTCCGGGCGGCTGCGGCGGAACATCCTGATGATGTTGACGCCCAGTTGGCGGTCGCTGATATCGACATGATCGGCGGACAGATTGAGGACGCGTTCGGGCGGCTGCTGGATTATCTGGCTGCCGGTCACCGCGACCAGATTGAGCCGGTGCGCAAGCGTCTGCTCGAGTATTTCGCCATTCCCGAGCCGGGCGATGAGCGGCTGAAGCGCGCACGTCGTCGGCTGGCAACGCTGATGTACTGAGTGTCGGCGTGCTGCGGTGCGGGGTGCTGACGCGTCGGCGTGCTGAGGCGCTGGCGCGCATACGCGCTGAGGTGCCGGTGAATTGATACGTCGCAATGCCTGCGCATGAGGCGCGGACTCCATCGGGTGCGTGCGCTTACGGGTGCGTTTGCGCATGTCGTCTGCACATGTCGGTATAGTGGAGGGCCGCACGGGTTTGTAGCTCAGTGGATAGAGCGTCTGTCTCCGGAACAGAAGGTCGTGGGTTCGAATCCCATCAAGCCCACAGAACAAGCCGTCGCGCCAGTGTTGCGCGGCGGCTTCACTCGTTTCTGGCGTGTTTTTCTATACGCCTTTTGACATGTTCTTCAGTCAAGCCATTCAGTCATGCTCGGTATATCGGAATCAAAGCAGATAGGAACCAAGGTGTATAGGCGTATGGGCACGGGCGTTCTTGCTTGAGATGCGTTCTGTCTAGTTGCGTATGCGGTGACATACGCGACCTGATGGAAGGCACAGAAAATCGGCGGCATTTCTTGGTATCTGCCGGTTCACGTATGTCTGGGCATACGCGGCGCCGCGATACCGGTACACGAAGGCTTCCGTGCGCCTGCTTGCGGCGCGCGGCGCATGTCTCGGCATACATGCGATTGACAACGCCCTGGTCACGCGGTGGGCTCAGCTGCGTTCCCGGCAGCCGGCGAAGACATGGGGCAAGTTCACCATGCCCTACCACGCCCACGCACAGCTGGTCTGTCGATTGGACTTGCGGGAGAATTCGGCGGATGCCGGAATCTGTGTCTGAACTCCCGCGCGAGGTGCGGGAATCCAGTGCGATTCGGTTTCTTACGAGATGATCTCCCATGGGAATGGTTGGAATTCCGCGATTCTTGATAACCGGCGTTGGAGCCGATATCGGGAGAATTCGCCGGATTTGAATATTCGTGGCTGATCTCCCGCGAAAAACCGGGAGTTCACCTGTCTACGGCCGGTCTGCGAGTATTCTCCCATCAGTCGCGCGGGAGAACATACGTATCCAGTCATCTACGCGGGACGTCCCACTCCCGATTGATTACTACACGACGCGCCTGCTTTCGCGAGGGTGATGTTTCTTGGGTTCGGCAGCACTCGAACAGCCGCGTTTCGCATGCACTCGTTGTCCCCGCGTGCCGCTGGCGTTGTCCTGCGTGCCTTGGGCGGCAACTGGGATATTCCTGATGGTGATGGCTGACTCACCGCTGCGAGGCCAATCAGCGGGGTGTGCCATGCCGTGGTCTCAATTTCTCCCGTTCGGCCTTGGTTGCCGAGAGTTTTTTCGAAAAATGTCTCAATAACTCATGACGAACGCCTGTTTGGGTGAGATATTGAGATTTGGCGGCAGATCGGGGGAGATGAGTGGATTGAGAAATTCCCGGAATTCCAACGATTCCTGACTGCTGCCCGTCTGTGATGTCGGGTGGGGAATCTGAAAAACTCGCGGAATCGGGCTTCGGCGGCGAGATATTGAGATTGGATTCCGAAAATCTCTGAGATTCCGCGGGATTGCAGAGACTTGAGATTTGGCGGGGTACTCGGTGTGTGTCGGAATGCGCGGTGAGGTGTGCACCGGGTTGTGTGTGCCGGGTTGTGCCTGGTGGTGTGTGCGGTGTCCGGTGATGTGTGGCGGGTTGTGCGCTGGGTCGCATCCGGCGAGTGACTGTATTCCGGCGAGTGTCGTGTCCGGCGTGTGGATATGCTAGGCTGGCGAATGAAGGGTTTTGGCGGCAACGGGGATTGCCGTCCGATTCGCGAATCCGAGCGTCTGCCGGCATATGAGGCTTGAGGGGAGCCGAATGCGGTTGATGCGGCTCGCGGCGGGCCATGACCGTTCATCTGGTATACGGCGGGGAGCGTGCCGGCACCGGAGAATGCAAGCCCATTGGGGAATAGTGAAAGCGGCGGCGTTCCGGCGTTGTGCTTTCTGTTGTTTTGGGGGGAATGATGAACCGACTTCGATTCGTCACGATAACAGCGGTGACGTTGGTCATTGCATTGATGACACTTGCCATCTCGCCTGGCATCGCCATGGCGGGCATAGGCTCGCAGGGCGCGGGAATATCCGGATCAGGCGGTCCGATGCCCGACAATGACGCGTTGTTCCTGTTCGATAACAAACAGTATGGTTCCACGCCGGCACAGGGGTGGGGTGAAGCGTCAATCGATCATGCATACCAGTCCTTGGTGCGCAGCGGGGTGCTGTCCACATGGGCAGGCAACAAGCCGAAATTCTACGGGTCATGCCGTGACGCGGTTTCGCATGCCATCGCGGATCGCAGCGATGGCGAAGCGACGCAAGCGCGTGTCGTGGGAGTCGCGCTGTCATTGAAGAACAAGAATCTGTATGGCACCAATCCACGGGATTTCCGCGCGCGTTTCGATACGAATTGGGGCAGGCTCGCAGCCGACGGTTTGGGCAACGACCTCATTGGTTGGGACGGTGGCTGGATTAACCGGCTGCGATACCAGTTCAACGAGCAGATTGAAACGACCGGTCGCGCGTATCCGGCTGGAGTCCAGGTGGTGTGTGTTGCGGCCAACGAATTGCAGCCGACGGCACAGTATCCGCTTTCGGTCACTACGCAGCAGCAGGCTCCGGAGGGCATGAGCGTCGGTGACACTGCGCCGGTTCACGACACCATTGTCACCAATGCAGGCGGCTCACCAGTCAACGAACAGCTGGACGCACAAATTTTCCTGAATTATGACGGGCATCCCGCCGGCATTCATCCTGCCCGCGCAATCGGCAAAACCATGCGAGTGCCGAATGCGGGAACCGGGAAGTCGCCGCAGTTCGTGCCCGCTGATTTCGGATGGGACGGCTGGCAGGAAGGCAATTACTGGTTCGACGTCGTCGTGCCGAAACAAGGCTGGATGGCCGCAGTGGTGAACACTGAAGACCGGCAGGCATCTGAAAGCTTCCGCGTCGGGTCGCGAGCCCCGGCCGCCCCGACCAAGAGCATCGACGACGGGGTGAGCGCCGACGGCATGACCAACCGCACGAATATCGTGACAGGAACCGGACGTGGAGGCTACCGCCTTGGCATCGTCGATACGATTACGCCCGGCGACACGTCGTATCAGGTAGGCGGTTATCAGGTTTCCGATATGACCGACGGAACCGATCGTACCGCCGAATTCACCTTCGACTGGAATAGGGAGGCGCACACCATCAGCGCGCAATGGTCCGCAGGGACGGGCATGTTGCCGCAGGACCATGCCCTCCGCTTCTCATTCGACGTCACGGTCAGCACGCCGGGACACGGATCGGTCAAAGACATCGCCACCGTGCATTGGAATGATGAGCCGGGGCAGAATACTGAGGATCGGCAGTTCCCCACGTGGAAACCGCAACCGGATACGGTATGGGCGTTGCGCGGTGATGACGGCGAATGGGATGCGGTCATCGACCCCGACCATGGCAATGCGGTCGGAGCCGCCGGGCGCTCGCTACTGGACGGCGACGCCGTGGCGGTCGCCACCAATGCCGCCATCCCGGCTCATCTGGTTGAATCCCCGCAACGTCTGGAGCTGACAACCGGCTGGGCGCAGGCGGATTACCTGTTCGACCCGGACGGTGAATCAGCGGTCCGCGTGTATCAGGCGGATACGGCACACGAGCGGGCATCCGGCGTGTTCGATATCGCGCGCAAGGGTAAGGACGTGACGGGCGAATTCACCATCAGCATCAAAGACGGCACTGCGAGTGCGGTCGCCTCGCCGGCTTATCTCAAGTCAGTCCAAGGATTGGGCTCCCATCGCCAACTCACCTTGCTGGTGCCGGGACGAATCAATCTGGCGCACGGCAAGGGCGCGGTCCAGGCGCGCAAGGATTACCAAGCCAAGGACGGGCAGGCCATGCAATTGTGCTCGCAGACGCAGGGCGCAGCGTTCAGTGCCGATGGGTCGCACACGGTCAACGCGCACCGCGTCGAGGCGAACAGACCGCCGTTGTGCGCGTACGTGCCTCCCGCGAACAAGCAGGTGCTCGCCCACGCGTCGCACGGCGGGAATCGCGCATCGATCGATCAGACCAAGGCGATGCCGGGACAGCGCGTCACCTATGCGCTCAGTGCTGACATCACCCCGGAAACGGGGCTTGGATATCGGCTCGAGCATGTCGAAGTCGTGGATGAATACGACCGGTATCTCGAACCGGATGAATACAGCGTCATCGTTCGCGACAAGGCGACCGGCACCGTGTTCGGACGGCAGCATTACACCGTGGATTGGGATCGGGGCAATCACCGGTTCCGTATCGTGTTCAACCGTGCCACAATCGACAGAACCTGGAATAACACTCAGACGGCACCCAAATTGCTGGTCGAGTTCGATGGTGTCGTGTCTGAGCATGCCCCGGCGAATCGGCTTATCGGCAACCAATGGACGCTTGGGCTTAACAATAGTGTGACCCCGTCGAACCGAGTCGTGATCGAGCCGCCGCGCATCACTCCGGAGAAAACCGTGACCCAGGCAGACGCGAGCATCGTCATTGACGGGCGGACCGCCTTGCTAGGAGACACCATCTACTACCGGGTCATGCTTGACGCGTCCGATCTGCAATCCGGCGCCTATGCCGTTCAGCGTCTGGGCGTCATTGACGATTACGACGAACGCTATCTCACCCTTGACGCCGACCGCATCAGCATAACCGACGAACAAGGCAACGATTGCACGAAGGCCTTCAACATCCAGGACGTGGGAGGTGCGCTCTACGCGTTCTTCGCGACCGTGGACACGGTGGATCGTACGACGGGGCGGGTCATTACCGCCCGGCAGCCGGATGATCTGAAAGTCTACGCATCCGCTTCGCTTGACCCGCATGCAGACCCGTCAATCGACCAACAGGTGCTCGGGCAGCGGTACGAGCTCGTGCTGCCGATGACCGTCACCGCGGTCGACGACGGTGTCACGGTGCGCAACACCGCCACCCAAGTCACCGGAAGCATCCGCACGGATACGCGGACGGTCATCACCCCATTGCAGCCTGTGAATCCGGCGAAAGACGTGGTCATCGCCATGCGTGGGGAGAGTGTTAATGGCGCCGATGTGCCGTTGCATACCACATTCCTGTATCGGCTGGATTCTTCGGACCTGCCTGCCAATCGGGCATACGACATTGCTTCGTGGAGTATCGATGACGATTATGATGAGCTGCACGATGTGTATCTCGGCCAGTGGGCGGTCGTCGCGCGGCATGACGTGGTTATCGACGGCGAGACGATTGCGGCGGGAGATATCATCGAACGGCATCTGGATGGTGAGCTGTCTGGCGGTTCACCGGTCGATGCGGTATCTGGCGGGGACGGTACCGACGGCAAGAGCGAACCGCTATTTGACGTCCGTGAGCAATCCGGTACCATGCGCATCGCATTGACAGGGCGGGGCGCACGCGTGCTAGGAGGCCGGGACCATGCAGCGGGATGGACGATGTTCATCCAGATGCAACGCATCCTGCCGGGAGAGCACATCACCAATGGGTTCACGGAAACCGTCAACGGGGTCGAACGGGCATCCAACGAGGTGTGGACGCGCACCATCTATGAGCGTGGTGCAATCGAGCTGGTGAAATTCGACGAGGCCTCAGGCGAGCAGAATGGCGACCGTGACACCGCCGAGCAGGCACTCGCGATCACTGGGGAGGAAACGACGCTGGTGTTCCGCATTCGCAATGTGGGAGACGTGCCGGTGACCGGATTGCAGCTCAACGATACCGTCACGACCGGCAAAGCGTCGGTCGGAGCATGGCGGTATCCGGCAAAATGGGACGAATTGGTGCTTGAACCCGGGCAATCCGTCGATGTGACCGGTGTGCTCACGGGCGTGGATGGCGACCACGCGGACCATGCCACAGTCACCGCGTCAACGGTGGTGACCTGCCCGTTGGTGGACGACAACCCCTTTGACGATCAACCGGCGGTCAAGCAGGAGGGCGTATGCAGGGGTGATACTGTGCGTGCCGAGGATTTCTGGCACGGCAAGCGAACCGTGCTAGCCAATACCGGCGCTGGGTTCGTTCCAGTGGCGGCCTTGGGTTCGCTCGCGGCGGCGTCCGCAGCGGCAATGTTCGCCTTGACGGTGATTCGCCGCCGACACCAGTGATGCCGGTGACACGGTGATGCCGGTGGCGTCCGAAACGCCGGGCATCGGCGATTTGGAGTCGCTCCGGTTCGCAATATGCCGGATTGGCGCGGGCGGGCGGAATCGGCATATCAGGGGGTGAAACGGTGACGCTCCCGGCGATCGCGCCGGGAGTACACTGAGCGCCAACGGCCCGGTTCTGCCATGGAACACTCGTGGTCAGACTGTGCGACAACGCGACCAGACCGTGCCGTCCGGCGATCGGCCGGCGTGCTTCACAACATGTCACAGGGAAGGCAATCCACATGAGCGAACTGATCAAGGTCACATCTGAACATGCCCCGGCTGCGCTTGGTGCGTACAGCCAAGCCGTCAAGGCGAACGGCTTCGTCTTCGCCTCCGGGCAGCTTGGGCTCGATCCGGCCACCGGGAAGCTTGCGGGCGAAACAGCAGGCGAACAGGCTGCGCAGGCGTTGAAGAACATCGCTCACGTGCTTGAAGCCGCGGGAACCGATATCGCGCATGTGGTGCGTGCCACCATCTATATGAAGCATGTCGAGGATTTCCACGAGATCGATGCCGCCTACGCCGCGGTGTTCAACGGCGACATCAAGCCGGCGCGTGTGGCGTTCGGCGGCAATGATCTGCCTGCCGGGGCGCTGGTGGAAATCGACGCCATCGCTGCGCTGTAACCCATCGGGGCCATCACGCACCGTCGGGGCGTCCGGGCGTTCTCCCGCCCGGACGCTACGGTGGTGGCGTAGAGCACCGCACATGATAGGGGGCGGCGGACGAGCATGGACATCGCCCGCCGCATTCGCCAGAACACCGTAAACAGGAGCATCAGGCAGAACTGTGACAACCAAACGTGAACCCGTATCGCGACACACCGCAGACGAATCCGTCCATACGGCGGACGCGCCGGAGCACGCCGGTCGGAGCGGTTCCTCCGCCCAAGATACCCAGCTTGAACGCAATATGGAATCACGCCATCTGACGATGATTTCGCTTGGCGGTGTCATCGGCACTGGCCTGTTCCTCAGCTCCGGGTACACAATCCACCAGGCAGGTCCGCTCGGCGCCATCCTCGCGTACCTGATCGGTTCGGTGTTGGTTTACTGCGTGATGCTCTCTCTGGGTGAACTGTCGGTCGCCATGCCGTATGCCGGCAGCTTCCACTTGTACGCACGCCGGTTCATCGGGCCGGGTACCGCGTTCACCATCGCCATCCTGTACTGGCTCAACTGGGCGGTGGCGCTCGCTTCCGAATTCACGGCGGCCGGCCTGCTCATGCAGCGCTGGTTCCCGCACTCGCCCGCATGGGTGTGGAGCGCCCTGTTTATCCTTGTGGTGTTCACGTTGAACATCCTGTCCGTGAGGCTCTACGGCGAATCGGAGTTCTGGTTCGCCAGCATCAAGGTGTTCGCCATCGTCGCGTTCATCATCATCGGATTGCTGGCGATCTTCGGCATCATCCCGATTAAGGGGTACAGCCACGCGCCCCTATTCTCGAACTACTACCGTTCCGGCTGGTTCCCCAACGGGGTCCTGCCGGTGTTCTCCACACTGTTGACCGTCGTGTTCGCCTTCTCCGGCACTGAAGTCGTCGGCGTCGCGGCGGGAGAGACCAAAGATCCCGATACGGCGATTCCGAAAGCCGTACACACCACGGTGTTGCGCCTGGCGATTTTCTTCATCGGGTCAATCGCCGTGATGGCGGCGCTGATTCCGTGGAAACAGTCGGGCGTGGACACCAGCCCGTTCGTGTTGGTGTTCCAGAGCATCGGCATGCCGTTCGCCGGCGATGTCATGAACTTTGTCGTGTTGACCGCGGTGCTGTCCGCCGCGAACTCCGGACTGTACGTCTGCTCGCGCATGGTGTGGTCGCTCGCCAAGGAACGGATGATTCCGCAGGTCCTCGCGAAAACGAATTTCCATGGGGTTCCGGTCTTCGCCGTCCTGGTCAGTCTCGCAGGCGGTCTGCTCGCTCTCCTGTCCAGCGTGGTCGCCGCCTCGACGGTCTATCTTGCTCTCGTGGCGATTTCCGGTTTGGCGACTTTGGTCGTCTGGATGTCGGTGGCGGTGTGCCATATCCTCTTCCGCCGCGAACTCAAACGTTCCGGGAAAACCGTTGATTCGCTCGCCTACCATGCCCCCGGCTACCCGGCGGTGCCGATTATCGCGATCGCCATGTGCCTGTTCGCGCTGGTTCTGGTGGTTGCCGACCCGTCGCAACGCTCCACGCTGCTGTACATGATTCCCTTCGTAGCCCTGTGCTACGGCGTGTACTATCTGCGGGCGCGCCTGACGCGCGGCAGCGACCGGCACGACGAGGAAAACATCCCGGATGTCGTCTGACATCCGGACGTCGTCTGACGGTCCGGCCTGTAGATTGTCCGCGATGGCCACGCTCAAATGCGCGATGACGGCGATTGCGGCGGTTGCGGCGGCACTTGGCCAACGCCCTCGCTAGACTTTGAAGAATGAATCCAGAAGCGCTCAGTGAACTCATTTCCGATATTGCCCATGATCTGGTCGTAGCCGGTGAAGCCGGCAGCCTGACCGAAGATCTCATCCCGCCGGTCGAGAAATTCGCGGTCATGCGCCCCAAGGACCGTAGCCACGGCGACTGGGCGTCGAACGCCGCCATGCAACTGGCCAAGAAGGCAGGTATGAAGCCGCGCGATTTGGCGCAGCTGTTCGCCGCGCGCCTGCAATCGGCAGACGGCATTGCCGCCGTCGAGGTCGCCGGCCCCGGCTTCATCAACATCACGCTTGACTCCGCATCCGCTGCGGCGGTCGTGGACGCCGTTCTCGAGCAGGGCGCGCAGTTCGGCCGCAACAACCACTTGTCCGGTCAGACGCTCAACTTGGAATTCGTCTCCGCGAACCCCACCGGCCCGATTCATATCGGCGGCACTCGCTGGGCGGCGGTCGGCGACTCCATGGCCCGCGTGCTTCAAGCCAACGGAGCCAAAGTCATCCGTGAATACTATTTCAACGACCACGGCGAGCAGATTAACCGCTTTGCCAAGTCTCTGGTCGCCGCGGCCCACGGCGAACAAACCCCGGCAGACGGTTACAAGGGTGCCTATATCGACGAAATCGCCCAGCGTGTGATTGAAGAGGCGAAAGCCGACGGCGTGGATATCCTCGCCCTGCCACGTGTCGACGGCGGGAAGAACGAAGACGGCGAGCCGCTCGGCGAAGGCGATTCCGAACAGCGCGAGGAGTTCCGCAAGCGCGCGGTCCCGATGATGTTCGCTGAAATTCAGGAATCCATGAAGAACTTCCGCGTGCATTTCGACGTGTGGTTCCACGAAAACAGCTTGTATCAGGACGGCGAGGTCGAGCGTGCGATCGCCAAGCTGCGCGAACAGGGCGACATCTTCGAAAAAGACGGCGCCACCTGGTTCGCATCCACTAAACATGGCGATGACAAGGATCGCGTCATCATCAAATCCGACGGCAACTACGCGTATTTCGCGGCCGATATCGCCTACTACTACAACAAGCGTCATCGCAAGACCGACCCGGCTGACGTGGCCATCTACATGCTGGGCGCCGACCATCACGGCTATATCGGCCGCATGATGGCCATGTGCGCTGCCTTCGGCGACAAGCCGGGCGTCAACATGCAGATCCTCATCGGCCAGCTGGTCAACGTGATGAAGGATGGCAAGGCCGTGCGCATGTCCAAGCGCGCCGGCAACGTCGTCACCATTGACGATCTGGTCGATGCAATCGGCGTGGACGCCTCCCGTTACTCGCTCGCCCGCACCGATTACAACACGAGTGTGGACATTGACCTCAACCTCCTGGCCTCCCACAGCAACGACAACCCGGTGTACTACGTGCAGTATGCGCACGCCCGAAGCTGCAATGTGGACCGCAATGCGGCCGAGGCTCAGATCGACCCGACCGTCGCCGACCTTGCCCTGCTTGACACCGAGACCGACGGCGAAGTGCTCGCCGCGCTCGCCCAGTGGCCGGCCACGCTCGCCCAAGCCGGCGATTTGCGCGCCCCGCACCGCATCGCCCACTATCTCGAGGAGCTCGCCGCCGCATACCACAAGTGGTACAACGTCGAACGCGTCGTGCCGATGCCGCTGACCGACCTCGAAGAGCGCAAGCCTGAAGCTGAACGCGAGGCCCTGCGCATCGCCAAGAACCCCGAACCGGCACGCGCCGCCGCGCGTCTGAAGCTCAACGACGCCGTCCGCACCGTCATCGCCGCAGGCCTTGACCTGCTGGGCGTCAGCGCACCGGAGAAGATGTGATATGACTGAATCCAACGCACCAACCACGCCAACTGCAGGACTGGGCCAGGTATGGCCGGCAGGCTGCTCAATCGACAGTGACGGCGCTCTGACCTTCCACGGCCGCAGCGCGCAATCACTGATTGACGAGTTCGGCTCGCCGCTGTACGTGATGGACACCGATGACATCGATGCCCGCGCGCACCACTTCGTTCATGCGGCTGCCACCGCGTTCCCCAACGCCACCACCCACGTGAGCTTCGCCGCCAAGGCGTTCATGTCCAAAGAAGTGCTGCGCCTGGTAACAAACGCCGGCATGCTGGTCGACACCTGCACGATGGGTGAGATGCGCATCGCGCTCGCCGCAGGCGTTCCCGGACGTCGCCTCGTGCTGCACGGCAACAACAAGTCGGATGAGGAAATCGAACTCGCCATCCGCGAGGGCTTCGCGAAGATTGTGGTTGACGCCCCTGACGAGCCGGCGCGCATCGCGCGCATCGCCCACCGACTGGGCAAAACCGCACGTGTCATGTTGCGCGTCACCACCGGTATCCACGCCGGTGGCCACGAATACATTTCCACCGCGCACGAGGACCAGAAATTCGGTATGTCCCTGCTGCCCGCCGGCACTGACCCATCCGCGCTCAATGTGCTCGACGACCTGATTGCGCAGGAGGACGAACACACGCCAAGCCGTGCAGACGCCACAGCGCACACCGGTCAGGACATCCATACGGTGGGACACAGCGGGCAGCGCGACCTGCAATATGATATGCGCTCGCCCTACGACCTCGACGCATCCGGCATCAGCAAGCAGGACGCCGCGCTCGCCGAAGCCATGGACCTGGTCGCCCGCGGTCCGGCGCTTGCCGTGTTGAAGGATCTGTACCGGTATCCCGGAGATCTGGAACTCGTCGGCATCCATTCGCATATCGGCTCGCAAATCCATGACGCGAACGCGTTCATCGAGGCGGCCAAGCGCATGATGCTGCTGCGCAAGACCTTCTACGCGACTGATGCCTACACGCTGCCGGAAGTCGATTTGGGCGGCGGGTATTCGGTGGCGTACACCGAAGGCGAGGACTCGATGGACATCGACCTGGAGCTGGGGCGTCTCGCTTCGGCGGTCACCGCTATCAATCGTGCGCTCGGCATGCCGATGCCGGTCATCTCCTTCGAACCGGGGCGCTGGATTGTCGCCCCGACCTGCGTGACCCTGTACCGCGTCGGCGCCATCAAGCACGTCGGTTTGCCCGAAGGCACCACAGCGAAGGACGGCTCGCCGATTAGCGAACGCGCCTACGTGTCGGTGGACGGCGGCATGAGCGACAACATCCGCCCGGCGTTGTATGACGCGGATTACACGGCTCGCGTGGCCAACCGGCGGGGGAGCGCCGACACCATGCTGTCGCGCGTGGTCGGGATCCACTGCGAGTCCGGTGACATCCTCGTGCATGAATGCCAGCTGCCGGCGGACCTCAAGCGTGGCGACATCCTCGCCGTCCCCGTGACCGGCGCGTATGGCCGAGCGATGGCAAGCAATTACAATCAGGCGTTGTTCCCTGCAGTGGTGGCGGTCAGCTCGTCCGGGGCGCATGTGATGCTTCGCCGCCAGACCATCGACGACCTGCTCGGCTACGATCTGGGCTGATCGCCCGGATCGTCATCGGGAGTGTATGAGGGCCGCATCGACCGTGGAAGTCGGTGCGGCCCTCGTCGCAATTGCGGTTCGTGAACGGTATCCGGCTGCGGTGCGAGTCACAGGTCGCATGGCACGCATATTCGGCGAAACGTCAGCTTGTCCCGGTACCATGGGCAAGGATGATGACGACGCATCGCGGCCCCGCCGGCATCTGGTGCAGTGGCTGCGAGCTCACGGGAAGGATCCACTGTGGTACAAGACAATCAAGCCCCCATTCGCATTGCGTTGCTTGGCGCGGGAACCGTCGGCTCGCAGACCGCGCGTCTGCTGGTCGAGCAGCATGACGAGCTGGTTCACCGCATTGGCCGCGACTATAAGATCGTCGGCATCGCCACACTTGACCCGGTCAGCGACCCGTGGATCGACCAGTCCCTGCTCACTCGCGACACCGCGGAGCTGTGCACCCGCGCCGATATCGTCATCGAGCTGATCGGCGGCATCGAGCCGGCACGCACCTTCGTGCTCAAGGCCATCGAATCTGGCGCCTCGGTCGTCACCGCCAACAAAGCGCTGCTCGCCAAGCATGGCCAGGAAATCTACAAGGCCGCACGGGAACACGGCGTCGACATCTTCTTCGAAGCCGCGGTCGGCGGGGCAATCCCGATTGTGCGCCCGTTGCGCGAATCCTTCGCCGGTGACAAGATCAACAGCATGCTGGGCATCGTCAACGGCACCACAAACTACATCCTCGACGAGATGACCACCAAGGGCCTCGACTTCGACGTGGCGTTGCACCAGGCGCAGGAGAAGGGCTATGCCGAGGCGGACCCGACCGGTGACATCGAAGGCTATGACGCCGCGAACAAGGCCGCCATCATGGCGACGCTCGCATTCCACACCCAGGTCGGCATTGACGACGTGTCCGTTGAGGGCATCACCAAGATCACCGCGGCCGATATCGCCGCCGCGACCGCCGAGCACAAGGTCATCAAGTTGCTCGCCGTCGTCGAACATAACGAAGCCGGTGTGTCCGCACGCGTCTACCCGGCCCTCATCGATGAAAACCACCCGCTCGCATCCGTGCACGGCAGCTTCAACGCCGTGTTCATCAAGGCGAAGGAAGCCGACGACATCATGCTGTACGGCCGTGGCGCGGGCGGCGCACCTACCGCTTCCGCCGTTGTCGGCGACGTGGTGATGGCCGCGCGCAACATCGTGTCCGGTACCACCGCTACTGGCATCCAGACGTACAACACCCTGCCGCTTGCCCCGGCGGACGCGTCCAAGGCGGCGTTCGCCGTGCGTTTCCTCATCCACGACAAGCCGGGCGTACTCGCCTCAATCGCCGAGGAATTCGCGAACCACGGCATCTCCATCAACGGTGTGAACCAAGACCTCCAGCCCACGCAGCATGATCCGGGCTATTCGGGCGAGCTGCAGCAGCTGCGCATCGTCACCCATCTGTGCGACGAGGTCACCCTGCGCAAGACCGTGGACGCCGTGTGCAAGCTCGAATGCGTTTCCGGCGAGCCGTCCATCCTGCGCGTGCTCGACTGAACCGAAGCCGCGCAACCTGCGGCGCCGATGCCGGCTGATCGTGCACGCCACGTCGGCCGGCATCCGAGATTTTCCACAACCAACGCACAACCGACAATCGGCGGATCAGGCGGCACACATGCCCCACCGCCCGCGGAAGGATGACCATGATCCCCGTAGCCAAGCAAGTTCATGTTCAGGTACCGGCGACCAGCGCGAATCTGGGTTCCGGATTCGACACCATCGGCCTGGCGCTCAACTATTACGATGAGCTGACCTTCACATTGAAGGACGACGCCGACGACCACAGCGTCACCGTACTCATCGACGGCGAGGGGGAAGACACGCTGCCGCGTGACGAGACGAATCTCGTGGTTTCCACATTCCGTAAAGCGTGCAACACGCTTGGATTGGAAAGGCTCGGTTTCACGCTTGAAGCGCATAACCGCATCCCACAGGCTCGGGGCATGGGGTCATCCGCCGAGGCGATTGTGGCCGGCATTTCCGCCGCCGCGGCATTCGCCCAGAAAGGCGACCTCAACCGTGACGCGGTGTTCGAACTGGCCGCCACCATCGAAGGCCACCCCGACAACGTTGCGCCGGCTGTGTATGGCGGTTTGACGGTGTCTTGGGATTACCAGACGCCGGAAGGCGTCGGCTCCACCCGCGTGCCGGGAGGTGAGCCGCTCTCCAGCGGATTCCACACCGTGAACTATCCGGTCAGCGAGAACATCCACGCTTCCGTGTTCGTGCCGGACTACGAATTGTCCACTGAAAAGGCACGTCAGGCCTTGCCTGCATCCGTGCCTTACCATGACGCGGTGTTCAATGTGTCCCGCGTCGGCCTGCTGCCGGGGGCCATGAATCCCGGAGTTCTGCATGGCAGCCTTGACGCGAACGCCATTCTGTTCAGCGCCACCCAGGATCGCCTTCATCAGCCATACCGCAAAGACCTCATGTCCCCCTCATGGGAACTGATCGAATCGCTGCGCGACCACGGCTATGCCGCGGCGGTGTCCGGAGCAGGTCCGTGCGTGCTGGTGCTGCATTACGGCGACGCCCGCGCTGACATCGAACGGATCGCCGGAGACCAGCTGGCTTCCGGGCATTGGCGTGTGCTGCATCTGACGGTTAACACCACCGGCGTGACCGTTCGGCGCGCCTGATCCGGCATCGCCCGCCCAATGTCGTGTCCTGTCCCTGTTGACGGTTCGGATTCGCGCCAGCCACGACGGCAGAATATGGCAGATATGCGTGGGAAATACGTGCACACCTGGAGGCGGCTTCGGCGCCAATCGAATCGGAGGTATGAACAATGACGATATCGATCATTCTGGCTTCCCAATCCAAGCCTCGACGTGACGTGCTGTACGCCGCCGGGATTTGCCCGACCATCAAGGTCTCGCATGTTGACGAGCCTGCCGCGTTGGAACAGGCTGCCAGCAAGCTCAGCGTGCCCGTCGAGCGGCTTGATGTCGGCCACCGTGTCGCCATCCTCGCCCGTGCAAAGGCGAATGCGGTCTACGAAGCATACCGTGCGGTCGCTGACACGTCGAAGGCGGCGAGGGGCGAGCGTGTGATCGCCTACCCGCTTGAAGCCGAAGAAGTGCGCGCGCAACGTCGTGCGGATGAAGAACTCTCCGCTAACGCTGCAGCAACCCCTGCCACATCCGGTGCGTCTGCCGCATCCGGCTCATCCGACGCGGCCGCTGGCCAACCGGCTTCGGTGGTCTCAAGCGCCATCACCCGCGATTTTTCCGGTATCACCCCGCCTACTCGTGTCGAACCGATCGACACGCCGGTCAATGGCAGTGAAGGGCTGAACGGTTCCGGCCCCGGCCCGTTGATTGTCGGTTGTGATTCGATGTTCCTGTTCGACGGTGAATGCTACGGCAAGCCGCATGACGAAGCTACGGCACGAGAACGCCTCCGCCGTATGCGCGGGCGCAGCGGGGAGCTGTGGACCGGCCATTGCGTTATCGATTTCGCCACTGGCCGGGCGGTCCAGGATGCGAGCCGCGCGGTCGTATATTTCGGCGATTACACCGACGAGGACATCGAACGCTACATCGCCACCGGCGAGCCGCTTGAGGTCGCCGGGTCGTTCACGTTGGAGGGCTTCGGCGGCGCGTTTATCGACCGGATCGATGGCGACCCGCATGGTGTCATCGGCATCAGCCTGCCGTTGTTGCGTCGTCTCGTCAGCAAACTTGATATCAGCTGGACGGATCTGTGGAATGTCAAACCGCATGCTCCGAATCCGGAAGAACTGGATCAGCACCCCGACAGCACCCCACCTCCGGTGGAGAATGTGCACCAGCCCGGTGATGGCTGGGTTTCCTGCGCGTGCGGACGCCGGCATTGGGGTACGCACGGGGCTGCGGGAATCCTGCTCGCCCGGCGGGATGCTGCGGGCGAGGTCACGCACGTGGCCATGCAACATCGCGCCAAGTGGAGCGCGGAAGGCGGCACTTGGGGCATTCCGGGCGGCGCAATCGCCGACAACGAGACGCCGATTGAAGGGGCGTTGCGCGAGAGCTTCGAGGAAGCGAACATCACTCCGCAAGATATCGAGGTGGTCGGCTCTTACCGCGAGGACCATGGCCCGTGGGCGTACACCACGGTGTTCGCCTTCGAAAAGCCCGGTCATGAGGTGCATCTGCGGGCGAACGACGATGAAAGCATGGAAATCGCCTGGATCCCGATCGACGAAGTGACCGACCGCAAACTCCTGACCGCGATGCGCACCGACTGGCAGCGCTTCTCAGACCGTCTGCACATCCTGTCCGCCGCCAACCAAGGCCGCTGACGCCACTGCCACAAGAACTGGGGCTGAGGTAGCACCAGAATTCAGGACAGCAGCGCGGCCACGATTGCGATGAAGATCGGGCTGGTCAGCGTACTGAGCAGGATGCCGTCGCGCGCGAAGGTGAGTCCCACGTTGTAACGCGCCGCATAGTTGTACACGTTCTGGCCGGTCGGCAGAGCCGCGAGCACCACGCACGCGTACAGGGTCGCGCCGCGGAAGCCCATCACGTAGTACGACAGCAGGAACGCGATGATCGGCATGACGATGTTCTTCAGCACGGCGACGGTGACGGTCGCCGGCACGTCGCTCTTGTTCTGCATCGGCTTGGTGCCATGCAACGACATGCCGAAGGCCATGAGGATCATCGGTACCGCGGATTCGCCGATCATGTTGATCGGGTCGTAGATGAAGTCAGGAATGATGAAATGTCCGGTTTTCGCGGTGATCGCCGAGACGATGATTCCGCCGAGCGATCCGATGAGCAGCGGCTGGTGCAACGGCTGCGACAGGATGCGCTTCATAGATACCTCGCCCTTGGTGGTCACATCTAGCACGGTCAGCGCCACCGGGGTGAAAATCGCCTGCTGCATGACCAGGATCGGCGCGACCAGTGCGGGATTGCCGAGAATGTATGTGGCGATTGGCAGGCCGATGTTGTTCGAGTTGAGGTAGAGCGAGTTGAGAGCGCCGATGGTCGCGTCCGCGGCTTTCATGTGGAAGAACAGCCGGTTGAGGATCAGGAACACCAGCCCGACAAGCATGGCAGAGAAAAACGCCACGAAAATCGAGGAATGGAAAATCGCGAAAATCTTCTCCTTGGACAGAATCGCGAACATCAGGCAGGGGCTGGAAATGAAGAAGCTGAACCTGTTGAGCACCATCTGCGCGCTGGACCCGCCGATCTGCATGCGGGCGGCCACATACCCGACTGCGATCACGATGCCGATCACGCAGAATCCCTCCATGGCGCTCAGTAAACCTGGCATTCCCACCTCTCCCGTCTTGTTGTTTGTCCTGTCTGACGCTCCAAGCCTTGCGGCCCGCATGTCCGCTATCCGGACACGGTTGCGATGCCGGTTCCGCGTTTCGCATGGTAAGCGTCATCGGCGACGATGGCCTTCCGGCGTGCGTCTCGACTCCAGTATCCGCCTTTGCGGTGTGACGCGTGCCCATGGTCTCGTATCACGGGCATCGCATGCAGGGCGCCAGTAAACGCACTGGAAAAACGGGAATCTGAGACATTCCGTGCAGGCATCCATGACCTTTGCGATGATGGGACATGACGAAATAGACGGGTATTGGCGGTGGCGTGGGTTGCGAGGCGCATGCCGATCTTCCCGATTGGCCTTCCCTGATTGACGGAGGATGACATGACAATGACGGATAACGGTGGAAACGACAGCGAGACCGAGCGGATGCGTACCGAAATCGAGCGGATGTTCACGGATATCATGAACCGGTATTCCGTCAGTGACGACGAAGGCCCGTTGGCTGACGAAGTCGAGGCGTTCCTGTCCCGCCAACCGCATCTGACGGTGCGGCGGCATGGCGATACCGTGGTCGCGTCCACGAATCTGGGCCGGGAACGCAGGGTGGTCCTCGCCGGGCATCTGGACACGGTCCCGGTGATCGACAATTTCCCGCCGCGCTGGTTGGAACCAGGCGATCCGCTGATCCGCGAGGACATCGCCGCCGCCTATCCTGGCGAACGAGTGATGTGGGGCCGCGGTGCCACTGATATGAAGGCCTCGGATGCGGTGATGCTGTATCTCGCGGCGAACCTCAAGAATCCGAAATACGATCTCACCTTCGTGTTCTACGACCATGAAGAAGTCGCGGCGGAGAAGAACGGTTTGCGCAAGGTCGCAGAAAGCCATCCTGATTGGATCCAGGGTGATTTTGCAGTGATCGGCGAGCCGACGGATTGTGGCATCGAAGGCGGCTGCAACGGAACCATCCGTTTCGATGTGATCACGCACGGTGTGGCGGCGCATTCGGCCCGCGCATGGATGGGGTCGAACGCGATCCACAAAGCCGCGGCGATTCTCAACGCGCTCAACGATTACACGCCGCAGGACGTGACCGTGGATGGGCTGACATATCGTGAAGGCGTAAACGCTACACTGATTTCCGGCGGCAAAGGCACGAATGTGATTCCCGATGAATGCCGCGTCCATGTCAATTACCGTTTCGCACCTGACAAGACGATTGTGCAGGCGAAGGCGCTGATGATGGGTGCGGACGCGGGCGCCGAACTGGGCAACGGCGAGCATGTGGCGACCGGCGGCATGTTTGCGGGCTTCGGTATTGAGATGAAGGACGAGTCGCCGAGCGCACGCCCCGGTATGGACGATCCGCTCGCCGCCTCACTCGCCGCGTTGGTCAAGGACCGCACCGGCCGCGATCCGCAGGCGAAGCTTGGGTGGACTGATGTTGCGCGCTTCGCTCAGCTCGGCGTCCCGGCGGTCAATCTCGGGGCCGGCAGCCCGCTGCTCGCCCATAAGCATGATGAGCAGGTTGCTGCCAGCGAATTGACACGTATGGCATCCATCCTGCTGGATTGGCTGGCGTAGCCCCGCGTTGGCCCGCACATGCTCCGTGCATTCCCCGAGTAGTCACCGAGTAATCGCCGCAAAACCCCTGCACGATCTCAGTGTGCGCTCAGCGCAATCCCGGCGTATTTGCGCGTGACCAGGACATAATCGCCGCAAGCGCGAACAATACCGCCGATTTTCCGACTTGTGCGCGAGCTTCGCATTTTTTGTGTCATACTTGAGTGTGACGGTTCTGCAACAGCCGTCATGCGTTTGATGGCGTCGATCCCCTCGCAATCCGGCTATGGTGGCCAATGCGAGCGCCGGTGTCCGCCGTCGCGCAGCTAGACTTTTGTATGCATTGCCCCGTATGGGCGCGAATGGTGCGCGGCCGCGGTGAGAGCGCGGTGTGACCACTGTGCGGGGCCGGGAAAAGGCGATATGGCTGCAGCATATCGCGAGGAGCATTGTGCCCAGAACAGAAGAACAGGGCTTTGCGGACGATTCGAATGAATCCCGCGAAGCGCAGCAGCAGACCAACACGACTCCAGCATCGGCACAGCATCAGGCGGCTTCGTCTGAGACGTTCTCTGCCCCGGTTCGCCGGCGTCGCGGAGGCCGTCGTGTCGTGCGTGGCGCGGGGGCCGCAGGCGCGGACCTTGCGCTGAAGGTTGAGGAGCATCCCAAGCCGTTGTTCGAGGAACCGGTGATTGATTCGACTCCCGCGCGCAATACCGCGTCCGCGGACAACGGAGCGGAAGATGCCGAGATGGACGGGGAACAGCACGCGCTGCACCGTGGCCGTCGCAGGATTTCCCGTGCGGCCGGGTCGCAGAGTACCTCAACGAGGTCCCGTCGTCGCGCCCGTATCGCGGCCGAGGATGAGCCGTCCGCGCAGCCTGCTGCGGATACGGCCGCACTGGGTGGCCATGGCGTAGCCGACGCGGAAACTCCGGAAGAGCGCGTTCAAGATGCACTTGATTCGTTGTCACACGAGCATGGGGACGCCGCGCCGTCCGCCACTCGGACGCGTCGCCATTCCAAGCCGATGACGTCCCTACTCTTCCAGGAGCCGGTTCTGCCGTCGCGTCAGTCTTCCGCGACATCCGCCGCGGATGCCGAAGACATGGAATCCGGGGATGATTCCGACCGTCGTGATGCGCGAGACGCGCGTGATGAACGTGACGAGGAACACGAACCTCGCCGTACCCGCCGTACCCGCTCGCGTCGTGGTCGCAGCCGTGGCGAAGACGATGCGGAACGCGATGGCGAACGCTCCAATCAGAGCGCAAACTCGCGTGACGGTCGTGACGGTCGTGATGGTCGTGACGAGTCCGCCGCCGACGATCGGGAAGAGGACGAACCGCGTCGCGGCCGCCATTCCCGCCGATTGAATGCGCAGGAGCGTCGTGCGGCCGCGGAGGTTGAACAGATCGAGGAAGACCTCGAATATGACGACATCGCCTATACCCCGATCACCGAAGTGATGTCCGGCAATCGCAACGCCGACGGCTCGCGCAACGACGACCATGCCGATGACGATGAGGACGCCCAGGGCACCCGCACCCGTCGTCGCCGCCGTCGGTCGTCCCGTGAGGAGTCCGAGGACGACAACGAGCAGATCCTTGAAGTGCGTCGCCGCCATCGTGACGAGGACGAGGATACGACGGTCACCCGTCGTCGCCGTCGCCGCCGTTCCGGCAAGGGCGTGGAGGAGACCGAGGAGCCGGTCCGCCGCTCCCGCAAGCAGCAGTACATCGACGAGATCACCGATGTCGAAGGCTCCACGCGACTCGAGGCCAAGAAGCAGCGCCGCCGCGACAACCGTCGTGAACGCAGCCGCCAGAACCAGATCATGGAGCAGGACTTCCTCGCCCGCCGCGAGCATGTCGACCGGCTCATGGTGGTGCGTGAGCGCGGCCACCATACGCAGATCTCGGTGATCGAGGACAATGTGCTGGTCGAGCATTACGTCTCCGACATCCAGGAGGTCGCCACCGTCGGCAACATCTATCTCGGCCGTGTGCAGAACGTGCTGCCGAGCATGGAGGCGGCGTTCGTGAATATCGGCCAGCCGCGCAACGGCGTCCTGTACGCCGGCGAGGTCAACTGGGACACCACGCGTCTCGAAGGTCAGCCGCGCCGCATCGAGCTCGCCTTCAAATCCGGCGATCCGGTGCTCGTGCAGGTCACCAAGGACCCGATCGGCCACAAGGGTGCGCGTCTGACCTCGCAGGTCACGCTCGCCGG
>NZ_JBJEIH010000038.1:38430-53492 GCF_051876855.1 Bifidobacterium sp.
AGGACCCGATCGGCCACAAGGGTGCGCGTCTGACCTCGCAGGTCACGCTCGCCGGTCGTTTCCTCGTCCTCGTGCCGTCCGGCGGCATGACGGGCGTCAGCCGCAAGCTGCCTGACCGTGAGCGCGCACGTCTGAAGTCCATCGTTTCGAAGATCGCCCCGAAGGATATGGGTGTGATTATTCGTACCGCGGCCGAAGGCGCGTCCGAGGAGGCTATCGAAAAGGATCTCGAGGCGCTGCGTCGGCAGTGGGACAAGATTTGCGAGAAGCGCGACCTGTATCTGCACGGCAAGCGTCCGAAGCTGCTGCAGGGCGAGCCGGATGTCGCCATTCGTGTGGTACGCGACATTTTCAACGACGATTTCTCCCAGATGATCGTCGAAGGCGACCGCGTGTACGAGCGGATCGAGGAGTATCTCGACACGATGGCCCCGGATCTGCGCGACAAGCTGGTCAAGTGGGACCCCGAAGAGCACGGCGGCAAGGACGTGTTCGACAAGTGGCAGATCGATTCCCAGCTGCGTAAGGGCATGGAACGTCAGGTCTACCTGCCGTCCGGCGGTTCAATCGTTATCGACCGCACCGAGGCTATGACCACAATCGACGTGAACACGGGCCGGTTCATCGGCAAGGGCAAAAGCCTTGAGGAAACCGTCACCCGGTGCAATCTCGAGGCGTCCGAGGAAATCGCCCGCCAGCTGCGTCTGCGTGATATCGGCGGCATGATCATGATCGACTATGTCGATATGGTGATGCCCGCGAACCGTGATTTGGTGCTGCGCCGCTTGGTCGAGTGCCTGGCGCGCGACCGCACCAAGCATCAGGTCGCCGAAGTCACTTCGCTCGGCCTGGTGCAGATGACGCGCAAGCGCATCGGTCAAGGCCTGGTCGAGGCCTTCTCGGAGGAGTGCCCGACGTGCAAGGGCCGCGGTTTCATCATCCATGACGAGCCGACGGTCAGCGCCGAGTATGACGATCCGTACGCGATGAAGGGCGGCGATCCGTTCGTCAAGACGAACAAGCACGGGCATGGCACCCCCGAGGTGCAGACGCCGAAGGGCTCGAGCCCAGCGGTCAAGGCCAAACTTGCGCAGATTGCCGCGGCAGCGGTCGCGGCGAATAACGCCGAGAATGCCGAGAATGCAGAGCGCGCCGAGCGCAATGCCGCCTCGCAGGCCGATGGCTCGGCCGACGCAGCCGCCGAGGCTGGCAATGCGGATGAGGCCACCGAACGGTGACTGACGGCCTTCGGGCACCGGTGCGAGACCGGTGCCTGAAGGCTGACACGCGCTGTTCCATCGACTTGACGGATGTACGCGGGTCGGTGTATTTTTGATAGTTGGTGTCTGGCCGGAGGCTCGAACGCGCTGGACAGTAAGCTTTCCACAACATAAGGAACGGAATATGTACGCGATTGTGAAGGCCGGTGGCCATCAGGAAAAGGTCGAGGTCGGTGACGTCATCCTGGTCAACCGTCTCGATGCGAAGCAGGGCGATACCGTGGAGTTCCCGGTCGCGCTCGTAGTCGACGGCTCCAAGGTCACCCTTGCCGCCAAGGACCTTGCCAAGGTCTCCGTGAAGGGCGAAGTCGTGAACGACGAAGCCAAGGGCCCGAAGATCAACATCATGAAGTACAAGAACAAGACTGGCGTGACCCGTCGCAAGGGCCATCGTCAGAAGCTCAGCCTCGTCAAGATCACCGAGATCGCCTGAGCGTTCTTGAGGACCGAAAGGAATTAGATCATGGCACATAAGAAGGGCGCTTCCAGCTCACGTAACGGGCGCGATTCGCAGCCTCAATACCTCGGTGTGAAGAAGTTCGGCGGCGAGTCCGTGCTCGCCGGCAACATCCTCGTCCGTCAGCGCGGCACCAAGTTCCATCCCGGCGAGAACGTCGGCATGGGCAAGGACCACACCCTGTTCGCCCTCAAGGACGGCAGCGTGAAGTTCGGTGTCCGTCGTGACCGTAAGGTCGTCGACGTCGTCACCGCCTGACGTATCCATACATGAAGCCGCGCCCGTTGTCGGACGCGGCTTTTTTGTTGCCCTATGATGCTTGCGGCGCGGCTTATGGCGCGGTTGTTCCAGTGCATCGCGTCGTGACGGTTGTCCCGTATCGCTGCGGGCTCAGTCTTAGGGCGCATCGCGCATGATATCGCGGTATGGCGGTATCGTTGATTATCCATGAATTCCCGTCCGTCTTGTGCGTTCACCGGCGGTCGGACGACGTAAGGTGACACTATGGCAGATTTTGTTGATCGGGTGACCGTCCATGTCAAGGGCGGCGACGGGGGTAACGGCTCCGCAGGCATCAGGCGTGAGAAATACAAGCCGCTTGCCGGCCCTAACGGCGGCAATGGCGGTGACGGCGGTTCCGTCATCTTCGTCGCCGATGAGAACGCGAACAGCCTGCTGGATTATCGGTTCATTCCCCACCGCACAGCCGACAGCGGCACGATGGGCCTGGGAGATACGAAAGACGGTTCGAAAGGCAAGGATCTGATCCTGCCGGTGCCGGTCGGTACGATGATTTTTACCGCCAAAGGCGCTAAAGGCCAAACGAAGCGGCCCGGCGAACTGCTTGCGGATCTGCGGCATGCGGGGGACCGGTTTGTCGCCGCCGCGGGCGGTGCAGGTGGCCTCGGCAACGCCGCACTGGCGAACCGCACGCGTCGCGCTCCGGGCTTCGCCTTGCTTGGTGAACCGGGTGAGGAACGCGATGTCGTCCTTGAGCTCAAGTCTATTGCTGACGTCGCATTGGTCGGCTTCCCCTCGGCGGGCAAATCCAGCTTGGTCGCCGCAATGAGCGCCGCCAAGCCGAAAATCGCCGATTACCCGTTCACCACGTTGGTGCCGAACCTCGGCGTGGTCATGGCCGGCGATTACCGCTACACCATCGCGGATGTGCCGGGTCTGATTCCGGGTGCTTCCGAAGGCAAGGGGCTTGGTCTGGAGTTCCTGCGCCATATCGAGCGCACGGAAATCATCGTGCATGTCATTGATTGCGCGACCCTCGAACCAGACCGCGACCCGGTTTCCGACTACCACGCGCTCGAACATGAGCTCGCCCAGTACGCGGACAAACTGGAGCTGCCGGTGGGTGCGATTGCGATTCCCGATCGTCCGCGCATCATCGTGCTCAACAAGGTAGATGTACCTGAGGCCAAGGAACTCGCGGATTTCGTGCGTCCAGAATTCGAGAAGATGGGGCTTCGCGTCTTCGAGGTGTCCACCGCCTCACACGCCGGTCTCAAAGAACTCGGGTATGCCCTCGGCGAGCTGGTTACCCAGATGCGCAAGGAGGTCGCGCGGCGTGAACAGGAGCAGGAGGACGAGCGCGTCGTCATCAAGCCGCTCGAACGCAAGGGTCGCAGACGTCCTGCCGCGGCTGCAGAGGCTGATTTCAAGGTCGAGCGTGAAACGAACCGCAACGGTGACGTATGGTTCACCGTCACCGGCACTAAGCCGGAACGTTGGGTCGTCCAGACGAACTTTGACAATGACGAAGCCGTCGGCTATCTCGCCGATCGGCTGGCCAAGCTCGGTGTTGAGGACGAGTTGCGGCGCCAGGGTGCGCACGCGGGCGACGAGGTGCGCATCGGGCGGGGCGATCGGGCGGTCGCCTTTGACTGGGATCCGACCATCGCGGCGGGTGCTGAGATGCTGGACGGGTCGCAACTGGGCTCGCGCGGCAAGGATCTGCGCCTCGAGGCGAATGATCCGCGTGCCCAGCGCCGTACGAATGCGGAACGACGTCGCGAATACCACGAGATGATGGATGCCCGCGCGGCTGTGCGTGAGGCGATGATGGCAGAACGCAAGGCCGGACACTGGGCCGATCCTAGTGTGGACGACGACCGCCATGACCGCGAAAGCCTGTTCGGACGTGGCGAGGCCGGTGACGACCAGGAGCAGGACAGCGAGGAAGCCGGGGAGTAATGGCACAGCCCACGCATGAGAGAGTCAGACGGTCCATCGCGCAAGCGCAGACGATTGTGGTCAAGGTCGGTTCCAGCTCGCTGACCAAGCCTTCGGGACACCTTGACCCGGCGAAACTGGACGCGCTGGTCGCGGCACTCGCATGCGCGCGGTTGCAGGGGGCGCGCATCGTCCTCGTGTCATCAGGCGCTATCGCAGCCGGGTTCGGGCCGCTCGGCTTCGAGCGCCGGCCGGCCGATATCGCAACGCAGCAGGCCTGCGCATCCGTCGGTCAGGGGCTGCTCATGGCCCGGTATGAGGTGTCGTTCAGCCGTTTCGGCATCCGGGTCGGCCAGATTCTCATCACCGCGGAGGACACGATCCGCGCGACGCAATACCACAACGCGCAGCGCACCTTGGACCGTTTGCTCGATCTGGGCGTCGTACCGGTCGTCAACGAGAACGACGCCCTGGCGAATAACGAAATCCGGTTCGGTGACAACGACCGCCTGTCTGCGCTGGTGGCGAATATCGTGCGCGCGGACGCCCTCGTGCTGCTCACTGACGTGGACGCCTTGTATACCGCGCCCCCGAGCCAACCCGGTTCGAAGAAAATCGACTTCGTGCCCGATGTTGAGCGCGCGCTCAATGAGGTCAAAGTTGCGGGCAGCTCCTCCGGTGTCGGTACCGGAGGCATGGTCACCAAGTTGGAAGCTGCCCATATGGCCGCGGTCTCGGGCATTCCCGCGGTGCTCACCTGTGCCGCGAATGCAGGTCCGGCCCTGATGGGCGACCCGGTGGGTACGGCGTTCGCACCCATCAAGCGGCGTGGTTCGTCGAGGCGGTTGTGGATTAAATTCGCGTCGCATCCGCGTGGCGTGCTTGTCGTGGACACGGGAGCCGCGCAAGCCGTGCGTGCCGGCCGTGCGAGCCTGCTGAGCGCCGGCGTTCTCGAGGTGCGCGGCGATTTTTCCGCCGGCGACCCGATCTGGATTGACGACGAATCCGGCCATCATATCGCCAAGGGGCTGTCCGGCTACGATTCCGAGGAAATCCCGCGCATGCTGGGGCGCAACACCGCGCAGCTGCGGCGTTTCTTCGGCGACGAGTACGCGCATCCGCTCGTGCATCGCGATAATCTCGTTCTTGTGTGATCTGCGGGATTTGTGCGTTTCGCGTGATTCGTGGGATTTGCACGAATCGTCATATATGCTTCGCGCGACTGGCGTGACGGTATGACTGCTGTTTCGTGACTGCTGTTTCGTGATTGTCGTTTCGTGATTGTCGTGCTGTGTCTGGCCTATAGCGGCGCCCCTTGGAGGCCGCCATACCGCGACCGTCTTATTGCGCCGTACAAGTGCGTGTCGCGGCGGCAGGATGGTTTTCGCCCGTAGCGATTACAGTAGAAGCCATGACTATGGCTGACTGGCAGAACCTGAGCGACCGTGTCAACAATGTCGCCCCCAGCGCGACCCTCGCTGTCGATTCGAAGGCGAAGGCAATGAAGGCGCAGGGCATCGACATCGTGGCCTACGGTGCGGGCGAGCCGAATTTCCCCACCCCTGAGTACATCGTCGACGCCGCGGCGGCCGCATGCCGTGACCCGAAGAACCACCGCTACACCCCGACTGCCGGTCTGCCCGAGCTGCGTGAGGCGATCGCACGCAAGACGCTGCGCGATTCCGGCTACGAGGTCTCGCCCGACCAAGTGGTGGTCACCAACGGCGGCAAGCAGTCCGTGTACGAGGTATTCCAGCTGCTGCTCAATCCTGGCGACGAAGTCATCATCCCCGCCCCGTATTGGACAAGCTATCCTGAGGTCGTCAAGCTCGCCGGTGGCAAGCCGGTACCGGTGTTCTCCGGCGCCGAACAGGGCTTCGAACCGGATATCGACAAGATCGAGGCTGCGCGTACTGATCACACCAAGGCAATCATCATCACTTCGCCGTCCAACCCGACCGGTGCCGTATGGAGCCGCGAAACCATCAAGGCGATCGGCGAGTGGGCCGTGGAACACCATGTGTGGGTCGTTTCCGATGAAATCTACGAACACCTCAACTATGACGGCGTGAAGACCGCCTATGTCGGCGCCGAAGTGCCCGAAGTGCGCAACCAGCTGCTTGTGCTCAACGGCGTGGCGAAGACGTATGCAATGACCGGCTGGCGCGTCGGCTGGACCGTCGCCCCGCTCGAGGTCGCCAAGGCACAGACCAAGCTGCAGAGCCATATGACGTCAAATGTCGCCAATGTCTCCCAGCGTGCTGCACTCGCCGCCGTCGCCGGCGACCTGTCCGCCGTGGCCGAGATGCGTGAGGCCTTCGATAAGCGCCGTCGTGCCATCGTCGCCGCCCTCAACGAGATTCCGGGCGTGCATTGCCCGATGCCGACCGGTGCGTTCTACGCGTTCGCGAACATCGAGGAGCTGCTTGGCAAGCCGCTGGGCGCCAACGACTCAGTTGCCCACACGTCGCAGGAATTCGCCGCGCTGCTGCTCGACGAAGGCCATGTCGCCGCGGTTCCGGGCGAGGCGTTCGGCGCCCCCGGCTATCTGCGCTTCTCGTACGCGTTGTCCGACGAGGATTTGGCCAAGGGCATGCGTTACTTCAAGGAGTGGATCGGCTGATTCCCGTAGGGGTGCGGTGCCCGGTCACGGCATGGGTCGTGGCCGGGCACTTGTCGTCTGAACCGAATGCTGTCTGGTCGGTGCCCACGTCATTTCGACACTCTGATTTTCGGCGGTATGACGCGTGTGGCGAAACCCGATTGGACTAAATCGCGAGTACCCGCTAAGATGACCTCTTGGCGGTTTTGCTCAGTCCCGTCGTTTCGATAGAATGAGCAGAGTTCACCTAGGGATGTGGCGCAATTGGTAGCGCAACGGTCTCCAAAACCGTAGGTTGTGGGTTCGAGTCCCGCCGTCCCTGCCAGTCTTTTGGATGTTCAGTAGCCGAGCGAAGGATGGAAATGGCCAAGGCACGTACAGACAAGCCGCGTAAGCCCAATATTTTCATGCGGATCGGCTTGTATATCAAGCAGACGTTCAATGAGCTGCGCAAGGTTGTGACCCCTACCGGCAAAGAGCTGTTCTCTTGGTCGTTCGCGGTGTTCGTGTTTGTGCTGGTGCTGATGGCCCTGGTCACTGCCATGGACTTTGGCTTGGGCAAGCTCGTGTTGCTCGTTTTCGGCTGATCCGTACACACGAAGGTTAAGTAAGCATGGATGATGAAGTGAATCTCGAGAATCTGGACTCGTTGCCAGACGTGGTATCCGATGAGGATGCTGCGAATGGTGACATTCCTGCGGCCCAGCAGCCGGTGGCGTCGGAAGCTGACGCCCAGCCCGCTGCGGACGACGTTCAGGGCGCCGAGCCGGAGCAGACTGCTACCGCCGATGCCGAGGCGACGGATGCCGCCGAAAGCGCTGAAGGCGAGTCCGATCAGACGCAAGCCAAGGAAGACGAACCGGTTGAAGATGCCGGCACCAAGGCTGTCGAAGAGTTTTCCAAGAGCCTTCGCATGCTTGACGGCAAGTGGTATGTGCTGCATACGTACTCCGGCTATGAGAAGCGCGTGAAGACCAACATCGAATCCCGCGTGCAAAGTTTCGGTCTCGAGGACCAGATTTTCCAGGTGGAAGTGCCGATGGAAGAGGTCGAGAAGCATACTGAAAAGGGCAAGAAGGTCATCACCCGCGTCCGTGTGCCTGGCTATGTGCTGATTCGTATGTGGCCGGATGAGGACGCCCGCCGTATCGTGCGTGAAACTGAGGGCGTGACCGGCTTCGTCGGCCCGACCAAGGATCCGGCACCGTTGTCGCGCGAGGAAGTCGTGCAGATGATGGCGCCGATGATTGCTTCCGAAGCGCTGAAGGCAGCCGGTGACAAGCCCGCTGCTGCGAAGAAGCGCAAGCTCGAGGTTTCCTATGCGGTTGGCGACCAGGTCACTGTCACCGATGGTCCGTTCGCGACCATGCCGGCTGTGGTCTCCGACGTCGAACCGACCACGCAGAAGCTCACGGTGCTCGTGTCCATCTTCGGCCGCGACACGCCTGTGGAGCTTGGCTTCGGACAGGTCGAGAAGATCGACTGAATCCGAACAATCCGTACGTACTCAATGGCGGCGGCACCTCAACGGGTGCCGCCGCCATTGTCATTGTGCTCGACAAATCCAATCTGGTTACGCTGGGAGGAGCTTTTGCATCGCCAGTTTATGGGGTTTCTTAATCTGGTTACGCTGGGTGGGGTCGTTGCGTAGCTGGTTTGTGAGGAGGGGAGTTCCGGGTGGTGATTGTCACGGCATAGTCGGTGTTATCGCGCCGCAGCGCATCATGGGCGTGGCGACACTGACGTTGTCGAGACGAACGAGCATAATAGTGTTGTTTGTGTCTGGAGGGGAGACCCGCTAGCACAGCACAGCAATGAACGTTGCGGGAGGAGACCGCGCCTCGTGCGTGGCGACCGTAACTACCGCTTCACAGAAAGAAGAACCAGACAATGGCTCCTAAGAAGAAAGTCACAGCGCTGATCAAGCTTCAGATCCAGGCTGGCAAGGCGAACCCCGCCCCGCCGCTGGGTCCGGCTCTGGGTTCGCATGGCGTCAACATCATGGACTTCTGCAAGGCCTACAATGCGGCCACGCAGGACAAGATGGGCCAGGTCGTCCCTGTTGAGATCACCGTTTACGAAGATCGTTCCTTCACCTTCGTGCTCAAGACCCCGCCGGCCGCAGCTCTGCTGAAGAAGGCCGCCGGTATCCAGAAGGGCACCGAGAACCCGCTGACCCACAAGGTCGGTACCGTCACCAAGGCTCAGGTCCGCGAAATCGCCGAGATCAAGATGCCTGATCTGTCCGCCCGCGACGTCGAGGCTGGCATGAAGATCATCGAAGGTACCGCCCGCTCCATGGGCATCACGGTCACCGACTGAGAGGAGAAGGACAGATGGCTAAGAAGCACTCCAAGAAGTACCGCGAGGCGGCCGAGAAGGTCGATCGTAACAACCTGTACACCGCTCCTGAGGCGATCGCTCTGCTCAAGAGCATGCCGAAGCGTGGTTTCGATGAGACCATCGAAGCCGTGTACCGTCTGAACGTGGATCCGCGCAAGGCCGACCAGCTCGTGCGCGGCGTCGTCAACCTGCCGAACGGCACGGGTAAGACCGCAAAGGTCCTCGTGTTCGCCCGCGGCCCGAAGGCCACCGAGGCCACCGAGGCCGGAGCCGACATCGTCGGCGATGACGATCTCGTGCAGAAGGTCCAGGACGGCTTCCTCGATTTCGACGCCGTCGTGGCTACCCCGGACATGATGGGCAAGGTCGGCCGTCTCGGCCGTATCCTCGGCCCGCGTGGCCTGATGCCGAACCCGAAGACCGGCACCGTGACCATGGACGTCACCAAGGCTGTCAAGGATATCAAGGGCGGCAAGATCGAGTTCCGTGTGGACAAGCACGGTAACCTGTCCTTCCTGATCGGCAAGATGTCCTTCGAAGAGAAGGCTCTTGACGAGAACTTCAAGGCAGTGGCCGACGAGATCAAGCGTCTCAAGCCGTCCACCGTGAAGGGCCGCTACATCACCAAGGCGACCATCACCTCCACGATGGGCCCCGGCATCCCGCTGGATACCGCGACGCTCGCCTGATTTCTGGTTCCGTCCGTTATTTCGAGCCTAGGGCGGAACGAGAACGCATCAGCCCCATGCATGCCGATTTCCGGTGTGCATGGGGCTTTCCCATTTTGCAGGTCTTTTCTGGGGCTTTCGTGCCAAGTTGGTCAGAGCCCAGCATATTCGTGTCCAGTACTTCGAAGTCCGGTACGTCCGGGAAGTCAGCGGTACACCCTACAGTGTGCCGTCATCGCGCCACAAACCGGCATCGCGCAGCCGCCCGAGCGTAATCGCCGTCGAGAGCACATATGCCTCGCGTGTATCGGTTGCATCCCAGCCGCAAATCTCCGTGGCCCGTTTGAGCCGGTACCGCACGGTATTCGGGTGGACACTCAGCGCGCGGGCCGTTGCATCCAGTGAAGCGCCGGAATCAAGGAAAATGCTGACCGTCTGGAGCGTCGGATCATTGGGATTGTCGCCTTTGAGCGCCTCGTAGATTGATGTGATTAGTTCGTCGCGCGCATCCTCATCGCCCATCAGGGCACGTTCCGGAAGCAGATCCTCGCATCGCATGGGTTGCGGCACTTCGCGCGTGCAGGCGTTGAGCGCGAACAGGGCGTTGATGACAGCCCGAATGGCGCGGGACGCCCCGTCGGCGTTCTGTCGGGTGGGTCCGAGACAAATCGGCTCATGCCCGTCGAAACACGTTTCGGCGATGTGCGCGACTTGGTCCGGGCTGGTTCCGTCATCGACGCGCACCAACGCCACCAGATTCCCGTCATGCTCGCCAATCAAGCAATCCTGCGGGGTGCCGTCGGCATGCGGCGGCAATTGGCTTCGGATTGATGCCGCGCAGGTGGCGACATCGTGCGCCGGGGGAGTGCCGGCGATACTGCAACAGACATAATGCGCAGGCCATCCAAGCGTATGCATCAACGAGACGACCCGCTCGTCGTCAGTGCTTTCCGCGAGACAGGCGAATACGATGGATTCGAGCAGGGTTCGTGCGTCGGCTGGACGCGGCGACCCCGGTGCCGTTGCCGCGATAACATTCGATTGGTCAGCAGATCCTGGTGTTCCTGATATTCCTGGTGTTCCGGCTGCTCCGGCTGCTTCATCTGTCGTTCCCACAACATCGGTACCGGCAACGTCGGCCGGCCGGCCGCGTTCCAGCACATCGTCCCCCAACAGCACGGCGAGACGAGCCATCAACAGGTCAAGCAGATCCTTGCGATTGGATTCTGACCCGGAGTGTGCAGAAACGGAAACCATACTGCCAGCCTAGTCCCGCCCGGATTCAGTGTCACGGTGATGTCCACCCGCACTGTCCTCGGGCCCGGCGATACGCGTATTGGGGCAACGCCTGGACTGCTTGGACTCGCGCCAGTAGGTCAGTGCGACGAAGCAGAATACGAAGGTCAGCGGGAGCATGTGGCGTTCGAAGTTGTTCGCCGGTGACGTGACCATCACGCCCATGAGCAGCAACAACGGCATATGCCACGCGAGGGTGCGCCAACGGCGGCGGACCACTTCGGCGGCACCGAACAGCAGGGTCAATATGACATAGAAGTTGCCATGCGTGACCCATCCGAGCACGGGGATCTTGCCCCAGTCGCGCGCGAACCTCGCGATATCCTCACGCCATTGCGGCTGCCAGTCCTTGATCCATTCGGTGTTGTTCACCACGTAATCGCTGGTCACGTAATAGTCCATAGAGACATACGGCAAATCGGCGATGTCAAAATAGCCGAAGCATTCAGCGAAGAACGCATCCGCAGCGATAACCGGGTTCGCCTTGACAATCTGCCACCACGCGCTGTTGAAATCAGCCATATCCTCTTTCGTGACGGAACGCCAACGATAGCTGACTTTCTTGGATTGAATCCCGGAGGATTTCACCGGGTCGGCGTCCTGCTGGAAGTAGGATTCACCCATCTGGTCAAGGTTGAAGATCGGGGCGAGCTTGTCCGCCGCGTCCTTGGGGATGCCTTCGGGATTGCGTCGGGCGACGCGTGCGATTTGCTGCAGCTGGATGCCGCGGCTTTCGATTGGGTCGCCGTTGATGACCTTGCCGGTAGATACCAGAAGGACCAAGCCGCCATGCAGGATGACCGCCGGCAGCAGCAGGGCCGCGATGTAGGTCTTCCAACGCCCGCGGTCGGCGATGAGCATGATGAGTGTCTGCGCGAGGAGAATGTACCATGCGTATTTCGCGCTGATCAGCATGACGCAGGCGCTGGCGATGAATGCTGCGAGGGTGCGTGCGGGCAGTCGACGGGGTGTCTCGCTGCGCTTGACGCGGGTCATATGCAACTGGTAGGCGATACCGAACCACCAGACGAACGCGAAGGCGAACAGCGGCGATTTCGTCAGACTGATAGTGGAGAACACCGCGATCGGGCACAGCAGGAAGAACAGGATGATAATGGCGCGCTGCCATACCCCGGCCCTCGCGACGGCATGCGGATAATCCCCGGGTGCGCTCCCTGGTTCGCTGATTGGGACAACGGCGGCATCGGCGTCCTTCCCAGACTCATGTCCGAGCCACGGCAGGTTGAGGAATCGGTGCATCGTGGCCGAACAACAGAACACCGCGAACAGGAACTGCAACGAGGACAACACGACATATCCCGCATCGTTCGAACCGGTGAAATACCGGGATGCGGCGGCGACGGCTCCATAGAACACGGTGAGCACGAGATTGTGCTGGTCCGTCAGATAGGTCGGGTCTTGCGGCCACAGGTAGTGCGCGGTCGGGTAGATATCCATCGGGACGAAGGCGAAGAACCCGGTATACGGCTGTTGTAGTCCGGTCCATTGGTTCCACGCCCAACTGAACTCACGAATCTGTGAACGGATATCCGCGCCGAACGCCGACAGCAGGGTGACCGGCACCCACAGCCATCCGATGAACATGATGAGCGCAAGGCCGATCCAACTGCGCGTGCACCGCATGATGATGCGTGGAGTAAACGTGCGGATGGCGGTCCAGCAGCGTCCGACGGCATGGGCGAATCGTGTGGCTGCGAATCGCCGCCACATGCGCGCCAGGGCGTGCCACGGTTTGCAGATGTTCCGACGCCATCCGGTGCGGCAGAAAGTTCCAATCGCTGCCGACGCCCGACGGCAGGCGGAGCGAACGGATGATGGGATGGCCGCAAGCCCGCCGCCGACGCGCACCAACGCGATGAGCAGCGTCAGATAGATGGCTAGGGCGAGAAGGAAATAGACGGTGTTGACGAATCCCCAGTCGGCGATGCTGCCGCCGTACCAATAGAACGGACCAATCGCCGTGCAGAAACTCAGCCACAGGACGGCGAGGGTCGCCAGCGTCCACCGGGCGATGGCACCGGCCTGCGCGCGGCGCGAGGAATGCTTGCCCGCCCTGGCCTTGGAACGCATCGCCGCTTGATCGGGCTGCACGGATGGCGTGGTTGTGGCTCTCGTGGTTCGCGTGGCTTCGGTCATGCTTGAGCATTGTAGTCTGACGCAAGGAGCCGGGGCTGGGTGCAGGAGGGGTGCGCGATGACTGCGGGCGTGGCCGTGGAGGTGGTTGTGTGAGGATTGGCTCGCACAACGGGGTTTGAGATGGTTAGCATCGGGCGGAGGGGTTGTGGACGGAGCCGTTGTGTGAGGATTGGCTCGCACAGTGTGGGCTGAGATGGTTGGAATCTGCGGTTTTCCCGTGCCGACGGGTCATTGTGTGAGGATCTGCTCACACAGTGACCGGTTTGTGGGGAGCGTATCCTGACCGCCTGCCGGTTCCGCAACCGCGGTCAATCCGCAACTTGGGGCCACCCGGCGCGTAAATCCGCGAAAAACGCGTCGTTCGGCGGTAGGCTGGTGCCATGATGACGAAACAGGGCACGGTTCCGCGCATGCCGCGGACCGAACAGGAGGCCGACCGGTTAATCGCGCTTGCCGAGGTGGATTCGACGAACACGCTCGCCGGCGAGATGCTCGCCGATGGGCGGATCGGGGGCGACCCGGCGGATGACGGGAAGATCACGGTGATTGCCGCGGATTATCAGACCGGTGGGCACGGCCGGCTGGGGCGCGCGTGGGTGAACCGTCCGGGGGAGTCCTTCACGGTGTCGTTCGTCACGGTGATGCCCGCCGATGTCGTGGCCGACGACACGGTCAACGGGTGGCTGCCGACACTCGCCGGCCTCGCCTCACGCGACGCAATCAGGTCAGCGGTGTTCTCTAGCGGCGCCCGTCCGCGTAAACAGGATTGCACGCTGGCCATCAAATGGCCGAACGACATTTTCTGCCATGGCCTGAAACTCGGGGGTATCCTGGTGCAGCTCGTGCCCTTGGATGAGCATCGCACCGGCGTGATCATCGGTATTGGCATCAATCTTGCCCTGCGCGCGGAAAGCCTGCCGACCCCGCAATCCACATCCTTGCAGCTGCATGTTGACCCGTTGCCGGACGCGCAAGTGCTGCGCGACCTCATCGCGGCGGGAATCACAGCCGGCCTGCGCGACCGCATCGCCCGGTTTGTGCGTGATCGCAAGACCTACGCTGCCCAGCTGCTTGAGGAGACCCGGCAGGTGAGCTGGACGCTTGGCAGGAGGGTGGAAGCCCGACTGGTCGGGGGTGAGACGATTGTCGGGCGTGCCGTCCGCATCAATCCGGACGCCTCACTGGCCATTGTGGACGACGGGGGAGTTGAACATACGGTGACGACCGGTGATGTCGGTGTTCTTGACTGATGGGCTACTGATGGCTCACTGACCGCCAGCGAGGGTCTGCTGTCCGCAACGGTGACAGACAACGCATACACATACGCGAAAGGCCGCCGCCCCATGCAATCGGGACGGCGGCCTTTCGTTATCGACTGGCGCGACTGGCGCATCCTGCCGTTACTTGCCGTTATTCGACATTATCTGCCGTTCTTCGACATCACTTGGCGTCACGGGCGATACGCGAGGACAGCCCGCTGACGGCTGCCGAGGCGACAACCGCCTTGAGCAGGTCGCCGCCGGCGAACCCGAGCGAAGCAAGCGCCACAGCGCTCAGCGGAACATGCGTGAGCATCGCCTGGATGCTCACACCGAAGGCGTACACAATCACCACGCAGCCGACCAGCGAAGCGCCGAAATATCTCGCGGCGGTCAGCCAGTAGCCACGCGCCCCCGTGCTGCGCGCCTTGCCCTTGAGCAGGGAGGTGACGATCACGCCCGGCAGGAAGCCGAACAGGAAGCCGGCGCTCGGGCCGACCAGCGCCAGCGTGGACATGCCGCCCGAGAACACCGGCAGTCCTGCAGCGCCAGCGAGCAGGTACAGCACGACCGCGCCGCCTGCCTCGCGCCAATCAAGGCTCAACGCGGCAAGCATCAGGACGAAGGTCTGCAAGGTGATGCCGACCGGAGTGCCGGGAATCGGGATGCGCCCGGCGGCAGCCGCGGCCCACAGCAGCAGCGCGAACAGCAGCGACATGCCTGCCGAACGCAGCAGGCGGCGGGCGGTGGTCGGGGCCGCGGAAGTCAGTGCGGCGGATGGTGTCTGATGTGACATGGGAATCCCTTCCTTTCATGCAA
>NZ_JBJEIH010000038.1:53592-102979 GCF_051876855.1 Bifidobacterium sp.
CTTTCATGCAATGCCCGGTCATGGGCGTGCTGGCCATCATTTTATGGACCCGATTGCGCCCGCCGATGTCGCCGATGTGTCCGGCCGGTTGCGGAGAAAGCGCTCAATGGCGGAATACCGCCGAAAATCGCAAGCCAACTTACGGTGACGTTTGTGAAGGGCTACAAAAAGATCGCCGATTCTTTGTCGTCCATGCCCCCGTCGGCCGCAAGCCTCGCGGCATAGGTTGGAACGTATGGTCAATAATGTCAGCAAACTTCTGGTGGCGAACCGCGGCGAAATTGCGCTGCGCGTCGTGCGCACCGCCCGCGAGATGGGCATCCGCACGGTCGCCGTGTACGCCGAACAGGATCGCGACGAACAGTATGTGGATATGGCGGACGAAGCCTACCTGCTGCCCGGCGACACCTACCGCGACACGTATCTCAACGAGGACCTGCTGATCGGCATTCTGCACAGGAGCGGTGCCGACGCGGTACACCCCGGTTACGGGTTCCTTTCCGAGGTGCCGTCATTCGCGACCAAGGTCCGCGAGGCCGGTGCCGTCTGGGTGGGCCCAGACCCCAAGGCCCTGGTCGATCTGGGTGACAAAATCACCGCCCGCCGGGTCGCGGCCCGCGCGAAGGTCCCGCCCGTCCCCGGTATTTCCGAGCCGGTCAAGGATATGCGCGAGCTGCTTGATTTCGCACAGACGCACGGCTATCCGATCATGATGAAGCGCACGGACGGCGGTGGCGGCCGCGGCATCACCATCGTGCACAATGACGACGAGCTGCGCAGCTTCTACTTAAGCCATGACGCGCTCCAGGGCGGGGATCTGGACGAGTATTTCGTCGAACGGTTCATCGACAAGGCACGGCATGTGGAAACCCAGTGCGGACGTGACAGCCACGGCGATTTCGTCGTATATTCGACGCGCGACTGCTCGGTGCAGCGGCGCAACCAGAAACTCATCGAGGAGGCCCCGGCCCCCTTCATGCCGCCGAAAGCGATTGAAGCGTTGGAACGCTACTCGCGCGGCCTGTTCGAGGCGGTGGATTACGTGGGTCTCGGCACCTGCGAATTCATGCTCACCGAACAGGGCAAGGTGTACTTCCTGGAAGTCAACCCGCGTCTGCAAGTCGAGCATACGGTCAGCGAGCAGGTGTGCGGGCTTGATTTGGTGCGTGAACAATTGACGATTGCCGCCGGCGGGCACCTGACTCGACCGGAGAGCATCCGCGGCCACAGCTTCGAGCTGCGCATCACCTGCGAGGACCCGGCGACGAACCTGACACCGAGCTCCGGTACGCTCACCGGGTTGCAATGGCCGGCCGGACCGGGGATCCGCGTGGATTCCGGGGTTAAGGCGGGAGACACGATCTCGCCGAAGTTCGATTCCCTGATGGGCAAGCTCGTCGTCACCGCGCAGGACCGCGCGACTGCGGTCGCCCGCGTGCGTCGCGCCCTTGGCGAGCTGCGTATCGAAGGCGTACCGTCGCCGGCGAGCCTGTTCGAGCAGATTTTCAACGATCCTGAATTCACCGCCGAACAGCATCCGTTCAGTGTGTCCACCAAATGGCTGGAACGTAAGTATCTCAACCGCGAACCCGCAGCCGCAGGCGCCGGACAGCCCGCATCCGTGGCCGGAGGAGCCGGAGAGAAGACCGCTGCCAGCGATTCCTTCGTCATCGAAGTCAATGACAAGCGCGTCAAACTCACTGTCCCCCAGACGATTGTCGACGGGTTGACGGGTGCCGCCCGCGCACGGTCCGCGCGGCGCGCCACCCAGCCGTTGCGCGGTCAGGGATTGCATGATATCGGCAAGCCGAAGGTGGATGACGGGGCGAAAAGCGGCATCATCTCCTCGCCGATGCAGGCGATTGTCACTCGCGTCAACGTAGCGGAAGGCCAGAGTGTCTCCAAGGGCGACCTGTTGGTCGTGCTCGAATCCATGAAGATGGAGAACTACGTGTACGCGCCGGTCAACGGTACGGTCAAGAAGATCTGCGTCGGCCCGGCGGATGGCGTCGAAGGCGGGCAGACGCTTGTCGAGCTTGATATCCACGCCGCCGAAGGGGTGTCGGCGGCATCCGGGACATCGACAGACAAGGACGCGGAAGGAGACCGGCAATGAGCAGCACACTAACCGCAGCGCAGACAACCACGGCACCGGCGGACTCCACTACACTTGCGGACTCCACAGCACATGACACGACCCAGCCGATCCGCCCCGCCGTGGGACGGGCCGCCGAACTCGCGCGCGCCGCCGAGGAGCACGCCCGCGAGCGCCAGCATGCCAAAGGCAAAGGCACGGCCCGCGAACGCCTCGATCTGCTGTTCGACGCCGACAGCTTCCAGGAGATCGGCCGTTTCGTCGGCGGCGACATCAACAAGGGAGTGGCCGGCTCGGCCGTCATCACTGGTTTCGGCAAAGTGTACGGGCGCACGGTCGCCGTGTATGCGCAGGACTTCTCGGTGCGAGGCGGCACGCTCGGCGTGGCTGAAGGCGAGAAAATCTGCCACCTCATGGATATGGCGATCAGCCTCAAAGTGCCGATTGTCGCGCTGATTGACTCCGGCGGCGCGCGTATCCAGGAGGGTGTCGCGGCGCTCAGCCAATACGGGCGGATCTTCAAGAAGACCTGCGAAGCGAGCGGTTTTGTCCCGCAGATTTCCATCATCCTCGGCCCGTGCGCGGGCGGTGCCGTCTACTGCCCGGCGTTGACCGACCTGATCATCATGACGCGTGAGAACTCTGACATGTTCGTCACCGGGCCGAACGTCGTCAAGGCATCCACCGGCGAGACGATCAGCATGGCGGATCTGGGCGGCGGCTATGTGCACAACGTGGTCTCCGGCGTCGCGCATTATCTCGGCGAAGACGAGGCCGACGCGATTGACTACGCGCGCACGGTGCTCGCATACCTGCCGTCGAACTGCCAGTGTGAGCCGCCGGTATTCGCCTACGCGTCCACACACGCCGACCAGGCGGCAGCCTCGCGAGTCGCCTCCATCGTGCCGGACAACGACCGTCAGCCCTACGACATGCTCGATGTCATCCACGGTATCGTCGATTATGGCGAATTCGTTCAGGTGCAGGAACTGTACGCGAAATCCGCGGTCGTCGGCTTCGCCTGCATCGAAGGCCACCCGGTCGGCGTGGTTGCCAACCAGCCGAACGTGCTCGCCGGCATCCTCGACGTGGAATCCTCCGAGAAAGTCGCGCGCTTCGTGCGCCTGTGCGACGCGTTCAACCTGCCGGTCATCACCCTCGTGGACACCCCCGGATACAAGCCGGGCAGCGACCAGGAGCATGCGGGCATCATCCGCCGCGGCGCGAAAGTGATTTACGCGTATGCGAACGCGCAGGTGCCGATGGTGACGGTGATCCTGCGCAAAGCCTTCGGCGGCGCTTACATCGTCATGGGCTCCAAGGCGATTGGCGCGGACGTCAACCTCGCCTGGCCGTCCAGCCAGATCGCGGTGCTCGGCGCTCAAGGCGCGGTCAACATCATTCATCGCAAGGATCTGCAGAAAGCCAAGGAACGCGGGCAGGACGTGGAGGCGCTGCGTGCGAAGTACGTGGCCGACTATGAGGCTACGACCGTCAACGCGAACCTTGCGATGGAAACCGGGCAGATCGACGCGATGATCGACCCCGAGCAGACCAGGGACGCAATCGCCGGAGCCCTGCGCACGCTCGCCGGCAAGCGCCGCCACCGGCCGGTCGACAAGCATCATGGCAACCAGCCGATGTAAGCGCTTCCGGCAACGCTTCCGACAGCACTTCCGACAATGTCAACCACACCAATCAACAACACACGAATCGAATGGAAACCAGCAAAGGAACAATGATGACCAGTACCACACCTTTCTTGTCAAGGCTTGCTAACGAGCCCCACGCCGTGGTGTTCGGCGGGCAATCCACCCCGTGGACCGCGGCGCTCGCCGATGCGATGGACGACCCGACTCTGGCCGCGGACCTGCGCGCCCAGGTGCTCGCCGCCGACCGCCTGCTGACCCCGGTGGCCGCCGACCTGCTCGCCGTGACCGGACACCCGACCGACATCTTCGGATTCAAGCCGTCCGGTGCTTCGCTCGGAGCCGCAGCGGATGCGTCCGTAAGCGTCGAAGGCATTGCGCTCACCCAGCTCGCAGCGATTATCGACGCCGTGCATCTGGGGTACAACCCCGCTTCGAAGCCGGTGGCGTTGCTCGGCCATTCGCAGGGCATCATCGGCGTGCATATGGCCCGCGAACTGCAGCGTGCCGGCTCGCTCGAAGCCGCGCAGGAGCCGATCGACGAAATCCTCGCCGTGGCCCGGTTGATCGGCGTCGCCGGCACCCGTCAGGCGCGGCTGCTCGGCCTGCACGCCAAACTCGAAGGCGCAACCCCGATGTTGTCGGTCAAGGGCGCCAACCGTGAGCAGACCGAAACCCTGATCGCGCGTATCCCCGCCACCCGCGGGCCGATCTCCATCGCCGTCGAAAACGCCCCCGACCATCAGGTTCTGTCTGGCTATCCGGAGGATTTGGCGCTCTTCGCGCTCGCCGCGGGCAAGGAACACCGCAAGCAGGCGCGTCTGCGCGAGCAGAAGGTGCGCGGCGGCTCGGTGTTCGATCCGACGCTCGAATACCTTGACGTGACGCTGCCGTTCCATTCCCCGCTTATGGCCGATGCTGTTGACCAGACGGTCGCGTGGGCACAGGCGTGCGGCTTCGATGGGCTGCGCGCCCGCGAACTCGCCGAGGAAGTGCTTATCAACCATGTGGATTGGACCGGCCGCGTGCACAAGCTGCTTGAGTCCACGGATCCGTCCGCATTGTGGATTGTTGATATGGGCCCGGGCACCACGGCCGGCAAGCTGGTCGCCGCGCTCGCCCAAGGCAGCGGTGCCGGTGTGGTTGAGGCGGCAAGCACCGCCGACCGTGCCGCGCTGTCCACGCTGACGGGCGACCCCGAACGCCTGCAGAATTGGAAGGCGTACCGTCCGCGCGTCATCCACACGCCCGCCGGTGACCGGATCGCCACGAAATTCAGCGACCTGACCGGCAAGCCGCCGATCCTGCTGGCCGGCATGACCCCGACCACTGTGGACCCGCAGATCGTCGCGGCGGCCGCGAACGCCGGATACTGGGCCGAACTCGCCGGCGGCGGCCAGGTGACCGCCGAGGTGCTCGACCGGCATCTGGCCGAGCTTGAGGACGAACTCGAGGAAGGCCGCACGGTCGAATTCAATGCGATGTTCATGGACCGCTACCTGTGGAATCTCCAGTTCGGCACGCAGCGTCTGGTGCCGAAGAAGCGCGCGTCCGGTGCCCCGATCGACGGCGTGGTCGTCTCCGCCGGCATCCCGGAGTTCGACGAAGCCAGGCAGCTCATCGCCTCCCTGCGCGCCGACGGCCTGCCGTACGTGGCGTTCAAGCCGGGCACGGTCGACCAGATCCGCCAGGTGGTGCGTATCGCCAAGGCGGTCGCCCCGGTCACCATCATCGCCGAAGTCGAAGGCGGGTCCGCCGGCGGCCACCATTCCTGGGAATCGCTCGACGACCTGCTGCTCAACACCTATGCCGACGTGCGCGGCTGCGAGAACCTCGTGCTGGTCGCCGGCGGCGGAATCGGCACGCCGCAACGCGCTGCGGACTACATCTCCGGCCAATGGTCCCGCGCTTACGGGGAGCCCGATATGCCGGTGGACGGCGTGCTTGTCGGCACCGCCGTCATGACCGCCAAGGAGGCGCACACCAGCCCGCAAGTCAAGCGCATGCTCGTCGAAACCCCTGGCATCACGCTCGAACAGGGCGGCGACGACCCGTTCGCCCCGCGCGGCGAACGCTGGGTGCCGTCCGGCAAGGTGGTCGGCGGGGTGAGCTCCGGCTTGAGCCATCTGCACGCCGATATCTACGAATTGGAGAATTCCTCCGCCCGTTGCGGCCGTCTGCTGGTCGAGATGATGAAGCACCCCGAGCAGATCGAGCCTCGCCGCGCCGAAATCATCGACGCGCTCGACAAGACCGCGAAACCGTATTTCGGTGACGTTGCCTCGATGACCTACCGCCAGTGGGCGCAGCGTTTCGCCGACCTGTCCTTCCCGTGGGCCGACCCGACCTATGCGGACCGCTACCTGCACCTGTTGCAGCGCATCGAGGCCCGCGTGCGTGACCAGGAATCCGGCGAATTCACGCCGTTGTTCTCGGTACGCGCCGACGTGGAATCCGACCCGCAGCAGGCGCTGAACCGGCTGGGGGAGCGCTACCCGCAGATTGACACGCTTGAGGTCGAGCCGACCGACGCCGCATGGTTCATCACCTTGGTCAACGAATACCCCAAGCCGATGCCGTTCGTCCCGGTGATCGACAACGACCTGCTGCGTTGGTGGGGACGCGACCAGCTGTGGCAGTCGGAGGATCCGCGCTACAGCGCAGACGCCGTGCGTATCATCCCCGGTCCGATTTCGGTGGCCGGCATCACGACCATCGACGAACCGGTGGCCGATATTCTCGGCCGCTTCGAACACGCCGCGCTGGAACGCACCCAAGCCCAGGCCGCGCAGGCGGACGAACCGGCTGCGGACGCGCTCGGCACGCTCGCCGGGGCCACCGACGTGCAGGCCTATGTGCGCAGCTGCCCGAATATCTCCTGGATCGGCCATGTGACCAGCAATCCCGCGTACGGCACGGCTGCGGACGACGCGAACTACCGCATCGAACAGGTCGGTACGGATGGCGACAAGACCCTGCTCGACCTCGACATCCACCTCGACACCTTCTGGGACAAGGATCCCGACGGCGGGCTCGGCAAGCATGCGGTGCGAGACATCGTGATTCCGCTCATCGTGGGCGGCGCAGATTGCGGCCGTCTGCCGGTCGTTGACCGCGATCGCCTGCCCGAGCACGTGTACGCGATGCTCGCCGCGGTCGCCGGCATCGGCAATACCGCAATCACCGGCGATCGGCTCGTCGCGATGCCTGAAATCACGCCATCGGATGACACTGAGCGCTACCCCTTCGGTCTGGCGCATGCGCAGTACACGCTGTCCGCGAATCTCGGCGTCGACCATGAGGCTGCGACCGCCGGAATCCTGCCGGGGGATCTCAACGCCTCGCGTATCGCCCCCGACGCGCTGGTCGGACCGGCGTGGCCGGCGATTTACGCGGCACTCGGCTCGGTGAGTGTCGACGGCTATCCGGTCATCGAGGGCCTGCTCAACGCAGTCCATCTCGACCATCTCATCGAACTGCAAGTGCCCGAACACGAGCTGCTGCGCCACACAGGCGAGCAGGTCAGCCTGACCAGCTGGGCGGACCCGTACGCCGAATCCGCCTCCGGCCGCGTGGTTACCATCCATGTGACACATACCGCCGCCGACGGCACGGTGCTTGCACATGAGACCGAGCGCTTCGCGATCCGCGGCCGCGCCTACAGCGATGATCTGCCCGTCGAAGCCCACGATTACGGCGAATATCTCACCTATCGGGACAATCCGTCCCACAGCCCGAACGAGGATGACGCCAAAGAACAGGCCGGCGAACTCACCGAGTCGACTCCGCGTCGTCTGCTGCGCCGCGTCACCGTCCGCGCCCCGCACGAGATGACCGCTTTCGCCCGTACTTCCGGCGATTTCAACCCGATTCACACCTCCGTGCGCGGCGCCGCGATCAGCGGCCTCGACGCCCCGCTCGTGCATGGCATGTGGCTGTCCGCCACTGCCCAGCATGTGGTGCAGGCGGCAGACGACAAGGGCATGCACTACGAGATTGCCGGCTGGACCTACAACATGTACGGCATGGTCCAACTGGACGACCAAGTGGAGATCACCGTCGAACGCGTCGGCCATATCCGCCATGGCGGCCTGCTGCTCGAGGTCACCTGCCGCATCGACGGCCAGCTCGTCTCGCGCGGCACTGCCGCAACCCGCCCGCCGGTGTCCGCCTTCGTCTACCCGGGCCAGGGCATCCAGAAGCAGGGCATGGTTCTGGACGAACGCGCGAAATCCCCGGCCGCCCGCAAGGTGTGGGAGCGCGCCGACGCCTTGACCCGCAGCAAGCTCGGATTCTCAATCCTCGCCGTCGTGCGTGACAACCCGAAGGAGCTCACCGCCAACGGCGTCACTTACCGGCACCCCGACGGGCTGCTTAACCTCACCCAGTTCACGCAGGTCGCGCTCGCCACGGTCGCGTTCGCCCAGACCGCACGCCTGCGCGAAGCCGGCTGCGACCTGTGGCCGTCCTACTTTGCCGGCCATTCGCTCGGCGAGTACAACGCGCTGAGCTCCTTTGCCGGCATCATTCCGCTGGAGACCGTGCTCGAGCTCGTGTTCCACCGCGGCTCCACCATGCACCATCTCATCGAGCGCGACGAACAGGGGCGCTCCAACTACCGGATGGGCGCGCTGCGGCCGAATCAGTTCGGCGTTGGCGATGACGGCGTCGAAGAGTACGTCGAGAGCATCGCCAAGCAGTCCGGCGAGTTCCTGCAGATTGTCAACTACAACCTCGCCGGCCAGCAGTACGCGATTGCCGGTACCATAGCCGGACTCAAGGCTTTGAAGGCGGATGCCGCCCGCCGTGTGGCGGAATATGGCGGCAAGCCGGCTTTCATGCTCGTGCCCGGCATTGACGTGCCATTCCATTCGAGGCTGCTGCGCAAGGGCGTGCCCGAATTCCGCGACAAGCTGGACGCGCTGCTTCCGCAGTACATCGACTACCAGCGTCTGGTCGGCCGGTACATCCCGAATCTTGTGGCCGTGCCGTTCGAGATGACGCGTGATTTCGCGCGCAAGATTCTCGACGTCGTGCCGTCCGAGCGCATCAAGGCCGCGCTCGACGACCCGAAGGTGTGGGATTCTTACGCCGCCGACGAGCAGAAGCTCGGCAGGCTGCTGCTCACCGAGCTGCTGTCCTGGCAGTTCGCAAGTCCGGTGCGTTGGATTGAGACGCAGGACCTCATGTTCCGCGCTACTGCGCATGACGGGCTCGGCGTTGAGGAATACGTCGAGGTCGGTCTGGGCAATGCCCCGACGCTCGCGAACCTCGGCACGAAGACCCTGCGCCTGCCGCAGTACACCGGCCGCCATGTGACCGTGTACAACGTGGGACGCGACGAGGGCCGCATCTACATGACCGATACCGATCCGCTGGTCGAGACCGATACTGAGGAAGATAGCGCCGCTTCGGTGGCTGCTCCGGCGGCCCAGGCTGCGGCTCCTGCCGCTCCGGTAGCGCAAACCGCTGCCGCCGTTCCCGCTGCCGTTGCGCCCGCCCCGGCTCCTGCGGCCCCTGCCGCCGCATCCGGCGAACGCCCGGCTGATCTGCCATTCCACGCCTCCGACGCAATCGCCGCGCTGCTTGCCTACGCTGGCAAGATCCGCCCCGACCAGATCGGTGACAACGACACGACTGACACGCTCACCAACGGCGTCTCCTCGCGCCGCAACCAGCTGCTTATGGATATCAGCTCCGAACTCGGCGTGGCAAGCGTCGATGGCGCCGCCGAAGCGCCGGTCTCCGCGCTGAGCAAGCTGGTTGACAAGGTCGCCCCAAATTACAAGCCCTTCGGCCAGGTCTTCGGCGATATCGTGCGCGACCGCATCCGCCATCTGTTCGGTGCGGCCGGCATCAAGCAGGCCCAGGTCGAACAGCGGGTGACCAATACGTGGCAGCTCGGCGAAGGCTGGGCGTCCCATGTGCTCGTCGCGCTCGTGCTCGGCACGCGTGATGGGGCGTCCTCGCGCGGCGGGGATCTGGCGACGCTCGGTACCGACGCCGCCCAGAACCAAGCCGCTGCCAACGCGCTTATCGATGCCGCCGTCCAGCAGGTGGCCGCAACCCGCAATATCACGGTCGCGCTGCCGTCCGCTTCCGGTGCCGCCTCGGGTGCGGTGGTCGATTCCGCCGCGCTTGACGCCTTCGCCCAGCAGGTAACCGGTTCCACCGGCGTGCTCGCCTCCGCCGCCCGCTACGTGCTCGACCGGCTCGGCCTGAATACCCCGGCCGCCCAGCCTGACGGCGACGACGATGAGGCGGTTGTCCAAACCGTCGCCGCGGAACTCGGCGCCGATTGGCCCAAGCAGGTCGAACCGCGCTTCGACGCCCGCAAGGCCATCGAATTCGACGACCGCTGGGCTTCAGCCCGTGAGGACCTCGCCCGCCTGTATTACAACGACGACCGGTCGGTCGCGGAGCTGGACTTCACCGGCGCCGGCGACGCGGTCTGCAAGCAGGCCAAGTGGTTCGCCTCCAAGGCCGAGCAGGAGGATCGCCGCGACCTCGCCGCGATCTTCGACACCATTGCCACTCAGGCGCTCGCCGATCCGAAGGCCGACCCTGCAGCATCCCGCTTCGCCGGCGATATCGCCGTCGTCACGGGCGTCGCCCCGCGCTCCATTGCCGCCCAAGTCGTGTGCGGCCTGCTGGCCGGAGGCGCGACCGTCGTCGCCACCTCGCACAGCTTCAAGCCGTCCGTCAAGCAGTGGGCGAAGCAGGCGTACCGCACGCATGCGGCCGCGGGAGCCCGTCTGTGGCTTGTCCCCGCGAACCTGTCCAGCTACCGTGATGTCGATGCGTTGGTCGATTGGGTCGGCCATGAGCAGAAGAAGACTTCCGGCGCTACGACCACGGTGATCAAGCCCGCATACGAGCCCACGCTGTTCTTCCCGTTCGCCGCCCCGCCGGTCCATGGCACCATGTCCGACTCCGGCGAACTGTTCGAATCGCAGGCGCGCCTGATGCTGTGGGGCGTGGAGCGTGCAATCACCGGATTTGCGGCAATCGGCTCGGACACCGACGTGCAGCACCGGCTCCACGTGATTCTGCCCGGCTCTCCGAACCGCGGTATTTTCGGCGGCGACGGCGCTTACGGCGAAGTCAAGAGCGCCTTCGACGCGATTGTCAATCGTGCGCACGCCGAACGCGTATGGTCCGGCCGTGTCACCTTCGCCCATCCGAAGATCGGTTGGGTGCGGGGAACCGGCCTGATGGGCGGCAACGACCCGCTCGTCGAGGTGGTCGAACGCCACGGGCTGAAGACCTACTCGACCGCGCAAATCGCCGTCAAACTGCTCGACCTGTCCACGAAGGAAGCCCGCGAACAGGCCAAGACCGCGCCGCTGGACGTGGACCTGACCGGCGGCCTGGGCAGTGAGCCGATCGATATCAGCGCCCTGCGCCGCGAAGCCATGGAAGACGCCAAACGCGCCGAATCCGAAGGCTCTGACATCGCAGCCACGACGAAGGCCGCCCCCGAAGCCACCATCAAGGCTCTGCCGACGCCGCGCGTGCCCCGCCAGCCCGACATCGACTTGAAGGACTGGACCAACGTCACCGCGCGTCCTGAAGATGAAATCGTCATCGTCTCGATCGGCGAACTCGGCCCGTGGGGCTCCGGACGTACCCGCGCCCAAGCGGAGCTCGGCATCCACGCCGACGGCAGCGTCGACCTGTCCGCAGGCGCCGTGCTCGAGCTCGCGTGGAATATGGGCCTGCTCACGTGGCAAGACAGCCCGAAAGCCGGCTGGTACGACACTGACGGCAACCTGGTTCCCGAGGAAGATATCGCTGAGCGGTACCATGACGAAGTCGTGGCGCGAAGCGGCATCAGGCCTTTCGAGGACGGCATGGGCTCCAACTATCTGCGTGACGGCGAAACCGGCGGCAACGACGAGGAGGAGGCTGAGATCTTCCTCGATCACGATGTCGAATTCTCCGTGCCCACCGAGGACATGGCCCGCGAATACGTCAAGCTTGACGAAGCGCACACCAGCATCCGCGAGGACACCGAAGCCGGAGAATGGGTGGTCACCCGCCATGCCGGCTCGATGATCCGCGTGCCTCGCCGCGCGGCGATGACCCGCACGGTCGGCGGCCAGTTCCCGAAGGGCTTCGACCCGCTCAAGTGGGGCATCCCCGCTTCGATGGTCGGCGCGGTCGACCCGATTGCCCTGTGGAACATCGTCACCGCGGTGGACGCCTACCTGTCCGCGGGCTTCACGCCGACGGAGATCCTGCAGGCCGTGCACCCCTCCATGGTCGCGGACACACAAGGCACTGGCTTCGGCGGCATGCAATCGATGCGCAAGCTGTACCTTGATCGTTTCCTCAACCATGAGATTCCGACCGACATCCTTCAGGAGGCGCTGCCCAACGTGGTCGCCGCCCATGTGATGCAGTCGTACATCGGCGGATACGGCAATATCATCCAGCCGGTCTCCGCTTGTGCGACCGCCGCGGTCTCCGTCGAAGAGGGCGCCGACAAGATCGCCCTCGGCAAGGCAGATTTCGTGGTCGCCGGCGCAATCGACGACATCGGCGTCGAATCCGTCATCGGTTTCGGCAACATGAACGCCACCGCAAACGCCCAGGAAATGTACGCCAAGGGCATCGACGCGCGCTTCTTCTCCCGTGCGAACGACCGTCGTCGCGGCGGCTTCGTCGAATCGCAGGGCGGCGGCACGATTCTGCTGACGCGCGGCGATATCGCGTTGAAGCTCGGCCTGCCGGTCGCTGGCGTCGTCGGATTCATCCACTCCTATGCGGATGGCGCGCACACCTCAATCCCGGCTCCGGGTCTTGGCGCACTTGCCGCCGGCATGGGTGGCCGCGATTCCAAGCTCGTGCATGATTTGGCGCGGCTTGGCGTCACCCCGGACGATATCGCCGTGGTCTCCAAGCACGACACGTCCACGAACGCGAACGACCCGAACGAATCCGAGCTGCACAACACAATCGCGCACGCCATCGGCCGCACCGAAGGCAACCCGCTGCTCGTCATCTCCCAGAAGAGCCTGACGGGTCACGCAAAGGGCGGGGCCTGCGTGTTCCAGATCAACGGCCTGACCCAGCTGTTCCGCACGGGTGTCGTCCCGGCGAACGCTGCGCTCGACTGCGTCGATCCGAAGCTCAAGCGTGACGATTTCATGGTCTGGCCGACCAGCCCGATCAAGGTCGGTCCGGTCAAGGCGGGATTGGCGACATCCCTCGGCTTCGGCCATGTCGGCGGTTTCGTTGCGATTGTCAGCCCCGGCGCCTTCGAGGCCGCGGTCGCGCACACCGCAGGCGATGAGGCGCTCCAAGCGTGGCGCAAGCGCGCGAACAGCCGTCTGGCCGCCGGCCACCGTCGTCTGGAAGAAGGCATGATGGGCCATGCCGCGCTCTACGAGCCCATCGACGAGCGTCACTTCCACAAGGACGGTCACGGCTATGACGCGCATGAAGTCGAGAAGGCCATGCTGCTCGATCCGAACGCCCGACTCGGGGCCGACGGATACTACGAGGCCTGACCTGTGCACGACGCCGGATTGTCTGGACTGTCTGGATTGTCTAGATGGTTCGGATTGTCCTGACAGTCCGGCCTGCCCGGCGCGTTGATTCCTGCTGCGTCCGCCGACACTGAGCGATTCCTCAGCGTCGGCGGACGCAGCACGCGTTTTATCCCCATGAAACGGTCAGCCGTGGCTGAGATGATGGCAACACGATGATGACGACAGCGCACGGCAGTTTCGCGTGTGCGGGACGCAGTAGGAAAGGGAACACATGAGCGACCAGAGCGATGATGCAGACAAAACTTTCGCGAACCGGCCGGAACATGTCGCACCGACCGGCCAGCAGCCGCCGATGACGCAGCCGCCAGTGACGCAGCCGCAGCAGACCGCGCGGCAGGAATATCGGCAGGGGAATCAACAATCCGCATATTCACAAGAGGAATATCAGTCCGCTGCCCAGTCCTCCCACCAGCCCGATGGGCAGCCGGCCGATTGTCCGTCCGAGCCATACCAGCCGTATCAGCAGGTCCCGCAGGCACAGCAGTATCAGCAGTATCAGCCGTATCAGCAGGTTCCGCCAGCGCAGGCCAATGCGCAGCCTCAGCAATTCCCGCAATTCCCGCAGCCGGTGGCCCCGGCGGCGACATACCCGAATCCCGCGTATCCGGCCCAGATGCAGGTGCCGCCTTACCCGTACCAGCCTTACCCGGATCAGCCGTACCCGTATCGGGTGACCCCACCTCAGCCATATCAGCCGTACCCGCCTCAGCCATATCAGCCGTACCCTTACCCGCCGCAAGCCGTGCCGCCCTACCAGCAGGTGTCGCCGTATCAGCAGCAGGTGCCGCCCTACCCCTCCTACCCGCCGCAGCCGATGCCACAGGCCCAACAGCCCACATGGATTCCCCAACGCGTCCTCACCTACGCCCAGCAAGTGCGTCGTGCGGTCGGCCGCGAGGCGCGGCTTGTGCTGTTCTATTGCGTCGTGATGACGGCGGTCGCGCTGGTCGCCCAGATGACCATCGCCACGGTGATGATCCTTCAGGGCGCTCCCGAATCGGAGGTGTTCAGTGACTCATTCAGCAATCGGATATCTGGCGCCGTCAGCCTGATCGCCCTCGTCGGATGCGCAATCTACCTGGCACTTATGCGTTCGCACGACCAGTTATGGCACGGCTTGCCGCACGAGCTGCGCATGGAACTGACCGGACGCGGTGAGCGCGCGCACCGCAAGATGACGCCTGTTGTCTTTCTGCTCGCCATCATGCTGATTCTCGGCGCTTCCAACGTCTACACCTTCATCCTCGAACCGGCGCTTGACTGGCTGTCCGGCCTGTTCGGCTTCCAGCCCAGCACGGCGATGGACAGCATCGACGCCTCGATGGGCACGCTCGCCATGGTCCTGTACGCCGGATTTTTCGGCCCGATTATGGAGGAGCTGCTGTTCCGCGGCTTGGTGATGCCCGCGCTCGCCAAGTACGGCAAGGTGTTCTCGATCGTTACCAGCGCGGTCCTGTTCGGCTTCTTCCACACGGATCTGTTGCAAGGCGCGTATGCGATTCTCGTCGGACTGGTCTTGGGCTATATCGCCGCCGAATACGGACTGGTGTGGTCGATTGCGCTGCATATCACGAATAATTTCGTCTTCTCCGACCTGTTCTCCCGCCTGTTGACCGTGATGCCGGAAAACGCGCAGAACATCGTCGGTTACGGGCTCTACATCGCCGTCGGCGTGGGTTCCCTGCTGTACCTTGTCTTGCGGTTCAGAAACATCCGCGAATACATGAAGGCCAACCGCAGCCCGCAGGGTACGGTTGCGGCGTGCTGGAGTTCCCCGTGGTTCCTGGTGTTCCTCGGGTTGTCGTTCCTCTTCGCCTTCGCGACCGGATTTACTTCGGTGTGATGATGCGTGATGCAGACGAACCGGCGGCATCGATGGCGGCGATGGCGGTAAGGGGTGAGCGGGAATCCGCGGACCGTATTGCCGGTCTCGGTCATGATGTCGTGGCGCTGGACGCCTTCGCCGAACAGCTTGCGGAGCCCGGCGAGGGCATGCGCCGGCTATTCTCGACGCGCGAACTGCGGCAAAGCGCCTTGCGCGGTCGGCTCAAGGCGGACGGCGACGCTGTGCATCTCGCCGCACGCTGGGCCGGCAAGGAGGCGGTGATCAAGGCGTGGTGCGAGGCGCTGGGGGAGACCGGCCCGCTTCCGTACACCGTGGACAACGTGCCATGGGCGCGTATCGAAATCCTTGATGATGCCCGTGGGGTGCCGCATGTGGTGCTTGCCGACGATGTCGCACAGGCGTTGTCCGGTGCCCTGTGTGGGTCCGATGTCCTCCGCGGTGTTCATTGTGACATGCCCGGAGCGACCGATGCTGACGCGAAACCGGGGGAGGGGTCGCGCTGGCGTTGGCATATCTCCCTGAGCCATGACGGCCCGGTCGCCTCGGCGGTCGCGATATTGGTCGTGCGCGGCTGAAGCGGTGCCGGCGCTGTGAAGTCTGTGAAATACAGTCACATCCGGAGTGTTGCATTGCCCGTCTCGAACCGGTTTGATATACTGAAAAGCACCCGGACCCGGACGATCTGGTCCACGGGATGAGAGACATAGGAGTTTCAGATGGCTGCCAAGCATATCGATACCGTATTCGCCGAGCGCCTCGCCTTGCGTCGTGCCGAACTCGAAGAGCTGTTCCATTCGCTGTACGGCGATTCGCCGGAACTCGCGCATTTCGAACGTGTTATGGCCAAAGCGCACGCCGACCGGCCCGCCGACCTCAAGCGTCTCGACACCGCCCGCGAGCAGGACCCGCAGTGGTACCGCCGCGGCGACATGTTCGGCATGACCATGTACACCGACCTGTTCGCCGGAAAACTGACCGACCTCGCCAAGCATATCGACTATCTCAAAGAGCAGCATCTGACCTACCTGCACCTTATGCCGCTGCTGACCATGCCGCATCCGGACAACGACGGCGGCTACGCCATCGAGGATTTCGACAATGTCGACCCTTCCATCGGCACCAATCAGGACCTCGCCGACCTCACCGCGAAACTGCGTAAGGCCGGCATCAGCCTGTGCCTTGATTTCGTCATGAACCACACTGCGTCCACCCACCGCTGGGCGAAAGCCGCGCAGGCGGGCGACCCCGAATACCAGGACTACTACTTCTGCTATGACGACCGCACCATTCCCGACCAGTATGATGCCGTCGTCCCGCAGGTCTTCCCGACCGCCGCACCCGGCAACTTCACATGGAACGAGCAGATGGGCAAATGGGTCATGACCCAGTTCTACCCGTTCCAATGGGACCTCAACTACCGCAACCCCAAGGTCTTCGTCGCCATGATGTCCAGCCTGCTGCACTTGGCTAACCTCGGCGTCGAGGTCTTCCGCATCGACGCGGTGCCATACATCTGGAAGCAGCTCGGCACCAACTGCCGCAACCTGCCGCAGGTCCACACCATCGTGCGCATGATGCGCATTATGACCGAAATCGTCTGCCCGGCCGTCGTATTCAAAGGCGAAGTGGTCATGGCCCCCAAAGAGCTCGCCGCCTACTTCGGTACTCCCGAAAAGCCCGAATGCCACATGCTGTACAACGTGTCCGTCATGGTCAACCTGTGGAGCGCGCTCGCCAACGGCGACACCCGGCTGCTCAAAACCCAAATCGACAAGCTCGACGCGCTGCCCGACAACTGCTGGTTCGTCAACTATCTGCGCTGCCATGACGACATCGGCTGGGGTCTGGACGAGGACGTCGAACACCAACTGGGCATCGACCCGCTCAAGCATAAGGAATTCCTCTACCACTTCTACGAGGGTATGGTGCCCGGCAGCTGGTCGATGGGCGAACTGTACAACTACGATCCGGCGTCCGGCGACGCGCGCAGCTGCGGCACCACGGCGAGCCTGTGCGGCATCGAACGGGCGATCATCACGCATGACCGGCCGTTGTACGAGCGCTCGATCCAGCGTGACCTGCTCATGCACCACGCGATGGGCTTCCTGCGCGGATTCCCGATGCTCAACTGCGGTGACGAGATCGGTCAGCTCAACGGCTGGGATTATAAGGAAGACCCGGATCGTGTCGCCGACAGCCGCAATCTGCACCGCAGCAAGTTCAACTGGAAGAACGCCGCGAAGCGCGATGTCCCCGGAACCTTGCCGAACCGGCTGTGGGAAGGCATGGCGGATGTGCGTGCAATGCGCTCGGACCCCTGCTTCGCCCCCGACGCTTGGGTGACGACGTGGGACGCGCATGATGACGGCGTCCTCGCGATGGTCCGGCAGGCGGGCGGGCGAACGCTGCTCGGCGTGTTCAATTTCGCGAATCGCGATGCGACCGCCACACTCGACAGCATCGAGGGCGTGAGCCTGCCGCGCACGGTGACGCTCAAGCCGTACGAGTGGAAGATCGAGGCCTGCTGACGCGGTTTGTTGCTGCGGCCGGTGGATTGCCTTGCTGTGTTGGCGGGTGATTGCTGCCGCCCGTGGTCGCTGAAGCTGAGGCTGTGGCTGGCGGGCCGTTGGGGTCGTTGTGCGGGCGGAACCTCGCATGATGACCCCATGCTTTCACGCGCTGGCCGGTGTGGTCGCCAATCTGCCTGTTGTGCGATCTGATTGTCGCATGACGGCCCCGTACTTGCTTCCTCGGCCGTGTCCGGCTGCTTATCTGCGTGTTGTGTGAGCTGATTGTTGCACGACGAGGCGGTGCTTTCCGATATTTGCCGGTGGGGCGGTTAATCTGGCTGTGGTGTGATCCGGTTGTCGCATGATGATCCCGTACTCGCTTCTCAGGCCGCGTTCGTCTGCTTATCTGCGTGTTGTGTGAGTCGATCATCGCATAATGATGAAGTTCTTTCCGATGCCAGCTGGCGGAGTGGTCAATCTGCCTGTTGTGTGAGCCGATCCTCGCATAACAGCGATGGAAGATCTGCGGCGCGCGGCGCGTCGTCGCGGTTTCGTGTATAATGACACGAGTTGCGCCGTATGCTTGCAGATGGTGCGATGCGCGGATGTAGCTCAATGGTAGAGCCTCAGTCTTCCAAACTGATTACGCGGGTTCGATTCCCGTCATCCGCTCCACAAGCCCCGGGATTCCGGGGCTTTTTCATTCCCCGCGCACCCGCCCTCCTTCCCAAACTGCCGACGCTTATCAGGTTGCAGGCGTAACTGGTTTGTATGCCTTCCCAATCTGGTTGCGCTGGGCCCGCCGTGAGCGTCGCCAGTTTGTGTGACTTCGCGGTCCGGTGCGCCGGCACCGGCCTTGGCACAGTCGGGAAGGGCGAGTCTCAATATCTCGCGTTTGGATGCCGATGTGGCGAGTTATTCAGGAAAAGTCAAAAAACTCGCGCCCGAGACCTGATTTCATGAGAAATTGAGATTTTGCAAGGTGATCGAGGCGACGGCCAATCTTGAGAATCCAGCAATATCAACGGTTTTGAGGTGCCGGCAGTCTCGTGTGCTGCGCGAGAAATCTGAAAAAATCGGCAAACAGCACGGTTGACGAGAGATGTTGAGACTTTTTTCTAAATATCTCGCCCGCACACACTGATTCGCGCAGATTTTCAGATTTGGTTGTCCTGATTGCCCGACGATAGGCGAGTTGTGCGTGACGATGACCTGCCCGGATTCGTGTGCATCGGTGTATCGCCTACTCCCAACCGGGAACTTACGTGCGCGTGATGATGCCCGCCCGGATTCGTGCGCATCCATCCGGCTTGCGGCATACTAGAGTGGATAGCGAAACAACGCGTGTGGCCATTGCGCCGCATGTCCGGACAAGCGAGGCAATGCATGGCGGAAACAAGCCCACACAACAGCGCAAACGTGAGCGGGGAGAACACTGACGTGGCCGATATGGATGCGACCAAGGTGCCGGACCGCGTCGTTGACCTCTCCGATGCGAGCGATGTCGCTACTCCCTCCACGACGGGCGATGCGGGCGATGCGGTCGTCCCCTCCACGATGGGCAACGCAGGCGATTCTGCCGTCTCCTCCGCGTCTGCCACCGCCCCCTCCACGTCAGCCACCACCGCCGATTCCGGCCGTGCTCCGGACGAATCGAACACCGCGACCGAAATCGTGCGCGGTAAGGTCGAACACGTGGATGTGTCCAGACATCCCGAACCCACCATCCCTGACAGCGATTTGTCGTTGGCAGATATCGAACGCAGCAAGTCGCATCCGGTGCAATGGGCGGTGTTCGCCATCCTGCTACTCTTGGCCATCATCGTGCCGTACGGCATCGGCCGCGATATCGCCGTGCGGGACACCGCCGATCTGGTCGCCGCGGTCAGCAAGCTGTCCATGCAAGGGGTGATGTTCGTCTCTTGGTTGGTCACGGTGCTCGCGTTCACAGGTCTCGGCATGTTGATTGTCGATTCGCGTCGTTGGCTGTGGCGGGTGGTGTTCGTACTTGGCATCATCGCCGAGCAGTTGATTGCGGGTATGTGCCTGTTGCGATTCAATTTCTGGTATTCGACGTATGTCGTGTATGGCTCCGACGCTCCGCTGGCGAACGCCGCGAACCTCGGGATCATGGCGGCGGGCGTCGCGGTGGCGGTCTACGCGCTGGTGTTCGTCGGGCTGCTGGTCGCGATTCGCAAGGATTCCCCGCTCAACGCACTCACGCACAGCTGGGCTTCGCTCACCATGTTCTTTGTGATTGAGGTGGCCGCGTTGTGCATTGTGATGTTCGGTGGCCTGCTCGAGGCGGTTTGACCGAGGCGGTTTGATTGTCGGCTCGTCCTTGACGCCACCATGCCATAGGTTTTCCACACCTTGGTTTACAATTGCATTTTGGCGTGTTTCGCCCGCGGATAGAGAGCGCTCCGGCATTGGGCCGGTGGCACCGCGCAGCTAGAACCCAAGGAGGAAGCCGTGGCACTTACGGCTCAGGACAAGCAGGAAATCATCAGCAAGTACGCGACGCACGAAGGCGACACCGGTTCCCCGGAGGTCCAGGTTGCACTGCTGACCAAGCGCATCACCGATCTGACCGAGCACCTCAAGACCCACAAGCACGATCATCATTCGCGCCGTGGCCTGCTGCTCATGGTCGGCGACCGTCGTCGTCTGCTTGACTATCTCAAGCGCGAGGACATCGATCGTTACCGTTCCCTGATCGACCGTCTCGGCCTGCGTCGATAGAAGACTTACGCCCGTGCCTTGTGCGCGGGCGCTCGTATATCACGCTCGAACTGATAAGCGTCCCGCCCACAGGGGGCGGACCGATGTCGGCGGCGGCAGGCAGCATGGCAGCGCTTGTCGTCGCCTTCGAGGCAGGACAACACCGGGGGCCGGCGGGCATGCACGGGGTGCGATGCCGCAAGCGAAAAGTCAACGAATAAGTGAATAATGGAACTGACGTTCTGACACGAGGAAAACGAAGGATTCGCGGCCAGGTATGCCGCGTGACACGCAAGGCCTGCGTCAGGTCAGTAATGGTTTAGGTAGATAGATAATCAAACAAAGGAGGAACCCTTGGAGGGTCCCGAAATCAAGGCCGTAGAGGCCGTAATCGACAATGGTTCATTTGGCAAGCGCACGTTGCGTTTCGAGACGGGTCGTCTCGCCCAGCAGGCGGATGGGGCTGTGGCCGCCTATCTTGATGATGATTCGATGGTCCTGTCCACCACCACGGCCGGTTCCAGCCCGAAGGAGAACTACGACTTCTTCCCGCTGACCGTCGACGTGGAGGAGAAGATGTACGCCGCGGGCAAGATCCCGGGCTCCTTCTTCCGCCGTGAGGGCCGCCCGAGCTCCGAGGCGATTCTCGCCTGCCGTATCATCGACCGCCCGCTGCGCCCGCTGTTCCCGCACACGCTGCGCAACGAAGTGCAGGTCGTGGAGACCGTGCTCGCCGTCAACCCTGACGACGCCTACGATGTGCTCGCACTGAACGCAGCATCCGCGTCCACCATGATTTCCGGCCTGCCGTTCGAAGGCCCGGTTTCCGGCGTGCGTCTGGCCCTGATCGACGGCCAGTGGGTCGCCTTCCCGCGTTGGAGCGAGCGTGAGCGCGCGGTCTTCGAGATCGTCGTCGCCGGCCGCGTGGTCGAGAACGGTGATGTCGCGATCGCCATGATCGAAGCCGGTGCCGGCAAGAACGCCTGGCACCTCATCTATGACGAGGGCCAGACCAAGCCGGACGAGGAAGTCGTCGCCGGTGGTCTTGAGGCCGCCAAGCCGTTCATCAAGACGATTTGCGAAGCGCAGAACGAGCTCAAGGCCAAGGCTCCGAAGCCGGCCAAGGAGTTCCAGCTGTTCCCGGAGTACACCGAGGATCTCTACAACCGCATCGACGAAATCGCCCACTCCCAGCTTGACGAAGCCCTGTCCATCGCGGAAAAGCTGCCCCGCCAGGAGCGCATCCACGAAATCAAGGAGCAGGTGCGCGAGCAGCTGGCCAACGAGTTCACCGACATGGACGACGCTGAGAAGGAAAAGGAACTCGGCAACGCGTTCAAGGAGCTGCAGCGCCAGATTGTGCGCCGCCGCATCCTGACCCAGGATTACCGCATCGACGGCCGTGGCCTGCGTGACATCCGCACCCTGTCCGCCGAAGTGGACATCGTGCCGCGCGTGCACGGCTCCGCCCTCTTCCAGCGCGGCGAAACCCAGATCCTGGGTGTCACTACGCTCGGCATGCTCAAGATGGAGCAGCAGATCGACGCGCTGAGCGGCCCGCAGTCCAAGCGGTACATGCACAACTACGAGATGCCGCCGTATTCGACCGGTGAAACCGGCCGCGTCGGCTCCCCGAAGCGTCGCGAGATCGGCCATGGCGCCCTCGCCGAAAAGGCTCTCGTGCCGGTGCTGCCGAGCCGCGAGGAGTTCCCGTACGCCATCCGTCAGGTCTCCGAGGCCATCGGTTCCAACGGTTCCACCTCCATGGGCTCCGTGTGCGCTTCCACACTGTCGCTGCTGTCCGCCGGCGTGCCGCTGAAGGCCCCGGTCGCGGGCATCGCGATGGGTCTGGTCTCCGGTGACGTTGACGGCCAGCACATCTACAAGACGCTGACTGACATTCTGGGCGCCGAGGACGCGTTCGGCGATATGGACTTCAAGGTGGCCGGCACCTCCGAGTTCATCACCGCGTTGCAGCTGGACACCAAGCTCGACGGCATTCCGGCCGACGTGCTCGCCGCCGCCCTACAGCAAGCGAAGGAAGCCCGCGCCACGATCCTCGACCTGATCAACGAGTGCATCGACGGCCCGGCTGAGATGAGCCCGTTCGCTCCGCGCATCATCACCACCAAGGTGCCTGTCGACAAGATTGGCGAGGTCATCGGCCCGAAGGGCAAGATGATCAACCAGATCCAGGAGGACACCGGCGCCGAGATCACCATCGAGGACGACGGCACCGTCTACATCTCCTCCGAGGGTGGCGAGGCTGCCGAGAAGGCGAAGGGCATCATCGATTCCATCGCCAACCCGCATGTCCCTGAACCGGGTGAGGTCTACAACGGCAAGGTCGTTAAGACCACCAGCTTCGGCGCGTTCGTGAACCTGACTCCGGGCACCGACGGCTTGCTGCACATCTCCCAGGTGCGTAACCTCGCCAACGGCGAGCGTATCGACGCCGTCGAGGACGTGCTCAAGGAAGGCGACACCGTCGAGGTCGTCGTGCAGGGTGTCGATGACCGCGGCAAGATCTCCCTGGCCATCCCCGGTTTCGAGGACCAGGAATCTTCGGCTCCGCGTTCCGCCGGTCGCGGGCGTGACGAGCGTCGTGGCGGCGGCCGTGGCCGTCGTGACGAGGGCGAGGATCGCGGATATCGCGGTGGCCGTGGCCGTCGTGATGACCGTGACGAGCGTGATGATGAGTATGATGATCGTCCGCGTCGTGGCCGTCGTTCCGAGCGTTCCGACCGTGATGACCGCGACGACCGTTACGATGACGACCGTCGTCCGTCTCGCCGCAGCCGCGACGACCGTTATGATGACGAGCGTCCGTCCCGTCGTTCCCGCGATGATCGTGACGAGCGTGATGATGAGTATGATGATCGTCCGCGTCGTGGCCGTCGTTCTGAGCGTTCCGACCGTGATGACCGCGGTGGCCGTGGCTATCGTGGCGGCCGTCGTGACGACCGCAACCCGCGCTATGCGGCGGATGACCACTACGACGAGTATCGTGCCGACCGCGAGGAGCGTCATGAGCGTCCGCGCCGCCGTGTGCGCCGCGATTTCGATCCGTTCGAGGAGGACTGATCGCGTACCGGTTCGGTTGCGCGTAGCGTGATCGTCCGGTTCCGCTGAGCTGATTGGGCCGTCGGGAGTGTTTCCCGGCGGTCCTTTTGCGTGGAATGCCCTGTGCCTTGAACGTCTTGTGCCTTGAACCTCTTGGCCCCTGCGCATCCTGTGCTCTCAACGTCCTGTGCCGCCGCAGCCGTGACGCTCCCCTTCACAAACTGTCTACACTGACAGGCGGCTTAGCGTCACCAGTATGGGAAGTACCATGTCCTCGATGGGTAGGCACTAAGTCCTCGATGGGCAGACCCCAACAATCCAAGGATATGCCCGTTGGTACAAGGCTTCTGAGATACTTGTTATGCAGGCTGTCCCTGCCGGGCTCAAGAGACCCCGATGTCTTCGAAGGAGAGAACGATGGTGTGGATCATCATTGCCGTCATCGTGCTGCTAATCATTGTGTGGATGATCAGCGCATACAACAATCTGGTCACCCTGCGCAACCGGGTCAAGAACGGCTGGGCGCAGATTGATGTCCAGCTCAAGCAGCGTGCCGATTTGGTGCCGAACCTGGTGGAAACCGTCAAGGGGTACGCCACCCATGAGTCCCAGGTGTTCACGCAGGTCACCGAGGCTCGCGCGAAGGCCGTCGCTGTGGCCGCCGACAAGCAGGCTGGTACGGCGGAACGCATCGCCGCGGAGAACGAGCTGACCCATGCTCTGTTCAACTTGCAGGCCACCGCCGAAGCGTATCCGCAGCTTCAGGCGAACCAGAACTTCCTGGATCTGCAACGCCAGCTGCAAGATCTCGAGCAGAAGATCGCCTATGCGCGTCAGTTCTACAACGATGTCGTGCTCAAGCTCAACAACGCGATCGAGACCTTCCCGAGCAATATCGTGGCAGGCCTGTTCCACTTCGAGCAGGCGGATTACTTCCAGGTGGACGACGCCTCGAGGCAGGCTCCGCAAGTGAAGTTCTGAGCCGAATCCATAGAGGCTCACAGGTAAGTTCTCCAAGTGGTCCGCGGTGCTTACAGTGCTGCGGACCGCGGGGATTGTCGTCGTGGATTTTCGAGGATTGTCGGAAGGGCAAATATGCAGAACCGGGGCAAGACTTGGGTGAAAACCATCGCCATCATGGTCGCGGTGACGTTGGTCGCCGCCGCCGCGTTGGTTTTGACGACTGGCTGGACCAGCTCCCCGGATCTGTCATATCGGAGCGTGGACTATCAAGTCAAGGTGATGGCCAACGGTGACCTGCGCATCACCGAACATATCGATGTCAAGCTCCAGAACCGTGACAAGCCGTGGCGGCAGCTGTATCAGCGCTATACGCTGGACCCCGACAAACTCACCGCGATCACGGACATCAGTGTGCGCAACACCACTGCCGGAGTGAGCTATTCGCAGGCAGACCCCATCATTGCCGGCTCGCAGACCGTCTCCCAGTGGGACAGCCAGTATGCAGGGCATTGGTATATCGGTACTGTCGACTCCAGCGACTCGCTTGAACAGTACGATCCCGCCTCCACAACCAACGGCACCGTGGAGCTCGGCTGGAATATTCCGGCGGTCAATGCCGCCGACAGCATCGGCTTCGATATTTCCATGACGTTCGAAGGCGTCGCCACGGCATACGACGATGTCGCCGCATTCCAGTGGGAGCCCGTGGGCGAATCAAACAGCGTCCCGATCGGCAAACTGACCGGTACCGTCACCTTCCCGGAGGGAATCAGCGAGAAGAACTCGTGGGCGTGGCTGCATTATGAGGGCACGTCAACCACCTCGCGCGGCAAGGGCGGGTCGCTCAATTTCACCGCATACGACGTGAAATCCGGCATGTACTTGGATCTGGTCACCATGTACGACGTGTCAGCTACCAAAGATGTCGCCCGTCATGCCAGCGGCGACTACCGCAGCACACTGATGAGCACGGAACAGCGCAAAGAGCAGGAGTGGAACTCGAAACGCAAGGTGGAAGCCGCGCTGCTGATTGCCAAGATTGCGCTCGCCGTGATCATCGGCATCCTAATCATGCTCTGCCTAATCATGGCGATCATCCGCAGCAAGCGCAAAGCGGCGTTCCCCCAAGACCCCGGATACCGCCGCGATCCGCCGGATATGAGCCCGAACAATGCCGCGCAACTCAACGAGATCCTTGAGCACGTCTCTTCCGATCAGACGCAGTCACGCGCGTTGACCGCCACCATGTTGTCGCTCGCCTCGAAACACGCCATCAGGATTCTGCCCGGCTCGGCGGCTGCGTACGGCTCCATCGACGTGTCCCATCCGGACAGTGCAGCCGTGTCATCTTACATCAACACCCCGCAGGTGGCCGCATCCGTGGCGTCGGGCTCGTCCGACAACGTGACGATCGCCATCGAACCCGGCAGCTATGACCCTGCGTATCGTGCCGCGTTGAACCTGTGCGAGTCGGAGAGCGCCCTGCTTGACTACTTGCAGCTGGTGGGCGAACACCACCAGGCCCGATCTTTCGACATGCAGCAGATGCGCGTCATGATGGATGACTGGAAAGAGGGCGCCAGGAAGCTGCAGGACCTGAAACTCAAGTTCACTCTGGAGTACGGCAAGCTCAACGCGTCCACCTCATACGGCGGCTGGAGCAATCTCGTGGCTTGCCTGAGCGTGGTGTACGCGATTGTGTGCCACAACATGTTCGCTAGCAACCTGTTCCTGCAATTCGTGACCGTCCTGCCGGTCGCATGCTGCGTCGGCGCGTACATCGGCCTCATACATGTCCAGGTGCTCACCGACAAGGGCAAGGCGCTGGCCACCCAGATCGACGCGTTCAAACGCTACATCACCGATTTCAGCGATTTCAAGGATCGCGGCGCTGCCGACCTCGCCTTGTGGGACCGGTATCTTGTGTATGCGGCGGCCTTCGGATTATCGCAGGAAGTCATGCGGCAACTCGCCCAGGCCGCCCCCGAGCTGTCCGATGCGCGATGGCTTGACGAGAACGCCACCGATTCGCTGCTGTACTGGATGTACCGCCCGAGCCTGTGGTCCTTCAATTTCGGGTCGAATGCGGGTGCTGCATTCGCCGGTGCGGCGGCAGGTGTCTCGTTCACGCCATCGTCCTTCGCTGATCTGGGCGACCAGCTGAGTGCCGGATTCGCGCAAGTCTCGGATGCCGCGCAGACTTTGCTCGCCCCGGCAAGCTCGTCGTCGGGCGACGGCTTCTCCGGTGGTGGATTCTCCGGTGGCGGCGGCTTCGGCGGCGGTGGCGGCGGAGCCGGCGGCGGCAGTTTTGGCGGTCGCTGACACCGAGGCGAAGATACCGTGAATTCCGTTGACACTGGCAGCAGACCGGACAATACGCTGGATTGGCTGTCGGCCATGCCGTTGCCGCATTTCCTCGAGCATCATCGGGTGCTGCGTGGGGTAATCGCCGGTATCATCGTGCTGGCCCTCAGCGTGGCAGCCATGCTCTACATCGCCGGCGACCGGTTCCGTTCGGATGTGCTACGTGCCGTGAGCAGTGCGGCGCCGCCGAGCTTGTCGGCCGGTCAGTTGAATCTGCTCGCGTTGTGCGTTGCGCTCGCGGTGGCCGGACTTGTGTCGATGGTCGTCGCCGCGTTAAGCGCACGCGTGGTGAAAAGCATCGGATATTGGCGTCAGGAGCCGGATATCAGCCCGGCAAGCGCCGCTTGGATTCGCGGCATGATGGACGGGCGGGATTGGTCCAGCGTGCTTCCTCGCGCGCTGGCCGCGTCGGTGCTGTCGCTCGCATCTAAAGGCGCGATTGCGCTGCTGCCGGGGAATGTGGGTCGAAACGCCACCGCCGGGGCTGCGGGCGGGAAGCAAACTGCCGGCCATCCAGGCGGATACATCGCCGATGCTTACGGCAATCCCCGCGCTTCTGTCGCGTTCGCTGACGTACCGGGCACGCAGGTTGTCGATGCGATGTCGGGGCAAACGTTCACGCCGGTGCCGCCGCAGCCGTCCGCCCAAACAGGGGTGCCCGGACCTGCAGTTGCCGTCATGCCCTCACCGTATTCTCCGGCCGATGCCGATACATTCCCCGGTAAGACAACGCCTGACCCCATTCATCGCGTAGCAGACGGCTGGCGGGGTTTTGACGGCCCCGATGGCAGCGTCACCACCATCGTGATCCTGCCCGCTGCTCATGATCCGCACCTCGGCCTGTATGACAGTGAAATGGCTGCGCTTGATGTTTTGGAACGCGTGGCGCAGCATAAGGGCGTCACGATGTTCGACACCTCGCAGATGCGCGAGACATACCGCAATTGGGGTGACGGCACGCAGGCACTCACCGGTTTCTCCGACCGGATGCGGCTGGAATTCCGCGGTTTGCACGCCACCCATCGCGTGGGGCGGCTCGCGTTGGTTTGTGGGCTGGTGCTGCTGCCTGTCTCGTTCGTCGCATTAGCCGTGTTGATGACGCAAGGCCTGATTGCATTGCTCCCGGCGGTGACGATGGTGCTTGCCGTAACGATGTTGCTAGGCACGAATCGGTACGGTCTGACGTATACCGGCCGCTACTATGCGACCCAAGTCAACGGTCTTGCCGCCTATCTTGAGGATTTCGGCGAGTTCAAAGATCGTGACATCCCTGATTTGAAGCTGTGGAACCGATATCTGGTGTTCGCCGCCGCCTTCGGTATCGCCAATAAGGCGCTGTGGCGGGGCAGGGACACGATTCCGATTGTCATCGACGAGCAGGAGTTTGAGGACCAGTTCACTTTTGTCGGCATGGCGTTGGACGCGGGGGTTGACCATGCCATCGACCTGTGGAACTGGCTGTTCGGCGGCTGACCAAGGCATCCGAAGTGGAGGGTGTCAGAATCCACGGTGCCGGTGGATCCGCTGGCAGAATCGCCCTGCGCGATTACCATGCAATTGCCACGTACTCACCGCGAAATCCATATCCGCCCGTAGGCTGGAACTGATTGCGTCAAGCGGCGACAGGCGAATCGGTGCCGAGGCCGGTTGACCGAAGACACGTTGTCCGGCAGCCGCCTGCCATGAGGGTATGCGGTGTCCGCGAAGGAGGATTCATGACGTTATTCCGTGATCTGGGACCGTTCCACACCACCGCCATCGGGCATGGCGAAATGCCGCTGACCATCGAGAACAACCGCGGGCATGCGGTCGGCATCGAGACACTGCACGCCTCCCTTGACGCCGGCTGCCGTCATATCGACACCGCGTGGGCATATTACACGCCCGGCGAGGAGGAGCAGACCGGCGAGAAGCTGGTACGTGAGGCGCTGGACACGTGGAACGGCCCGCGTGACGAGGTGCTGGTCGCCACCAAGGTGGGGTTGCGCCGCGCATGGGACGGCGACAAGCCGATCTGGCCGCGTGACGGCAAGCCGGAGCATCTCATCGAATACGGCAAGCAGTCGGCGCAGGCGCTCGGCGTGGACGCGATTGACCTGCTGTATCTGCACCGCCATGACCCGGAGGTCCCGTACGAGGAGTCCTGTGAAGGCATCAAGGCGCTGCTTGACCAAGGGGTGGCCAAGTGGGCGGGCGTGTCGAACGTCACTATCGAACAGCTGGATATCGCCCGCCGCGTGTTGGGCGACAAGCTGGTCGCCGTGCAGAACCAGTATTCTCCGATTCATCTGGAAACGCAGGACACGCTTGATTACTGCGCGAAGCTCGGTCTCGCATTCGTGTGCTGGAGTCCGCTTGGCGGGTATCGTCACCCTTACGACGAGCATCTGTTCGATCCGTTCCGCAAAGTCGCCGCGAAGCATGGTGTCAGTTACCAGCGGGTGGTGCTCGCATGGGAGCTTGCCAAGGGCGATCACATGTTCGTGATTCCGGGCGCGCATCGACCTGAAACCATCCTTGACTCGCTGAAGGCTGACGAACTCGAGCTCAGCCCCGACGAACTCGCCTATCTGGGCTGAGTTGGTCTCCAGCATCTGCTGTCTTCCACAAACTGGTTACGCTGAGAAGCCCCTCAGCGTAACCAGTTTGTGGAACGGAGCGATCCGTGGGGAGGCGGTTCTGGGGAAAGACGCTGCGGGACGTTGCAGGACGTGTCATCGCGGCGGGGTTGTTATGCTATGCGGTGATGAATGAACAGATGACGACTTCGCAGACTCCACAGGCCGGACAGACCGGGCAGGCCGGACAGATTCCGGCGATCACACCAATGACCGCACAGACTTCGCAAATCGAACAGACCCCGCAGATGACTTCACAGACCACACAGACCCCACAGACTGCGTCGATTGCGGACGCAGCCGCAGCTCCGATTGCGGCTACCTTACGCCATACTCGCCGGCGCCCCGAAGTGCTGGCGCCCGCCGGCAACCTGCGCAGCCTGAAAACCGCAGTCGATTTCGGTGCGGACGCCGTCTACTGCGGCGGCAAGGCCTTCGGCATGCGTTCGGCGCCGAAGAATTTCACGCTCGAGGATTTTGAAGAGGGCGCGCGGTACGCGCACGAGCATGGCGCCCGCGTGTATGTGACCTGCAACATCCTGCCGCATAACGACGAGGTCGCGGCCATGCGCGAGTATTTGGGCCAGCTCGCCGAAGTCGGGGTCGACGCGCTGATCGTCACCGATATCGGCATCATGATGGAAGCCCGCCATATCGCCCCGAATCTCGAATTGCATGTGTCCACGCAGGCCGGCGTCACCAATTACGGCGCCGCGAACGCGCTGTACGAACTGGGCGCGAAGCGTGTGGTGCTCGCCCGCGAGCTTGACTTGGACGCGGTTCGTGACATCCGCGCGAACACACCGGACGATCTTGATATCGAATGTTTCGTGCACGGCTCGATGTGCATGGCCTTCTCCGGACGCTGCCTGCTGTCGAATTATCTGACCGGACGCAGCGGCAATCATGGCGATTGCGCGCAGCCCTGCCGCTGGAAATACCATGTGGTCGAGGAAAAACGCCCCGGCAGGTTCTTCCCGGTCGAAGAGAACGGTGAGGGGACTTTCCTGTTCAATTCGCAGGATATGAACATGCTCGGCCATCTTGACGATCTCATCGACGCGGGAGCTACGAGCCTGAAAATCGAGGGGCGGGCGAAAAGCGCGTATTACGTGGCCGCGGTCACGAATGCCTACAAGACGGCAGTGGATGCGTATATGGTCCAACGCGGGTTCGAGGACGGGCAAGGCCATACGCTCAAGCCGTTCGCCGACCGCGTTCGCCGCACGCCGGCAGGACAACCCGCGTTGCTGGGTGATGCCGCGCGCATGCCCGGTGACGCGCCACATGTCCGCCTGCCGCAATGGGTGCTGGACGAGCCGTATAAGGTCTCGCACCGCGAATACAGCACGGGCTTCTACTATCCTGAGCATCCGGTCGGGCAGAATACGGACCGCGGTGGGTATTTCCGCGATTGGATCGTCGTGGGCGAAGTGATTTCGTATGACGCTTCAACACAGCGGGTCACGCTGATGAGCCGCAACAAAATCGAGGCGGGGCAGGAAGTCGAGTTCCTGATGCCAGGTCGCGAACCGCTGCGTATGACCGTGCCGGCGGGCGGGTTCCTTGACGCCGAGGGCCATTGGGTCGAATCGGTGAACAACCCCGCCCACGTGTTCTCCATGCCCTGCCCCGAGCCGGTGACCGCGAATGCCGCGATTCGTTCCCGCGCCCGCAACCGCACGCTGAAAGCCGAATAGTCGAGGCTGGCGGTCCCGGCAGTACCGGCGGATGGCGATTGCGCGGCATGCCGCTAGGATAGGCGGTATGAACGATCCTGCGAACATCGTGGACAGCAACGCCATCCCGCCGGTGGACGAATCCGGCAATCCAATCCCCGTCACCATTCCGGTCATCCTCGCGCCGGGTATCACCGTGACTTACACGACCCGGTTGGGCGGGGTCAGCCAAGGCGATTACACGGCATGCAATCTGGGCGGCAAATCCGGCGACGACCCCAAACATGTGCTCGCCAACCGGGTGGCCTTGCGCACGGCGGTCGGCGCTGACTTGTCGCTGATCAGCCAAGTCCATTCAGGGGATGCGGTGGATGTCGACGGTTCCTTCACCATCAACACGCCTTTCGGATTCGATGTATCCGGCACTGTGCGGTCAGACGACACGGTTGCCGTCGCCGCGAACGCCGAGACAGCCGGCACAGGCGACGACACGGACAGGCAGCCGCAGGTGGTCGCCGCCGATGGTCAGGTGACTTCGCGCACCGGCATCGCGCTCGGCATCTTCGCAGCGGATTGTCTGCCTGTTCTCATGGCCGATCCAGCATCCGGCATCATCGCGGGCGCGCATTGCGGCCGGAGAGGACTGGAACGCGACATCATCGCCCACACCATCGACCTCATGTGCGCGAAAGGCGCCGAACGCTCCCGAATCGTCGCCACGCTCGGCCCATGCATCTGCGGCGACTGCTACGAGGTCGGCGGGGACATCGCCGACGCATTTGACGCGAAATTCCCCGGCACCTACACGCTCACCCGATTTGGCGGCCCCGGCATCGATATTGCCGCAGCCGCCCGCCAATGCTTGGACAAGGCCGGTATCAGCGCCGAACGCATCATCGATTCGCGGCCACGGGTTGCTGCCGCAACGCAATATCTTGCGCAAGACCAGGAACTGCGCGACTTGTGCCGTATCGACAACGAAGGCGATCCACAGCTCGACGAGCGGGTCGGCGCCATCAAACACAGCCTGTGCACCTTGGAGAACCCGCTGTGGTACTCGCATCGCCGCGCCGCGCTCGCCAAGAAAACGCATGAGGGCCGAATGCTCGCCCTGATTTCGCGGCAGGCCTGACCTCGTGGCGGTCGGGTGTTTGCCGCCGGCCGTCTGTTTGCTTGTCCGTCTGTTTGTTTGTGTGGATGTGGCACCGGCTTGCGGTCTATGTCTCAGGCAGCTGCCTCTGGCAGCCTGTTCCGTTCGCACGCATCTGGCCTCAAGGCGCCTGCCCAAGTCGGAATCCGACAACGTGTCGGAATCCGCCGATTCGGTGCAGAAACCCGCACACGTTGCGATATCAGGCCATGGTTGCGTTTACGGTGGGGCGTATGTGCGAAGAGAGTCCAGAATCCCAGCATGACCGGCAGCCCGACCGCGTCCGGCAGTCGCAGGCCTGCGATACCGACCGGCAAGAGGCAGTCCAATCCCAACCGGCCGCCGTACCCGCCGAATCGCCTGTCGAACCTGCCGAACAGGCCGACGAACCCGCCGCCGCTCCCGTCCAGGTCCCCGTGGTCGCGGTGGTGCTGGCCGCGGGCTTCGGCACCCGTTTCGATGCCCGAAACCCCAAGCAATTGGTTGCGGTGGCCAATAAGCCCGTGGTGTGCTGGAGCATCGAGGCCTTCGAATACGACCCGAGAATCACGGATATCGTCGTCGTGGTGAACCCGCAGGTGCGCGACGAGGTCGAGCGTCTGGTGGACGAAGGCGGCTACGCGAAAGTCCGAGCGATTATCGAAGGCGGCGCCGAACGCGTAGACAGCACGGAAAGCGCGTTGCAGATGCTCGCGGATTTCGGCATCCCGCAGGACGCGAAGGTGCTGATCCACGATTCAGTGCGCCCGTTCGTCGAGCGTTCGTCAATCGACGGTTGCATCGACGCTTTGGACGAGTTCGATGCCGCGACGGTCGCCATGGCCTCGACGGACACGATCCTCGTCACCGAGGACTTGGGCGACCGCAAAGTGGTGCATGCGGTGCCCGATCGCAGTGATATGTTCCGCGCGCAGACCCCGCAGGCCTTCAGGTTCAAGACAATCCGCCACGCATACGAGCTCGCCGCGCAGGACCCGGATTTCCATCCGACCGACGATACGCGGGTGGTCGTGGATTATCTGCCGGATACGCGTGTCGCGATTGTCGCCGGCAGCGAAAGCAACATGAAAATCACCACGCAGGACGATCTTGAGATGGTCAAGCGTTTCGCGTTTGAAGCTACCCGCAAACGCGCCATCGACCGCGTGCAGGGCATGGTGCGTCCCGGCGAGGCGTAAGCCGGCGACTTCAGCGTAGACCGGCGTTCGCCGGCGTGATGCGGTTGCGGCTAGACTTGAGGGTATGAAGCAGATCAATGTGGTGATGTCCGGATTCGCGCCGTACGAGGGCATTGATATCAACCCATGTCTCGAGGTGCTGTCCGCGTTGGAGCGCGACGGGCTCGCCGGGCTCGCCGCGCAGGACCGCCTGCTGGCCGATGCGCATGTGGCCATCCACACGGTGCTGCTCCCGGTCAGCTTCGCCAAGGCGTGGCCGATGTTGCTGGAGACCATTGAGCGCACGCATCCGGATATCGTCATCGCGACGGGTCTTAAACGTGCGGCGCGTGGCATGCAGTTGGAGCGTTGCGCCACCAATCTGATGGACGCCGCCAAACCGGATGCTGACAACCGGCGCCCGCGGCGTATGCCGATTGATCCCGAAGGGCCCGCCGCATATTGGACGCGTCTGCCGTTGCGCTCCATCCTCAAGGATTTCGCCGGCCACCATATCCCCGCGACCTTGAGTTCCGACGCGGGCACCTACGTGTGCAACTCGCTGTTCTACAACCTGTTGAACTGGGCTGCGACGAAAGACCATGTCATCGGCGGTTTCCTCAATTTCCCCACGGTCAATGAGCAACCGCACCCCCAGCACGGTCTTCCGCTTGCCCAGCAGATCGCGGCGGCGCGTGACGTGGTCCATGAGACGGTGCGCTACTATCTGGAGCCTTCGTCGGGGGAGATTCTGCTCGCATAAGCGGCTTGTGTGCGCCTGCGCTGGCGGGCTCCGAACGCAACTGTGAACATGAGGTGATGGCGTTCCTGAACGTCCTATTTTTGGGGTAGAGTTCAATCGGTTGTGTGTTGCGGAGCACTCGCTCCGTGGGCGAAAGGAATATTCATGGTTGATCGGTTCCCGATCGTGTTTCACGGTTACGACAAGGAGAAGGTCGACGAGGCCATCAATGCGTCGCAGGAGTCGCTGAATCGTCTGCGTGAGCAGGTCAAGTCAAGCGATGACACGATTCTTCAGTTGCAGGCGCAGCTGCAGGAAGAGAAAAACAACGTCAAGAAGGCATCGAAGGGCAATTCCTTCGCATCGCTCGGCGCAAACGCCCAGCAGATGCTCGCCTCCGCGGAGCAGACCAGCCAGGAGCTGCTCAACCGCGCCAAGCAGGACGCCGCCTCGACGCGTGCCTCCGCCCAGGCACAGGCTGAAACCCTGCTGAACAACGCGAAGCTCGACGCCAAGCACATCACCGACGAGGCGAATGCGAAGGCGAAGGCCACGCTGGACAAGGCAAATTCCGAAGCCGCGACAATCACCGCGAACGCGAAGGAAGAAGTCGCGCAGATGCGCGCCGAAGCAGCCAAGGCCGTCACCGAGCAGCGTGACACCGTCAAGCTTGAGCTGAGCAACGCCCGCGAAGAGCAGAAGAAGCGTATGGCCTCCGATCTGGCCAAGCAGAACCGTGAAATCTCCGACATGAAGGCCGACGCCACGCAGAAGATTGCGGCTCAGCGCAAGGCCGCGAACGAAGAGATCACGCATTTGAAGAGCGAAGCCAACGATCAGATCGAGAAGGCGCTCGCCGAGGCGAATAAGAAGCTCGCTGACGTGCGTGAGCAGGCGTCCCGCACGATGACCGAGGCCCAGCGCAAGGCCGGTGAAATCACCGATGCCGCCAAGGCCAAGGCTCAAGAAATTTCCGATCAGGCCGAGGTGCATCGCACGAAGACCATGAGCCAGGTCGATGCCGAGGCTGAGCAGATTCGCGCCGATATCGCCGCCCAGCAGGACGATGCGACCAAGAAGGTCAACGAGCTGCTTGACAATCTCGAAGAGCGCCGTACCGCTGCAAAGCAGGAAGCGAACGATTTGATCGGCAAGGCGAAGAAGACCCGCGAGGAAGCCGACGCCTACTCCGAGCAGAAGCGCAAGGCTGCCGACGAGCAGGCGGCACAGATCCTGCAGAAGGCCGAGGAAGACGCCGCCAAGCAGATTGAGGAACGTCGCCAGGCCGCCAAGAGCGAGCTTGACGGGCTCCAGCAGCATATCGCCGAGCTGCAGCAGCGTGAAGCCAGCATCACCCAGCGCGTCACCGAGCTGCGTTCGATGTTCGCCAATGCGTTCTCCGGCTTCAACTTCGGTGCGCCGAAGGCTGAAAACGACGATGTCGCGGTCACCGGTGTGGTTGCCGACGGCGAGGGCGCGAAGCCCCAGGCCACCGCGCAAGACCAGCAGTTGCCGGCTTCACAGCAGGCCCAGCTGCCCGCGTCTTCCGCGAACAAGGATGGTAACGCAAACAACTGATTGCCGAACCTGATATGATGTGCCTTGGAAAAGCCCGCTGACGCCGTCATCGCGGCATCGGTCAGACCATGACGTTCAAGGCATTAGATATGGAGGAGCGTCCGGATTCCGGCGCTCCTCCTGCCGTATGTACCGCGCTCGCCATGCGCACGGGCGAAACACAGACAGAAATCATCAAGATGAACAGACAAGGGGTAGGAATGGACCAGATCACGCCGTTGAGCGCTGAAGCATTGGACAATCTGCGTCAGGAATTCGACGCGAGCGAGCATAATCACCTCGCCATGAACGCCGTCACCGCCGCCGGCATCCAGAATGTCGCTCGCAACTATGACCGTGCGCGCCGCCTGCAGCGTCGCTTCTCCACGGTTGTGGACAACGGCACCGTCACTCATCAGGACCATTCCGGCCGCTGCTGGCTGTTCAGTTCGCTGAACGTCGCCCGTTTCATCGCGAAGAAGAACCTGGGGCTGAAGGAATTCGAGTTTTCCCAGAATTACGCGATGTACTATGACAAGCTCGAGCGTGTCAACTACTTCCTCAAGGACGTCGCCGCGTTGGTGCGCGCCGGCGAGCCGTCGGATTCCCGCTTGATGCAGCATCTTCTGCATGACGTGATGGGTGACGGCGGCCAGTGGACGATGGCGATGAACGTGTATAAGAAGTACGGCGCCGTCCCCAAGGACCTGTTCCCGGAGACCGCGTCCTCGAAGAACACCGGCGAGATGAACACGCAGCTGCGTGCGCTGTTGCGCACCGCGGTCGCGCATATGTACGCGAACAAGGCGCAGATTGACGAGATTATTGCGCGCACGACCGACGCCGGGCATCGCATCCTCACCATCCACCTCGGCGAACCGCCGAAGAGCTTCGATTGGGAGTGGACCGACACGGACGGCAACTTCCATCGTGACGGCGAGATCACGCCGGTCGACTTCTGGAAGAAGTATGTGAACGCCGGTCTCGAGGACTATGTATGCCTCGTGGACGATCCGCGCGTCGAACATCCGAAGGGCCGCAAGATCGGTATCGAGCATCTGGGCAATGTCGCCGGGGGAGACCCGACCGAATACCTCAATGTGCCGAACGAGTTCATGAAGGATTGCGTGCGCCGGATCCTGACCGAGCAGGGCATCCCAGTATGGTTCGGCGCGGATTGCCATCCGATGATGGACCGCGAATCGGGCGCCTGGGCGACCGATCTGTTCGAGTACGGCCGTGTCTACAATGTGGACTTCGATATGAACAAGCAGGATCGCGTGCGGTTCGCCGATTCCGCGATGAACCACGCGATGGCGTTCGTCGGCGTTGACGTGGCCGATGACGGCAAGACGACCCGTCGTTGGCGCGTCGAGAACTCGTGGGGCGAGAAGATTGCCGACAAGGGCTACTTCACCATGAGCGACGATTGGTTCACCGAGTACGTGTACGAGGTTGCCGTGCCGCGCACGATGCTTCCGGCCGAATACCAAGCCGCGCTGGACGAGCCCGCCATCATGCTCCCCGCCTGGGATCCGATGGGCGCTCTCGCCGACTGACGACATCTGTATCTCACGTTCCCGCCTGCCGACGCTGAAACACCAGTAGCGTCGGCAGGCGGTTTGCGTTCCAGCATGCAATCACCCGATGGGCTAGCTCCGCGCCTTGCGATAGGGTGAGTAGTCCATGTCCGGAATGTCGAAAGGAGAGAGTGATGGCTGGTCTTCGTGGTCCCGATAGTGCTGAGGATGAGCGCCGATTCGGCGATGCGGCCGTGCTCCCCGAGACTGTGGACATCAACATCCGCCAGCTGGACCCGATTCCCGCCCCGCGCGCCTTCCTGCGCGAGCTGCCGTTGACCGACGATGCGCGCGATCTGGTGCTGCGTTCACGTCAGGAAATCCGCGATATCATGCACGGTCGCGATGACCGTCTGCTCGTGCTCGTCGGCCCCTGCTCGATCCACGATCCCAAAGCGGCCCACGAATACGCGACCAAGCTCGCCGCCGTCAACCGCGAGTTGAGCGACCGCCTGCTCATCGTGATGCGCGTGTATTTCGAAAAGCCGCGCACGACCATCGGCTGGAAGGGCCTGATCAACGACCCAGATCTCGACGGCCGCTTCAACATCCGCAAAGGCATGTGGCTGGCGCGCAAAGTCCTGACCGATGTGCTGGGTCTCGGCCTGCCGGCTGCCACCGAATGGCTTGACCCGATTACCCCGCAGTACCTGTGCGACCTGATCAGCTGGGGCGCGATCGGCGCCCGCAACACCGAAAGCCAGGTACATCGCGAACTGGCGAGCGGCCTGTCCATGCCGGTCGGTTTCAAGAACTCCACGGACGGCTCGATCAAAGCGGCCGCGGATTCCTGCTATACCGCCGGATTCGAGCATCATTTCCTTTCGATTAATCTTGACGGCCGTGTGATTTCGGCTGAAACGAAAGGCAATCCCGACTGCCACGTGGTCTTACGCGGTTCCAGCCACGGCCCCAATTACGACCCCGAGTCGGTCGCTGCCGCGCTTGAGGCGCTCAAGGCCTCGAAGGCGACTGGTGTGAGCGAAGCCGGCGTGGTCATCGATGCCGCCCACGGCAACTGCGGGAAGAACGAAGTCCGCGAAGCCGAAGTGGTCGAGAATATCGCCGCTCGCATCGCGCAAGGCGAACCGGGTATTTTCGGTGTGATGATGGAAAGCTTCCTGAAAGGCGGCCATCAGAAGCCCGCCCCGCTCGACCAGCTCGTCTACGGCCAATCCGTCACGGACGCCTGCGTGCCGTGGGATCGCACCGACCAGCTGCTGCACACGCTCGCTGACGCGGTCACTGCACGCCGTGCCTTGAACCAGTAGCCCTGTTGGTCCGGTAGTTCCGTGACCGGTAGCCCGGCGACTTGGTAGTCCGGTACTTCGACAGTCCGGGCCTGCTATCGGCGACTGTCTTGCTCGCCTTCCGCTCGGTGGCGTTATGCTTGAGTCAGTATGGACGAAAGGGCATGATGAACGACCAGAAAAAGGATCCGAGAACACCGTCGGCATCAGGGCAGCCGTCAGGCATGCCGGACAGCCAGGAGGCGTCGCAGCAAGCGGCGTATCCTTTGCACGTCGGCCAGCAGCCGCTGAATTCGCCGGAGGATCTGCGCGCCATCCACGAAGCAATCAGCGAAGGCAAGAATCCTTTGGAAGCGACGGATGTTCCGCGCTGGGAGGATCAGGTCGGTGTCAGCCGCATTATCAACCGCCGTGTGCTTGAACTCGAGCCGCTGCCTACGCCGGCGCAAGTGCTGTCGTCGCTGCCGTTGTCGCAGCAGGCGGAGAATCTCGTCGCCTATTCGCGCGATGAAATCCGGGCGTGCCTGTATGGGCAGGACGACCGTCTGCTGGTCATTGTCGGTCCCTGCTCGGTCCATGATTCCAAGGCGGCGCTTGATTACGCGCACCGCCTGTCCGCGCTGAAAGACGAGCTGGATGACCAGCTGCTGATTGTCATGCGCGTGTATTTCGAAAAGCCGCGCACGACCATCGGCTGGAAGGGCTTGATTAACGACCCTGACATCGACGGCAGCCATCAGATTCGCAAAGGGCTGCTGCTCGCCCGCCGCGTGCTGCTCAGCGTGCTGGACACCGGGCTCGCCGCCGCGACCGAATTCCTGGAGCCGACATCGCCGCAGTACATTGCCGATGCGATCAGCTGGGGTGCGATTGGCGCCCGTAACACGGAAAGCCAGATTCACCGTCAGCTGGCTAGCGGCCTGTCTATGCCGGTTGGTTTCAAAAACGCCACGGACGGATCTGTCAAGGCGGCGGTCAACGGGTGCTATGCGGCCGCCCAACAGCACACATTCTTCGGCATCGACCATCTGGGACGCGCGAGCGCTGTCGAAACGCTTGGCAATCCCGATTGCCATGTGGTGCTGCGCGGTTCGGGCCATGGGCCGAACTACGATGCGCAATCCGTCGCGCGGGCGATGGCGGACATCCGTGCGATGCTGCCTGCTGATTCCGCGGCGGCGCATGGGTTGATCGTCGATTGCTCGCACGGCAATTCCGGCAAGGACGAGCATCGTCAGGCACAGGTCGTACGCGATATCGCCGCGCGGATTGCCCGGGGCGAGCGCGGCATCACCGGTGTGATGATGGAGAGTTTCCTTGAGGGCGGCAACCAGAAGCCCGCCCCGCTTAATCAGCTGGTCTACGGTCAGTCCATCACCGACCGTTGCCTGTCGTGGCCCGATACCGAACAACTGTTGCGTGAATTGGCGCAAGCCGTCGCGCAACGTCGCTGGAACGAGTGAGCCGGGCGGCAAGTCAACGCACCAACACACCAACACGTCGTGACGGTACAACACAAACGCGTCAACGCACCAACACATCAAACCAACGCAACATACAAGAGCAAAGGAACAACAATGACCACCACCATCGCCATCATCGGGGCATTGGACGAGGAAGTCGCGCTCATCGCCGCGTCGCTGGACCACGTGGAGCACCGCCGTGAAGCGAGTCTCGACGTCGCGCACGGCACCCTGACCACGAACGCCGGCGAGCAGGTCTGTGTCGCCGCGACCGTCGGTGGCATGGGTCTGGTCAACGCGGCCGCGACCACCCAGTACCTCATTGACACCTACCATCCGCAGGCCGTGATTTTCTCCGGCATCGCCGGCAATCTCAACCGCGACCTGCATATCAACGATGTCGTCCTCGGCGGCACCTTGCGCTATCTTGACACCGACATGCGCCTGGTCGGTCAGTGGAAGCCGAAAACCGAGGAATTCCATTCCGATGTCCACCTGTTGGACGTCGCCTCGGCGGCACTTGATGCGGCCGGAATCAAACATGTCGTCGGAACAATCGCTTCCGGCAATTATTTCGTCGATTCACCCGAGAAAGTCAAGGAAGTGCGGGAGACCACCGGCGCCGACGCGGTCGAGATGGAAGGTGCCGCGGTCGCGCATGTCGCGGCCCGCAACGACGTGCCCGCCCTCGTGATTCGCGCGCTGAGCGACAACGCGGACACCGATTACGAAGTGTTCAAGGAATTTGACATCTCCGAGTACGCGGATACCGCCGCCCGCCTTGCCGTCGACATCGTGCGCCGGCTGTAAGCGGCTGTAAGCGGCTTGTAACGTCTGCAGGCGGCTGCGCACATTGTTTCGATGGTCAGCGCCGATAAAGCCGCAAGGGTGCCCGTGCACGACACAGCGCAGCCGCGGATTCGGCGGCGAATATGAACAGCAGGCGAACTTCAGTCAAACTCGGGTATGCCAAAGCGTCCGTGAGGTTACGCTTGACATGGAGTCGCCGCGACTGCGGCACAGGGAGGAACGATGGACGCACGTCAATTGGCCATCGCCGTGATCGTTGTGGTCGCGGTGTCGGCGCTCGCCGTCCTGCTTGGATACCGTTGGGGACGCCGCGCGAGCGCACAGGCCCGGCATAATGCGGGCGAATCTGGAGCTGGCACGAACGGCAATCCGGCAGAGGAACCCGCCAAGGGGCCTGCCACCCGATCGAACGGTGTCGGCGGCTTCACTCGGCAACAGAGCGTGTTCGGCCGCGGAACGGTCCGTCAGGCGGAGGAACAGTTCATCAAGATGATGCCTGACATGCTGGTGATTGCGGATGGTCAGGGGCATATCCGCTATGTCAGTCCCGCGGCAGAAGCGCTCGCCGTCGTCAAAGACGGTCAATTCGTCAGTGACGACATGGCGCAGATTGCGACGATGGTCGCGGCGGACGGGCAGATTCGGGACCGCGAAATCACCTTGGAAAGCCGGCAGCTGCTTGGCGAAGGTGAGCGGCCGGGACGCGGTGTCAAAGCGGGGATGGCAAGCCCGACGCACACGCGCCATCTCATGATTCACGCAGGGCCGATCGATGGGAACCGTGTGGCCGTGTTTATACGCGATATCAGCGAACGCCGCCGGTTTGAAATGATGCGCCGCGATTTCGTGACGAATGTGTCGCACGAACTGAAAACGCCGGCCGGGGCGATATCGCTGCTTGCCGAGACCATCACCGACGCGGCCGACGACCCGGATGCCGTGCGTTATTTCTCGGGCCGGATTTCGAAGGAATCAGAACGTCTGACCAATCTCGTCCAGCGTCTGATCGAGCTGCAACGCGCGGAAAGCACGGCCGGCATTGCTTCCGCCCGGCAGGTCGACGCGCTGGATGTGGTCAAGGACGCCGCCCAGCAGAACGCCGTGCAGGCCGAGCACAAGCATATCGATATCCGTGTGACGCATGCCGGCGGTCCGGCGCTCATCAGGGTGGACCCCCGTGCGCTGACCACGGCGGTCAAGAACCTGATTGAGAATGCGATTCACTATTCCCCCGAGGGAACGACCGTCACCGCTGATATCGCGCGGCATGACGCCGAAGGGACGGTGACTATCCGGGTAATCGACCAGGGGATAGGCATTCCTGAGCAGTCGCTGGATCGTATCTTCGAGCGCTTCTATCGCGTGGATCCTGCCAGGTCGCGCGATACCGGCGGAACCGGGCTCGGACTGGCGATTACGAAGCATTGCGTCGAGGAGTGCGGCGGCACGATTTCAGCGTGGTCGCATGAGGGGAGCGGCTCGACGTTCACGATTGAACTTCCGTTGGCATGTGGCGACGATCATGATGCGTCCGCAAGCAGCCAAGCGGCTGCCGATTCCTCCGTCCGGGCTACCGGGCAGTCGCCGTCTAAGGCGCGGACGGATGGACAGGCCGTAGAGACGGGACAGATGGAACAGCAAGGAGCAGAACAACAGCATGACACGCATTCTGATCGTTGAAGATGAGGAATCCTATCGAGAACCGTTGGTCTATCAGCTGACTCGCGAGGGTTATGATGTCGAGGCCGCCGAAACCGGTGAGGAAGGTTTGGAGCTGTTCACTCGCGGCGGCGCCGACCTGGTTTTGCTCGACCTGATGCTGCCAGGCATCGACGGGATTGCGTTGTGCCGGCGCATCCGTGAGCAGAGCCGCGTGCCGATTATCATGCTCACCGCGAAAAGCGCGGAGATCGACAAAGTCGTCGGGCTGGAAATCGGCGCGGATGACTATGTGACCAAACCGTATTCGTTCCGCGAGTTGTTGGCGCGCATCCGTGCGGTGCTGCGGCGCAATCAGTCAGTGGAACAGGCGTCCGGTGCGCAGGATGACGATGTTGCGCTCGTCTGCGGTGATATCACCATGCATGTGGGCGAGCATCAGGTCACCGTGCGCGGGCAGGATGTGTTCTTCCCGCTCAAGGAATTCGAGCTGCTTGAATATCTGATGCAGAACAAGGGACGTGTCATGACGCGGCACCAGCTGATCGACCGTATTTGGGGGTCGAATTATGTCGGCGACACCAAGACGCTGGACGTACATGTCAAGCGCGTGCGTTCCAAGATTGAGACCGATCCGTCCCACCCACAATACCTGACGACCGTGCGCGGCCTGGGCTACAAAATCGACGACCCCACGAAGTGACCCCGCGCGCGTCCGCCTTTCCCCAACTGGTTACGGTGGTAGCGGTCTCAGCGTAGCTGGTTTGTGTACTCTCTCAAACTGGTTACGCAACAGGCGGCCCCAGCGTAGCCAGTTTGTGCAATTCCTGTTTCTGCCGACGCTGAGTGTGTCGTGAGCGTCGGCAGAAGGTTGTAACACTGTTTCTACCGACGCTCACACCGCCCTCAGCGTCGACAGAAGCTCGTGAGTGAGGAGTCGCTGGAGACGCAATCCTGCGGCGAGCTCCACGATATCGACAAGAGTTCATCTTCCGTTCACCTGATTTGGCCCGCAGACCCCGTAATCTCCCATAGGCTTGAATTGTCATGAATGGAAAGGTGCCATGTTTATGATGCGGGGCACACGCCCCGAGGCACAGGGCGCAATCGCGCCCGTTGCAATGTTCAGAGGGATTAGAAGACATGCGTAAGAATTTGCTTGTACGTTCCATCGCCGCTGTTTCCGGTGTCGCCATGATCGCGGCACTTGGCGCCTGCGGAAACAACGAGCCTGCGTCTGGTACCTCCAGCTCCAGCTCGTCATCCTCCTCTGCCGCCGAGAAGATCTCCGGCGAGTTCCAGGGCGCTGGCGCCTCCTCGCAGCAGTCCGCTGTCGAGGCTTGGATCGCCAGCTATCAGGAGCAGAATCCTGACGCGAAGATTTCGTACAACCCGAGCGGTTCGGGCGCTGGCGTGAGCACCTTCCTCACCGGTGCCACCGCGTGGGCCGGTTCCGATGCCTCGCTGAGCGATGACGAGGTTTCCCAGTCGAAGAGCGTGTGCGCTTCCGGCACCGCATTCGACGTCCCGGTCTACATTTCCCCGATCGCTATCGTGTTCAACCTCAAGGGCATCTCCGGCAAGGACAAGCACCTGAACCTTGATGGCGAGACCATCGCCAAGATCTTCGACGGCAAGATCACCAAGTGGAACGATGACGCAATCAAGCAGCAGAACCCGAAGGTCGACCTGCCTGACACCGCAATCACCGTGGTCCACCGTTCCGATAAGTCCGGCACCACCAAGAACTTCCTGAGCTACGTCAAGGATGTCGCTCCGGATGCCTGGAGCTACGACCTGGGTGAGAACTGGCCGAACGAGGTCGGCCAGGGCGCCAAGGGCACTGATGGCGTGATCAACACCGTCAGCCAGGCCGATGGCACGATTGGCTACGCCGACGCCTCCAAGGCCGGCGATCTGGGCACCGTCGCCGTGAAGGTCGGCGAGAAGTACGTCCCGTATTCGGCTGAGGCAGCCGCCAAGGTCGTGGACGCTTCGCCGCTCGACGATTCCGCCAAGGGTGACAACCGCGTGGTCGTCAAGCTCGACCACACCACCACCACGGACGGCGCCTACCCGGTCGTGCTGGTCTCCTACGACATCGTGTGCCCGGCCTACAAGGACGCCAACACCGCGAAGTTCGTGAAGTCCTGGCTCACCTACGTCGTCAGCAAGGACGGCCAGCAGGTCGCCGCTGACAACGCCGGTTCCGCCCCGATGAGCGACACCCTTCGCGCCAAGGTCACCAAGTCGATCGAAGCGATCGAAACCAAGTGACGCGCACTGAACGGCTCGCCCGGGTCTGATTCCGGGCGGTCCGTGATACGCCCGTCAGACGGTATCATCGATAATGGAATGATGAAACGATTTCAGGCCGCGGCCCAGCTTCAAGCCGGGGCGCGGCCTGAAGCCGGTTCCACCATGTGCCCGATTTACGGGCGTAAGCCCTTAAGGAGAACCTGTGAGTTCCGAGAAATCCACGATCGACCAGCCGGTCGGCGGTAAAGCAGCGGACAAGGTATTCAGATGGGTCGCATTCGCGTGCGGCGCCCTCATCCTTGTCGTGCTTGCCGCGGTCTTTCTCTTCCTCTTCTTCCGCGCTTGGCCGCTCATCGGCGGCGATCAAAACGCCAACAAGGCGACTATCGAGTCGTTCACCGGCGGTAAGGCGCATAACTTCTGGCAATATGTAGGACCCCTTGCGTTCGGCACCATCCTGGTTGCGGCGCTCGCCCTGCTCATCGCCTTCTTCGTATCCGTCGGCATCGCACTGTTCATCTCGCAGTACGCCCCCAAGGGATTGGCGACCGCGCTGAGCACGATTGTCGACCTGCTGGCGGCGATTCCGTCGGTTATCTACGGCCTGTGGGGCGGCATCGTTCTGGTGCCGGCCATCTACCCGTTCTGGAATTGGGTTGCCAAGTATCTCGGCTGGATTCCGCTGTTCAAGGGACCCGCTGCCAACCCTGCCCGTACGGTCGCCACGGTGGCTGTAGTCTTGGCTGTCATGATTCTGCCGATCATCACCTCCATGGCCCGCGATGTCTACCTGCAAACCCCGCGTTTGCAGCAGGAAGCGGCGCTTGCGCTTGGTGCCACCAAGTGGGAGATGATCAAGCTTGCGGTACTGCCGTTCGGAAAGTCCGGCGTCGTGTCCGCATCGATGCTCGGCTTGGGTCGCGCCCTCGGTGAGACGATGGCTGTCCTCATGATCCTGTCGCCTGGCATGCATTACTCGTTCAAGATTCTTCAGGCGTCGCAGAACCAGACCATCGCAGCGAATATCGCCGCCCAGTATCCTGAGGCGAACTCGCTGGGCGTGTCCACGCTGATCGGCACCGGCCTCGTGCTGTTCCTGATCACCTTCGTGGTCAACTTCATCGCCCGCAAGATCACGCAGAAAGTGAGCGCATGATGTCCGCTTCGGAAGAATATGCGAAAGCTGCCGGCGAGTCGCCGATGAAAGGCGCGCCGGTTATCGACTTCGACAAGTTCAAACCCACGCGTTCCATGGTCGCCCGCCGCAAGCGTCGCGACGTCGGGATGGCGGTCCTGATTTCGGTTGCGTTCATCGTCGCGCTGATCCCGCTGTTCTCCGTGCTGTGGACGACCATCGCCAACGGCTTGCAGCGGCTGAATCTCAATTTCCTGTCCTATAACATGTCCGGTGTGATCGGTGGACGTCCGACCGCGTCCGGTGGATATGGCGGCATCCAGCACGCCATTATCGGCACGCTGGAAATCACGCTCGGTGCGCTGGTCATTTCGGTGCCGATCGGCATCATGTGCTCGGTGTTCCTCATCGAATACTCTCGTGGCGGCAAGTTCGCCAAGTCCATCGGCCTGCTGGTCGACGTGATGAGTGGAGTGCCTTCGATCGTTGCTGGCCTGTTCGCGTTCTCCATGTTCACGATTCTCGTCGGCCCGGGTACATTCAACGGTTTCGAAGGCTCCGTCGCGTTGTCTCTGCTGATGATCCCGACGGTCGTCAAATCCAGTGAGGAGATGCTCAAGATCGTGCCGAACGATTTGCGCGAAGCCTCGTACGCGCTGGGTGTGACCAAACAGCGGACTATTACGAAGATTGTGCTGCGTACCGCTTTGCCGGGCATTGTGTCGGGAGTGATTCTCGCGATTGCGCGCGTGGTTGGTGAAACAGCCCCGTTGCTGATGACTGCCGGCTACATCTCCACGACGAACGTGAACCTGTTCAGCGGTCAGATGACCACACTGCCGGTGTACGTCTACCAGGAGTACAGCAAGCTCAAGGTCGCGTGCCCCGCGTCCGCTGACGCGTCCTGCGTGACCGACATCCCGATGCAACGCGCATGGGCCGCGGCTCTGGTGCTCATCGTGATCGTGCTCATCCTCAATCTCATCGGTCGTCTGGTCGCCCGCATCTTCGCGGTGAAGACCGAGCGCTGACGGAATGCAATCGTTTTCGGAAATCCGGAACAAACTGAAGGAAAACAATGGGACAACGTATTGATGTCAAGAATCTGAACATCTACTACGGCGATTTCCTCGCTGTGGAAGATGTGAACATCAACATCGAGCCGAACAAGGTCACCGCGTTCATCGGTCCGTCCGGGTGCGGCAAGTCGACTGTGCTGCGCACGCTCGACCGTATGCATGAGATCATCCCCGGCGCTCACGTCAAGGGCGAGGTGCTGCTGGAAGGCCGCAACCTGTATGACAAGGATGTCGATCCGGTGGCTGTCCGCCGTGATGTCGGCATGGTGTTCCAGCGCCCGAACCCGTTCCCGACCATGTCGATTCGCGAGAACGTGCTTGCCGGTGTGAAGCTTAACAACAAGCACCTGAGCAAGTCGGACGCCGATGATCTGGTCGAGTGGGCGTTGCGCGGCGCGAATCTGTGGAACGAAGTGAAGGACCGCCTCGACAATCCGGGTGTGGGCCTGTCCGGTGGCCAGCAGCAGCGCCTGTGCATTGCTCGAGCTGTGGCCGTGCATCCGCAGGTGTTGCTGATGGATGAGCCGTGCTCCGCGCTTGACCCGATTTCCACGCTGGCCGTGGAGGATTTGATCAACGAGCTGAAGAACGAGTATACGATTGTGATCGTGACCCACAACATGCAGCAGGCGGCGCGTATCGCCGACTTCACCGCATTCTTCAACCTGAAGGCTGTTGGCCAGCCTGGTCATCTCGAGTATTTCGCGGATACGACCACGATGTTCAACAACCCCCAAAACGAAGAAGCCGAACGGTACGTATCTGGACGTTTCGGCTGATATATCAGCCGAAACGTAGCGACGGCCCGGTGGCTGTCGCAAGCCGGCTTCTGCCGGCCGGAAAATGTGGCCCCGCGCGTAAAGCGTGGGGCCACATCCGCTGTTGGCCTTCATCCTGCGCCTGATTGGCGCTGGTCGTCCGCTGTGCTGTACCGATTCATGGGAGTGTATCGCCTATCCTGCCAATCCGTCATAATCTTCAGTGCCCGACGTCCCTTCGCCGGGAGTTTATACGTGTTCTTCTGTTTCCACACTGTTCTCCCGCATCGGCGTGGGACTTCTCGCTTGATTTGCGATTGGGAGCGTAAACTCCCATTGGCGTAATTATTCTCGTGTTGGTATTTCAACGTTCTTCTTGTCACATCTGTGCCGAATTTCGTCTTGGCAATCAAACTCCCGGGAGTTTAGTCGCTGTTCCGCGGATTTGCCATAAACTCCCACTGCCCTCATTGGGGGCGTGTTGGTATTCCAACGTTTTCTCTGTCACTTCTCCTGTGAATCCGCATGTCCCGGATGATCTCCCGGGAGTTTTGCCCATGCCCTGTGAATCATCCATAAAATCCCGCTCCGGTGCCGCGTGCGTCTGCGTATATCTGTTGTTCTGCCCGTGTCTGTCCCGTGCGGCTGGCATGCCCGCGCCGTCGTGGGACTTCTTGTCCGATTCGCTGATTCACCCGTAAACTCCCGTTGCCGTGATTCCGGTCGTGTTGGTATTTCAACGTTCTTCTTGTCACATCTGTGCCGAATTTCGTCTTGGCAATCAAACTCCCGGGAGTTTAGTCGCTGTTCCGCGGATTTGCCATAAACTCCCACTGCCCTCATTGGGGGCGTGTTGGTATTCCAACGTTTTCTTTGTCTCATGAGTCGTAAAACGCGTCCTCGCTCCTAAACTCCCGGGAGTTCAGCCACCATTGTGCGAATCTGCAAGAACTCCCGGGAGCTCGGCACTAGTTTGGCGAATCCACCCGGGAGTCCCGCTCCAGTGTCTGCCACTGTCTTCGCTTGACTGCCTGCGTCGCTTGAATTTTCTCCTCCCGTGCAGCCATTGTTGCCGCGCAACAGCAACATTCGCATCTACTGCGGATTCTGCCCCCGCGCTTGATCGCTTCTCCTTCACAACGGCTTCGCAATGGGTCGGAATCCTGAGGTGACACCGCGCTGGCTGAGCACCCGCGCTACATTGAGCGCAAAGTGCGCCCGGGCGTCAACAGTGTTGATGGTATCCGCGTCAATGGTGAAAATGTGCCACCCGTTCTGTTGCAAACGATTGCGTTTTTCGTGGTCGTTGCGCCATTGCCTTCGATCGGTGCGGTGGTGGTCTCCGTCATATTCGATGCCGACTTTTGCTTCAGACCATGCAAGATCTAGCGTGTACGGCACTCCTGAATTGAAGGTCAGAAGATTGACTACAAGATTACAATCGGGTCGGGGCAGCCCATGTTGGATCAGCGCAAGTCGTACTCGTGTCTCCTGCATGGACATCGATCCACAAGCAATATATTGCGCGGCTCGGATGCATGCCTTTTTCCCGTGGTAGCGTTCCGTGCGACTGACGAATCTACGGATGGTCTCGACTACCGTGGATTGAACTGGAATCTGATGTTGCGCAGTCTGCGATTGTAACTGCGCTTGTGTGGCGCGCAGTCGCTGCGTCAACTCCTTGCTGAGGGGAGTATTGTTCTTTGCCAGGGTTGTGGCTACT